>DIME01000002.1:2868-57292 GCA_002425405.1 Candidatus Accumulibacter vicinus
GCCAGGTGCAGGAAGGAATAGAAACCGGCGACGCCTTCGACGCGCGCGCGCGGCAGCTTGAGCGCCCTGGCGATCGCGGTCAGCGCCGCCGCCGGCAGGTAAGCCAGCGCTTCCTGCACGGCCAGCAGAATCTGCAGCAACTGGCCCGGGTCACCGCCATGACGGTCGATGATCGGCGGCAGCAGTTCGTCCAGCCTTGCGGCATCAAAACATTCTTCCGTCACGACAGTCTCCCACCGAGCGCAGCGATTTCCGATCCACTCCAGGAAGCCTAGCCTCTCCATCGCAGTACGTACTGATGCAGGTCAACAAAATGTCTGATCGGCCACCGGACGGTGCCGCGCAGACCCAGATCGTCATGGCATTTTGTGCTGCGTTGCAGCATAATGATATCCATCAGTGAGTCATTGCCGATTCCAGGGTGCGTCACTGCGGCGACTGGCCAGCCACTCGCTGCGAGAGCCTGCAGCCGGTTCGGTGACGGACTTCTGTGCGGTGGCGGGTACAATATCCCGGCCTCGTTCTGATCACCCCTGCAATCGTCATTCGGAGCCCAGCATGCACTTTGAGACCCCGCTCGAATTTCTCGAAAGTCGAACCTACGACGAGATCAATGTCGGTGACAGCTCGTCACTGATCCGCACACTGCGCCCGGAGGATGTCAGACTCTTTGCCCTGATGTCCGGCGACATGAATCCCGCACTGGCCAATGCCGAATTCCGCCACAGCGGCCTGTTTCAGGATTTCATCGCGCACGGCATGTGGACCGCATCGCTGATGTCGACCACCCTGGGAACGCAGTTCCCAGGGCCGGGAACGGTCCTGATCGAATCGACCGTGCACTTTGCGCGGCCGGTGACCATCGGCGATACCATCACCGTAACGGTCACCGTCAAACAGAAGTTCGACCACAACCGCCACATCATCCTCGACTGCACCTGCTTCAATCAGGATCAGCTGCTGGTGGTGTCGGGCAGCGCCGAAGTGCTGGCGCCGCGGGAAAAGATCCGCACCAAGCGCACGACCACCCCGGAAATCACCATCTCCGACAAATACGCACGGCTGCAGGTGCTGGTCAAACGTGCCGAAGGCCTGGCACCGATCGACATGGCGGTGGTTCACCCCTGCGATCGTGAATCGCTCAGGGGCGCCCTGCTCGCCGCCGAGGCGAACCTGATCGACCCGATCCTGATCGGACCCGAGCAGAAGATTCGCGCCGTCGCCGAGGAAAATGGCTTCGACCTCGGACAGCACCGGATCGTGAACGTCAAGCACAGCCATGAAGCCGCGGCCATGGCCGTAACGCTGATCCGCAGCAACGACGTCGAGGCACTGATGAAGGGCAGCCTGCATACCGATGAACTGATGGCCGAGGTGATTGCCCGCGGCACGGGCCTGCGCACCGAGCGGCGCATCAGCCATGTCTTCCTGATGGACGTGCCGACCTATCCGCGGCCGGTGATGATCACCGATGCGGCGGTCAATATCCTGCCGACGCTGCAGGAGAAGGTCGACATCATCCAGAACGCCATCGACCTCGCGCACATCATCGGTACCGCCGAACCCAAGGTCGCGATTCTCTCGGCGGTCGAGACCGTCAACCCCAAGATCCAGTCCACGCTCGACGCCGCGGCACTGTGCAAGATGGCCGACCGCGGCCAGATCAAAGGCGGGCTGCTCGACGGTCCACTCGCCTTTGACAACGCTGTCTCGCTGGTCGCCGCCAAAACCAAGGGAATCCGCTCGGCGGTCGCCGGACGTGCCGACATCCTCGTCGTCCCCGACCTCGAATCCGGCAATATGCTCGCCAAACAGCTCGAATATCTGGGCAACGCGCTCAGCGCCGGCATCGTCCTCGGCGCACGCGTGCCGATCGTCCTCACCAGCCGCGCCGACACCGCCGAAACGCGCATCGCCTCGTGCGTGATCGCTGCGCTGATCGCGCACGCCGCCCGCGAGAAACAGGCGAGTGAGCGGTAGCTGCCGGCCTCGGCGTCCGACCTGCTAAACCCTCGCTTCTCTTTCACTGGCACGAGCAGAGCGATGCATGGCGAAGGGCGAAGGCGACCAAATCATAGCGGGTCAGGCAAACCACGGTCATCCGCCGGCGCCAGCGCTGGCGGATGACCCCTGCATGAGTCGCTGACGCGATTTGCACACTGGCCGCCCGGATGATCCGGCACAAACGGCTTGACGCTGCTTCGCTCAGCGCGCTGCCGTGGTGCATGCATTCCTCGAGCGGTATCGGCCGGTCGCAGAGGCTGAGAACAGCATCGATTCGCTGCACCAGGACCGTGTCGGCACCCTGGTCCAGACCGCCCGACAGGCAGAATGCCGGCTCCTGAAACTGTTTGGCGATTCTCGCGACACTGACCGGGGCCTTGCCGAAAGCGGTCTGAAAATCAGCACCGAGCGTTTGCGGTCGCCCGTCCCGATCCTGGCCGTGCCAGTTTTCTCCCTTGCCTCTAATGGTCTCATCCTGGTGCCCGTTCCGAAATTGCGCACCATCATGGTGTGCAATTCGAACGCCAGACCGGACGAGAACGCCCAGTCATGCCTCTGAAGACAGCCATTCGTTTCCGTCAAGGTCTGGCACGGTGGTTGCTTTGTTGTCCTGGCAGGACAGATTTCTTCCTTTCTTCCCAGTTCTTAACCTTCGAGGAGCCAAAACAGATGCTACGTCGCAATTTCATGAAGACACTTTCAGCCGCCGCCATCACCACCGCTTTCGGGCTCAGCCCGATCAGCGCACTGGCTGCGGAGACGATCAAGGTCGGGGTTCTGCATTCCCTGTCCGGGACCATGGCCATTTCCGAGACGGCGCTCAAGGAGACCGTCCTGATGGCCATCGACGAGATCAACAGCAAGGGCGGCGTGCTTGGCAAGAAACTCGAACCGGTGGTTGTCGACCCGGCCTCGAACTGGCCGCTATTCGCCGAGAAGGCCCGCCAGTTGCTGAGCAAGGACAAGGTTGCGGTCACTTTCGGCTGCTGGACCTCGGTGTCGCGCAAGTCGGTCCTGCCAGTCTACAAGGAACTCAACGGTCTGCTGTTCTACCCGGTGCAGTATGAAGGCGAGGAACTCGAACGGAACGTCTTCTACACTGGCGCTGCGCCAAACCAGCAGGCGATTCCGGCGGTCGAGTATCTGATGAGCAAGGACGGCGGTGAAGCCAAACGCTTTGTCCTGCTCGGCACCGACTACGTCTATCCGCGCACGACCAACAAGATTCTGCGCGCCTTCCTCAAGTCGAAGGGCGTCGCCGACGCCGACATCATGGAAGAGTACACGCCTTTCGGTCACAGCGACTACCAGACGATCATCGCCAAGATCAAGAAATTCTCCAGCGAAGGCAAGAAGACGGCGGTGGTCTCGACCATCAACGGCGACTCCAACGTGCCGTTCTACAAGGAACTCGGCAACGCCGGCCTGAAGGCCACTGAAGTGCCGGTGGTCGCCTTCTCGGTCGGCGAGGAGGAACTGCGCGGTGTCGATACCAAGCCGCTGGTTGGACACCTGGCGTCGTGGAACTATTTCATGTCGTTGAAGAACGCCGACAACGACAAGTTCACCAAGCTGTACCGCGCCTGGGCGGTCAAGCAGAAGCTGCCAAACGCCGACAAGGCGGTGACCAACGACCCGATGGAAGCCACTTACATCGGCGTCCATATGTGGAAACAGGCGGTCGAGAAGGCCAAGTCGACCGATGTCGACAAGGTGATCGCAGCAATGGGCGGGCAGACCTTCAAGGCACCGTCGGGTTTCACGATCAAGATGGACGAGAAGAACCATCACCTGCATAAACCGGTGTTCATCGGCGAAATCAAGGCCGATGGGCAGTTCAACGTCGTCTGGAAAACGCCTGGGCCAATCAAGGCGCAGCCGTGGAGTCCGTATATTCCGGGTAACGACAAGAAAAAGGACGAGCCGGAAGGCAAGTAAGCAGCGCGTGAGCCGCAGCCGCGGCTCACGCAGCTTCCTCTGCCTCGCCCGGATCCGGAAGAGGCAGAGGGGTGAGGAGAAAGCATGCGCACCACTGGATTACTGTTTTGCGGATGGTTGCTGAGTACGGCTTGCCTGGCGGCGATTGACCCGACGCTGCTCAAGCCACTCGCGTCCGAAGACTCGGAGAGCAAGATCGCCGCGATTGCCGCGCTGGCGCAGGCGGCGCCCGACGAAGCGCTGCCAGTCCTCAAGGCACTGGCCGACGACTCGCTGGCACTGGCCGGCGAGCGGGTGGTAATCGTCGACGGCGCGCGTGTCCTCGACGCGGCCAGCCACACCGAAATCAAGCCGACGCCGGCGGCGACCGAGACGATCGGCATCAATAACCGCGTGCGCCGCGAACTGTCGGGCGCCCTCGCTGCGCTGCGGCTGTTCTCGACCGAACGCGCGGTGCGCTGGCAGGCTGCCCAGGAGCTGACATTGAGCGCTGACGCCAAAATGCTGCCGCTGCTTGACAAGGCACTGGCCGTCGAAACCGACCCCGAGATCAGGAAGCGCCTGCAACTGGCGCATGCGCAGGCCAGTCTCGGTTCGACCGAGGCCGGGGTGCGGCTTGCCGCTGTCCGGGTCCTTGGCGAAAGCAGCGACCCCAACGTCCGGCAAATGCTGCTGCCGCTGACCGAAAAGCGCGGCGACGCCTGGATCGAGCCTGACAGCGCGGTGCGCGCCGCGGCGAGGACATCGATCCGCTCGATAGAGCAGCGGCTGGCGTGGGCTGACAATCTCGGCCGCGCCTTCACCGGCCTGTCGCTCGGCTCGATCCTCCTGCTCGCCGCCCTTGGCCTGGCGATCACTTACGGCGTCATGGGGGTCATCAACATGGCGCACGGCGAACTGCTGATGGTCGGCGCCTATTCGGCATGGGTCATGCAGGGCGTTTTCCGCGCCTATCTGCCAGGTGCCATCGACTGGTATCTACTGGCGGCGCTCCCGGTCGGCTTTTTATCGGCAGCACTGGTCGGCATCCTCATGGAACGGATCGTCATCCGCCACCTCTATGGCCGCCCGCTGGAGACGCTGCTCGCCACCTGGGGAATCTCGCTGTTTCTGATGCAGGTGGCGCGCACGCTGTTCGGCGCGCAGAACGTCGAGGTCGCCAACCCGGTGTGGATGGCCGGCGGCATCGAGGTCCTGCCCAACCTGATGCTGCCCTGGAACCGGATCATCATCGTCGGCTTCTCGATTGCCGTGCTGGCCGTGATGTGGGGGATTCTCAATCTTTCGCGCCTGGGGATGTTCGTCCGCGCGGTGACGCAGAACCGTGCCATGGCCGGCTGTGTCGGCGTGCCGACCGGGCGCGTCGATACCCTGGCCTTCGGCCTCGGGGCAGGGATCGCCGGACTCGGCGGCGTGGCATTGTCGCAGATTGCCAACGTTGGCCCGGACATGGGGCAGGGCTACATCGTCGATTCATTCATGGTCGTTGTTCTTGGCGGGGTCGGGCAGCTTGCCGGCGCAGTCTGGGCAGCCTTGGGTCTGGGCGTGTTCACCAAGTTTCTCGAAGGCTGGACAGGAGCGGTGGTCGCCAAGATCGTCGTGCTGGTGTTCATCATCATCTTCATCCAGAAGCGTCCGCAAGGGCTGTTCGCCCTCAAGGGCCGCTTTGTCGAATCCTGAGTCCGGGAGATTTCATGCGCCCTTCGCCTGCACGAACCCCTTTGATCGTCCGCCTCGGGCAGAGCTTCGACATGCGTAGCTGGCAGATGGCGGGATTGTTCGCTGCTTTCGCGCTGTTTGCCGTGCCGATCATGCACCTCGCGCTGCCGCCCGACCATCCACTGCACCTGTCGACCTACTTCATCACCCTGATCGGCAAGATTCTCTGCTACGCGATCGTCGCCGTGGCCATGGATCTGATCTGGGGGTACGGCGGCATCCTCTCGCTCGGGCATGGCCTGTTCTTCGCGCTCGGCGGCTACGCCTTCGGGATGTACCTGATGCGCCAGATCGGCCGTGACGGCAGTTACCAGAGCGACCTGCCGGATTTCATGGTCTTTCTCGACTGGAAGGAATTGCCGTGGTTCTGGGTCGGTAGCGACAGCTTCGTGTGGGTGGCGCTGCTGGTACTCGTCGTGCCGGCGCTGATTGCCTTCGTGTTCGGCTACTTCGCCTTCCGCTCGCGCATCAAGGGCGTCTATTTCTCGATCATCACGCAAGCGCTGACCTATGCTGCGATGCTGCTCTTCTTTCGCAACGAAACCGGTTTCGGCGGCAACAACGGTTTCACCGACTTCAAGCGCATCCTGGGCTACTCGATCACCGCCCCCGAGACGCGCGTCGTCCTTTTCGGCCTTTCGGCGCTGACGTTGCTCGGCACCTTGCTGCTCGCGCGCACCCTGGTGACTTCGAAATACGGTCGCATCCTGACGGCAATCCGCGACGCCGAATCGCGAGTGATGTTCATCGGCTACAACCCGCTGTGGTACAAGCTTTTCGTGTGGACCTTGTCGGCGCTGTTGTGCGCCGTCGCCGGTGCGCTGTATGTGCCGCAGGTGGGAATCATCAACCCGTCCGAAATGTCGGTCGCCAATTCGATCGAAATCGCCATATGGGTCGCCGTCGGCGGGCGCGGGACACTGATCGGTCCGGTGATCGGCGCGTTCATCGTCAATCTCGCGAAGAGCTGGTTTACGGTGAGTTTCCCCGAATACTGGCTGTTCTTTCTCGGCACCCTGTTCATCGTCGCGACGCTGTATCTGCCCCAGGGCATCGTCGGCCTGTGCCGGAAACTGCGCGCCGGGATGAAGCGTGATCGCCATCCGCTGGCACCGGCAGCGAAAGGAGTCCAGGCATGAACGCCATTGATCTCCCGTTGAACAATCATGACAACCCTGACTGGGACAGCGGCACCGCCGAACTCGGACACCTGCTCAAACCGGGTGAACTCGACCTGTCGCACAAGGTCATCCTTTATCTCGAAGACATCACGGTCAGCTTCGACGGTTTTCGAGCGCTGAACAAGCTGTCGCTGGCAATCGACGCCGGCGAGCTGCGCTGCATCATCGGGCCCAACGGCGCCGGCAAGACGACGATGATGGACGTGATCACCGGCAAGACGCGACCCGACGAAGGCAGCGTCTTCTTCGGTCAGACGATCGACCTGACGCGTCTCTCCGAACCCGAGATTGCGCACGTCGGGATCGGCCGCAAGTTCCAGAAGCCGACGATTTTCGAGAATCACACGGTCTTCGAGAATCTCGAACTGGCGATGAAGACCGACAAGCGCGTCTGGCGGAGCCTTTTTGCGCAGCTCGATTCGGCGGCCGGCGACCGGATCGCCGAGACGCTGCAATTGATTCGTCTCGACGCCCAGGCCGACCGGCTGGCCGGTCTGCTGTCGCACGGCCAGAAACAGTGGCTGGAGATCGGCATGCTGCTGATGCAGGAACCGAAGCTGCTGTTGCTCGACGAACCGGTCGCCGGCATGACCGATGAGGAAACCGAACGAACCGGCGAACTCTTCCTGTCGCTCGCCGGCAAGCATTCACTGGTCGTCGTCGAGCACGACATGGCTTTCGTCAAGCAGCTCGGCAGCAAGGTCACCGTCCTGCACGAAGGCAGCGTCCTTGCCGAGGGAACCCTCGAGGAAGTCCAGTCCGATGCGCGCGTGATCGAAGTCTACCTGGGGCGTTAAAACCACCATGCTAAATGTAGACAATCTCAACCAGTACTACGGCGGCAGCCACATCCTGCGCAACCTCAGTTTCACTGCCGAAGCCGGCAAGGTGACGGCGATTCTCGGGCGCAACGGCGTGGGCAAATCGACGCTGCTGAAGTCGTTGATGGGCTTGCTGCCGGCGAAGGGCGGGCGTATCGAGTTCGCCGGGCACGACCTCACCCGCGCAGCCTCGCACCAGCGCGTCAAGGCCGGCATCGGCTACGTGCCGCAGGGACGCGAGATCTTTCCGCGTCTGACGGTACAGGAGAATCTGCTGATGGGACTCGCCACCTGTCCCGGCCGCACGCCGGTTCCCGAGCGCATCTTCGAGATGTTCCCGGTGCTGCGGCAGATGCTGCGCCGGCGCGGCGGCGACCTCTCGGGTGGGCAGCAGCAGCAACTCGCGATTGGACGCGCGCTGGCGATGGGGCCGAAGCTGCTGATTCTCGACGAGCCCACCGAAGGCATCCAGCCATCGATCATCAAGGACATCGAGCGCGCCGTGCGCTCGCTCGCCGCCAGCGGCGACATGGCGATCCTGCTCGTCGAGCAGTACTATGATTTTGCCCGCTCACTGGCGGATCAATATCTGCTGATGGAACGGGGCGAGATCATCATGCGCGGACGTGGCGAAGACATGGATAAGGACGGGGTTCTGGCGGCGCTGGCGGTATAGCGGCAGCCGCAGCGACCGAGAAAGTAGAACAGCGCACTCACTCGACTTCGGTTCAGGTCATAGCGCCGAATCACGGCCGATAACCACACCGCTTGTCTTCGGCCACCGCCGCCCCTTATGCAATAATCGTGTTCGCCAAGACGATTCCATTGAGAAAGGGCCAACCGCGTGTCTGAAAGCAACGGTATCACGGCGCCAGAGGGTGAATTCGACGAGACCGCGAAGGGGATCGATTTCTCGCTCCCTTTTGTCCCCGAGTCCCTGACGCAACTCTACTACACGCCCTCGCTCGCGCGACTGACTGCCGCGCAACGGCTGCGCTACAACCAGCTCTACGCTGCCCATATCAACGAGCAGTTCATCTTCTTCGAGCACGACATCGGAAATGCGATTTCGCGCGCCCTACTGGCTGCCGGCGCGGTGAAACAGCCAGCGCTGCAAGACCGATTGCGGGCGATGGTCGACGATGAAGATCGGCACCAGTTGATGTTCGCGTCGATCAACAGTCGCGCCTTTCCAGAACTTTATGCCAACCGCCGGCATGTCTTCATTCGTCCGTCGGCCATCGTGCGCCACGTGCTGAATGCCATCGTCCAACACCCGCAAACCATGACGTTTGTAATCTGGCTCGCCTTCTTCCTCGAGGAGGCGTCGGCGGAGTTCTCGAAGACGGTCATCAAATCCGCCAAGGAAGGCGCAAGCATCGAGCCGAGCTTCCTGGCAGTACACCTTCGGCATCTGCGCGACGAGGTCCATCACGTCAAGCTGTATCCGGACATCGTCCGTGCCGTGCTCTGCGGCAGTTCTCCGCTTGCCCGGAGAATCAACGGCGCTTTGCTCGCACGCCTGATGCGCGAGTTCCTCACCCCAAAAAGATCCGGTATCGCGGTCATCGACCGGCTGGTCCGGGAATTTCCTGACTTGAGTTCAAGACAGGGCGATCTGCGTCGCGATGTGCGCTCGCTTGCCGGTTCACCGGATTTCTATGACGCCTTCTTCTCGACGTCCAAGCTCCCGTCCTTGCACGGCATGTTCGACGAGTTTCCCGAGTTCTCATGGTCGGCCGCAAAGGCTGCCGCACGATACAGGTAATTGCCAATGCGCGACACCGCGGCTGTCGAAACCTGTCGGGGCCGGGATCGGCCCGAACCTGCAATGCCTGAATACAGGTCGAGGGTTGTCCGCACCACCGAACTCGACGAGGAGCAAATTGCCAGGATGTCGGCGCTCTACCTGGATCACTATGCGGGCAGCAATGATGCCCTGTTCCGCGCCGATTTGTCGGAAAAGGACCACGCCCTGCTGGTATTCAGCGACGATGCGCTGGTCGGCTTCACGACGATCAAGCACTATGAAGTCGAGTGGCAGGAGCAGGACACGGGAATCATCTTTTCCGGCGACACGATCGTCGATCCGCGCCATTGGGGCCAACGCGAGCTGGCCTTTGCCTGGCTCGAGTACGTCGGTGGCATCAAGGCGGCTTCGCCCGAAAGACCCCTGTACTGGTTCCTGCTGGTGAAGGGACACCGCACCTATCGCTACCTGCCGGTCTTCGCGCGCGAGTTCCATCCTGGTTGGCAGGACAGCGAAACCCTGCGCCTGAAACCGCTGGCGGATTTCCTTGCCGGCGCCCGCTACGGCGCCGACTACAACCCACAAACGGGCGTTGTCGAGTTCGCCGAATCTCGTGGCCACTTGCGCCCGGCGATCGCGCATCCGGATATCGATGAACTCGAACGCCAGGATGTCCGCTTCTTTCTTGCCCGCAACCCCGGCTACCTGCAGGGAAACGAGCTGGTCTGCGTCTGCGAGCTTGCCGTCGACAACCTGAAACCATTGGCCGCGCGTTTCTTCCAGCGCGCTGCCGGAGCACGGCGATGATCGTGGCCTCGGGCCTGCCCGCGGCACTACGGAGGCCGGCCTCTGACCCAGGCGTCGGCAGCGACTGGCTTGCCGAACTGCTGGCAAGCAACTCGTCGACCGCGTACCTGCGGAGCCATGGCCGTCCTCTCACACTCGATGCCTTTCGCACGCAGGTCCCTCTCTGCGACTACGAGAGCCTGACGCCCTGGTTGCGACGCATCAGCGATGGCGAAAGCGACATCCTTTTCCGCGGTCGGCCTTGCGCCTACGAAAGAACCGGCGGCAGCGCCGGCGGAAGCAAGCTCATCCCGTACTCCGCTGCCGGGATCGTCGAGTTCCGCCGCGCCGTGTCGCCCTGGCTTGCAGCAACCTTGGCACGTCACGCCGTCACCGGCACGGTCTATTTCTCGATCAGTCCGGTCGCCCGGACTGCCGAAAGGATCGGCGACGTTCCGGTCGGGCTGCCCGATGCCGCCTATCTCGACGAGGCGACGTGCCCAGTGCTGATGACACGGAGCGCCGTGCCATTTTCAGTCTCCGCAATCGCTGACGTCGCCACTTGGCGCCAGGAAACACGGCGTCACCTTTCCAGCGCTTCGGCGCTCGAACTGATCTCGGTCTGGAGCCCGACTTTCCTTCTTTCGTTACTGGAAGATCACGAAAGAATCGCGGCTGCCTGGCCCCGCTTGAAGGTGATCAGCTGTTGGGCCGACGGATCGTCCCGCCCATACGCCGCCGAGCTTGCCGCCCGTTTTCCCGGCGTCGCCATCGAGCCGAAGGGACTGATCTCGACCGAAGCCGTCGTGACCGTTCCCAACGATCATGGCGTACCGGAACTCGTTGCCAACGGTTTCTTCGAGTTCCTGAGCGAAGAGCACGCCTTCCTCGCGCACGAACTCGAGCCCGGCAGGGAGTACGAAGTCGTCGTGACGACAGCGAGCGGACTGTACCGCTATCGAAGCGGCGACGCCGTTTGCTGCCGTGGATACGCAGCATCGGGTCGGCCGATTCTCGGCTTCGTTGGTCGCTCCGGCCTGTTCTGCGACCTTGTCGGCGAGAAACTGAGCGAATCCTTCGTCACGACCGCACTTGCCTTTCTCCCCGGGTTTTCTCTGCTGCTCCCCCACGCGCGCAAGCGTGCTTACGTACTGGTCCGCGAACACGACACCTCGCCGGAGGATCTTGCCCGGCTGGACGCTGCCTTGTGCCACAACCCCCAATACGCCTATGCAAGGAAACTCGCACAGTTGTCGCCCCCAAACTTTCTGCGGGTGCCCCGTGCCTGGGCGATCTACGAGAGAACCCTGCTGACGCGCGGCGCCCGGCCTGGCGATATCAAGCCGACCGCGCTGCGTCCCGAGCCATTCTGGCTGGATGTTTTCGAACGGGAGTGCCCATGAAGATTGCCCTGATATCGCCGAAAGGCCCCCTGTACCGCCACCGCGGCGGCATCTTCAAGAAGTCGCTGCGTTACCAGCCGCTGACCTTGACCACACTGGCCGCCCTGGTCCCGCCGGAGCTCGGCGCCGAGCTGTCGCTCTACGACGAAGGCATTGTCGAGCTGCCGAACGAGATTGCCGCTGACCTGATCGGCATGACCGTGATTACCGGTACGGCGCCACGCGCCTACGAACTCGCGGCACATTTCCGCGCCCGCGGCAAAACCGTCGTGCTCGGTGGTCCCCACGTCACGTTGCTGCCGAACGAAGCGGCAGAGCACGCCGATTCGATCTGCGTCGGCTACGCCGAGGACAGCTGGCCGCAGCTTCTGCGTGATTTCGCAGCCGGCTCCCTGAAACCGGCCTACTACCAGAGCCCTGACTTCACGCTCGACCGACCGCAAATGCCGTTCGCCCGACGGGATCTCTTCGATTCGCGCAACTTCCTGACCCAGGCGGTTTTCGAGGCGACCCGTTCCTGCGCCCACGATTGCGAGTTCTGCGTTGCACCCGCTGCCTGGGGGCGCAAGCAGTATCAGAAGCCCATCGATTGGGTCATCCGCGACATCCAGCAGTTCGGACAGAAGAAAATACTGTTCGTCGACCTCAACCTGATTTCCGACAAGGAATATGCCCGCGAACTGTTCACCCGTCTGATCCCGCTCAACATCGAGTGGTTTGGTCTGTCCACGGTGCTCCTCGGACACGATCGCAAGTTCATGGAACTGGTCGCCCGCAGCGGCTGCAAAGGTCTGCTGCTCGGCCTCGAAACCGTCACCCCCGAGAGTCTGCGCGATGCCCGCAAGCGCTTCAATGCCTCGGTCGACTTCCGCTCGGTCATCGACGACCTGCATCAACTGGGGATCGCAATTCAAGGGTGCTTCGTCTTCGGCCTCGATCACGATACGCCGGATGTTTTCCAAACCACGGTGGAATTCGCCATCGAAACCGGCATCGACCTTCCGCGCTACGCCGTGCTGACGCCCTTTCCGGGAACGCCCTTGCATGCGCGATTCGAGCGCGAAGGACGGATACTGACCCGCGACTGGACCCTCTACGACGCTCAGCACGTGGTCTTCCAGCCGCGCAACATGTCGGTGCGCGAACTCGCCGAAGGCCACGAACGTGCCTGGAAGCAGACCTACCGCTGGTCTGCGATCGGCCGGCGGCTGTGGCGGGCAGGCAATCTGCGGCCGCTCGCGCTGACCGCCAATACCGGTTATCGCTTCTATGCGCACAACCTGCACCGCTTCTATAACTGCGACTGGCCGATCGATGTCATCGATCGGCCGCGAGTCGCGCCTGATGCTGCGGCCGCGGCCAGAGTCGTATGCGGTTGACCCTGATCCAGCCGGCCATCGGCCATCGTGCCGGGGAGTCCTACATCCGCTCCTGGCAGATGGAACCCCTGCCGATTGCCACGCTCGCCGGCCTGACGCCGAAGAGCGTCGAACTGGCCTTCTTCGATGACCGCATGGAGGCGATCGACTATGACCGCCCATGCGACGCGGTCGCAATGCCGGTCGAGACCTACACGGCACGGCGCGCGTACCAGATCGCCAGCGAGTATCGCCGGCGCGGCGTGCCGGTAGTGGTCGGTGGCTTCCACCCGAGCGCCCTGCCTGATGAGGCGCAACGTTTTGCCGATGCGGTCGTCGTCGGCGAGGCCGAAGGCATCTGGGTCGAAGTGCTCGACGACCTGGCCCACCGCACCCTGCGCCCACGCTATGCCGCCGAGCGCGGCAACCTCGCGGCGATCCGCGTCGATCGTTCCCTGTTTGCCGATCGTCGTTACCTGCCCATCGGTCTGATCGAAACCGGTCGCGGCTGCCGATTCCCTTGCGAGTTCTGCTCGATCCAGTCGTTCTTCGGTCGCAGCCATCGCAATCGGCCGATCGCTGGCGTCATCGATGAACTGCGCGCGCTCAAGGGCAGGAAGCGTCTGTTTTTCTTCGTCGACGACAATTTCGCCGGCGATCTCAAGGCCGGCAAGGAACTCCTGCCCGAACTCGCCCGCCTGGACATCCGCTGGATCACCCAGCTCAGCATCAATGCCGCGCACGACGAGGAGTTCCTGTCGCTGCTGGCGAGAAGCGGCTGCAAGGGCGTGCTGATCGGCTTCGAATCGCTGGATGCCGACAATCTGCGGCAGATGAACAAGCGCTTCAACCTGATGAAAGGCGGCTATCGCGTCGCCCTTGCCAACCTGCGCAGGCACGGCATCGCGGTCTACGGCACCTTCGTCTTCGGTTACGACAACGATGTCGAGTCGTCCTTCGATACCGCCGTGGATATGGCGATTTCCGAAGGCATGTACATCGCGGCGTTCAACCACATGACGCCGTTCCCGGGCACGCCACTTTACCGCCGGTTGCAGGAGGAGGGCCGCCTGCGTTACGACGCCTGGTGGCTGGACCCCGCGTACTGTTACAACGAGGTGCCGTTCCGGCCACAACGACTGACCCCCGCGGCGGTCACCGGGGGTTGCCTGGCCGCCCGCCGCCGCTTCTACGGCTGGCCGAGCATCCTGAAACGGGGACTGGACAACCGCAGTGACTTCTTCATGCTGCGCAACTACCTGCCGATCAATCTGATGCATCGCCAGGACGTGTCGCGACGCAACGGCTATCCCCTCGGCGACGAGACCTGGTCTGGCCGCATGGCTGGGTCGGCATGATCCGTTTCGCTCCCGCCACCCCGGCTGACGACGCCGAACTGCGGGCGCTGCTGCGTGCACACAGCATGGCCTCGTGGGTGACGATGGCCGTCGAACGCGAACCCTCGTTCTTCGGGGGAATGAACCGCTTCGGCTGCGACCTTGCGGTGATCGCACGCGACGGCGATCGCGCCGTCGGCATGTTCGTGCGCTCCGAACATCCGGTTCATCTCAACGGCCATCCGGTGCAGACCGGCTACCTCGGTGCGCTCCGGATCGATGCCGGCTACCGACGGCGGGTGCGGGCACTGCGCGACGGCTATGCCGCGGCGTTCGCAGCGGGGGAACAAGGTTCCTCCGGGTTCTGCTACACCTGTATCGCCTCCGAGAACCGGCCCGCCCGACGCCTGCTCGAAGGGAACCTGAAAGGCCTGCCCCGGTACGTCGAGGTGGGCGAAGTGATCGCGCTGGCCATGCCGCGCGTGCGGGGAAAGGTGTTGGGCCACTGGCACCCGATGCGTCCGGATGAGGATGCCGCGGTATGCGCCTTGCACAACGCCGCGGCTGCATCGCGCCAGTTCTCGCCGGTACTGAACCCGATGACCCTGGTCGCGACCGGCGCCGATTTCTTCGTCTGCCGTGACGCCTTGGGCAAGCCCGCGGCATGCATGGCACTGTGGAACCAGAACGACTACAAGCAGGTTGTCGCCCGCTCCTACCGCCAACCGCTCGCCGCTTTGCGGCCGCTGTACAACGCTGTTGCGGCAGCGCGCCGACAAGTCACGCTGCCGCGCCCCGGCCAGGCGGTCGACCAGACGTATCTTGCCTTTCTGGCCGCTGACGCGAAGCATGCCCCCATGCTGACGGAACTCGTTGCCGACGCCCTCGCGATGTGCAGAACGGCGGTACTGACGATGGGCGTCTCCACCCACGATCCAGGTCTGCAAGAGATCATCGCCCGCTTCTGCCCGTCGCACTACCGGATGACGGTCTATACTGTCGCCTACGGCGACCCGCCCGGCCTCGACGGGCGGCCGGTGCTGCCCGAGATCGCCGTACTCTGATGCGGCAAACCCCTTCCCGGCGAATTCTTGATCGGGTACCCATCGCTGCCCGCATTCCTTTGGCGATTCGGTTGGTCGAGAACACCATTGGCCAGGAGTGACTGAATGGTCCAGTACTACCTGTCACCGCCCGTCGATGAAGTGCACCTCGCGCAGGAAGTCGCACCCCTTGTTCGCAGTTTCGACGGAGCCGTTCCAGGGGTCGAGCGCTTGATCGAATTGACACGGGAGCACGGACTCGACGTATCGACGATGGCACTCTACGAAGCCTTGCGGACGGCGCCGGCAAACGCCGATTTCCTGTCCAGGATCGATGCCGAGCCGATCGTCACGGCATCCGGCCCGGCGGGCGCCAAGATCCTGGTGATCCCGGCGCTCTTTTACCGGCACTACCCGGAAGTCGGCGGAGATGCGGCGCTGTCCATCGGCATTGCGGGCGCGTGCGGCTTCGCTGTCGAAACCATCCCGATCCTGAGCCTGGGAACCGTCACCGAGAACGCCTGCATCATTCGCGATCACCTTGAGCGCGAACAAGCCGAACGGGTCTGGCTTCTCACTGCGAGCAAGGGCGCCGCCGACTTCCGCGCCTACTTGCAGCATCACGCGGGCGCCGCGGTGATCGACCGAATCGCCGGCTGGATCAATATCTGCGGCCTGGTCGAAGGCTGCGACCTCGCCGACTTCGATATCGCCACGCCGGCGCGGCGGCTCAAGTTCCAGGCGATTTGCCGAGCATTCGGAAGCCGCTTCGATCTGCTGCGCGAACTTTCGACGACCCACGATTACTGGCGTGAACCCTTGCGGCTGCCACCCCACCTCAAAGTGTTCAACCTGTCGGCGATTCCCTTGCCCAGCCATATCCACAAGTCGCTGATCAACCGCTATCGGGCGATCCGCGACCGCGGCCCGAACGACGGCATGGTCGCTTGTCGTCGCACCGTGATCGACGCCGGTCTGACGATCCCCTTCCTCGGTTACGACCATTTCTTTCGCGGCCCGCACATCGCACCAGTGCTCTATCGCTTCTTCAACTACCTCAGGCGGCAATAACGGTCATGACTTTTTCAGACCCCCTCGATCATGCAAGTCATGACCGTTTCCCTCCCTTGCAGGGTGCATTCCGGCTTGCACGCCAAAGTCGTTCGATGGGCGCAGAGCATGCTCTGCGAATTCCCCATCTCACCCCCCGGCCCCTCCCCAGCGAGTGGGGAGGGGAGATTCATGAGTCGCTGACGCGACTTCCACCTTAACCCATGGACCTGCGAATCGCCACCCTTGCGGGCGTGCTTGTCCTGGCGGCTCCGGCACTGGCCGGCGACGAGCGCGCGATCCGCGAAGTCTTCGCCAGCGTCGAGCGTGCTGTCCGCGATCGCGACAAGGTCACCCTGATCGATAGCGCCACCGAAAACCACCTGATGATCTCCAAGAACGGGGAAACGGTCGTCGGTAAGGCCGCGCTCGCTACGTACCTCGACAAGATGATCGGCTATGCCCCGTCGATCAAATCCCTGCAATCGACTGTCGAGATGTCTCCGGATATTCGGTATTACGGCGAGATTGCCGTAACGCATGGCCGCTCCCAGGACCATTACGCGTTCGCCGATGGCCTCGAACTGGAACTGACCACCTTCTGGACTGCCACCGTGGCGCGCGATACGGAGCGCTGGCGAATCGCCGCCGTCCATTACTCGTTCAATCTCTTTGACAATGGAATGCTGGACGCGGCGTACCGTGGGGCGTTCGTCGCCGCGACGGGCGGCGCATTGGCCGGTCTCATCGCCGGATTGTTATTTTTCCGCCGTCGGCCTATATACTTATCTCGGATATCAGCCGGCTGTCCAAACAACAGTTTCAACCGCAGCACCCGCTGCCCAGGAGACGAAAGATGAGAAATTTACTGCGTTGCTGCCTCTCTTCCCTGTGGTTCCTGACCACCGCAGCCGTCTGGGCGGCAAGCGCCCCCCCACTGGACCCGGCCGGCGGCCGGGTCGAGGATCGGCAAGCCCTGCGCGTCCTGCTCGATCGGATGGAAAAAGCGACCGCCTCCCTGGATGTCGATGGCGCCACCGCATTGATGCACCCCGAGGTCATCGTGACCTGGCAGAACGCCGAGGTGTCGAAAGGCCATGAGCAGATTCGCGCCTACTACGCCCGCATGCTCAAAGGCTCCAGTCCGATCGTCAAGGGCTATGGCGTCAAGGCGACCTTGAGCGCTCCCGCGGTGTTCTACGGCGATAGTGCCGTGGCATGGGGAACGACTGTCGAGACATACGAACTGTCCGACGGCCTCAAGTTCACGCTCAATGCCAACTGGAGTACGACGATCGTCAAGAAGGACGGTGATTGGAAGATCGCGGCGCTGCACTTCTCGACCAACCTGTTCGACAACCCGCTGCTCAGGAACGCCGAGCGCCTGGTCTGGATCGCCGGACTGGTCGGTCTTCTCGCCGGCGTGCTGGCCGCCTGGCTGCTGTCGAGGTGGCTGCGCAAGTTCGGGTGATCGGCCGCGCCCGCCGCAGGATGGCCGGATGATTCGCAACCGCCTCAACATCGGGCTGGTCGCGATCGTCCATGCGGTCGCGCTGCCCTTGCTCTGGTTGGGATCGCGTGTCGACATCTGGCTGGCGCTGCCCGTCGGCATCGTCTTTTCCTTTGTCCTGCTGACCAACTACGCGTTGATCCATGAGGCGGCGCACGACAACCTGAACTCGGATCCTGGCTGGAATCGCTGGCTCGGGGTGCTCGTCGGCTTCCTGTTCCCCGTGCCGTTCTCGATGATCAAGGTCACACATACGGTGCACCATTGCTGCAACCGGACGGATCATGAGATGTTCGACCTGTACTATCCTGGCGACCGCATGTTCATCAAGCTCGGACAGTGGTATGGCCTCCTCGCCGGTCTGTTCTGGCCCTGGATCCCGATCGGCGCGCTGGTCCTGGCGACCTTCCCGCAGCTCTTGCGGATGGGGCCTTACCGGCGGGCGCGGACAACCGCCGTGCTGTTCGACGATTTCGTCGAACAGGGTGTCGGGCGAGTACGGGTCGAGGTCGTACTGACCCTGGCGTTCTGGATCGCGTTGTTCGTTCTCCTTGACCTCTCCTGGCGGCACGTGCTGATCATGTACGCCTGCTTTGCCTTCAACTGGTCGACGCGGCAGTACATCACGCACGCATTTACCGAGCGGCACGTCATCAACGGTGCCTTGAACCTGCGAGTCAGTCCGGCCATGTCGTGGATATTGCTCAAAGGGAACTGGGATCTGGTCCATCACCAGAAACCCTGGCTGCCGTGGACCGAACTCGAACGCAACGGCAACGGTGCGTATTCTCCGGTCGGAATCTGGCAGCAATACCTGCGCATGTGGCGTGGCCCGGTGCCGGCAACTTCCCCCTCGCCGCAGCGCCTCAGGGCCGAACCGAGGCCCGATTAATGTGAAATAATGTGAAAGCCCCGCGTCAGCGACTCAAGAATCTCTCCTCCCCACTGGCGAGGGAAAGAAATGGTCATGACTTTCATGACCGTTAACCGGCCACCAGCGCTGGTCGACCCAGCGCGCAGCCCAGGCCAGCGCGATTCCGCCTGCGATGTCGGCAACGTGGTGCTGGTGGACGGTCAGTACCGAAGTACAGATGGCCAGGTACCAGAGGCCACCGATCAGACGAAGGGGCGTTGACGCGACGCGGGCCGAGAGCGCGTAAAAGACCAGGGTGCTGTAGGCGATGTGCAGGGACGGAATGGAGTTGAACGCGCCGTCGAGTTGCCACAGAGTGGAGAACAGCGCTTCAAACGGACCCTCGGGAGGTATCCGGACGAAGCCGCTTCGTACCGGAAAGGCGACGAAGAGCAGGCCGGCTGCCATCGTCGCCAGCGCGAAACACCTGCCGAGGGCGCGCAGCCCCTCGATGCTGCAAACGAAGAGCGGCAGCCAGAAAAGCAGCACAATCGAAAAGTAGATCAGGATCGCCGACGGGACCAGGGGGATCGCAAGCTCCCAGGCGAAATGCAGGTTCACGTCCCGTCCCGAGTGGGCCGCGATCCAGTTGGAGCCCCCATAGACGGCCGCAAAGAGAAAGGTCAGCAGGACATGCAGCTGCAGAAAGACGGCCCATCGCGCGCCGTCCGGCCACGACCACGCCTGCGGTTTCTTCACCGACTCCGCCATCGTATCGAATGCCATCCGGGATCGTTTACGGAGTCGCTTGTAAAGATCGTCTTGCGCCGTGCCATGTCTTCGGCAAGCCGCCGGTCGATCCAGCCATGCAGCAGATCGAAACCACGGCCCAGGAACCGATGGTCGTTCACCGATGCCCTCTGGAAATCGAGCAGGGCGTCACGTTGGGCCGCGGAATACCGGAGCAGCCCCGCATAGAACGTCGCCGCATTGAGCGAAACACGATTCTCGATCAGAGCCCGGTTGAGTTGGCGGACATGCCGGCCGACCTCGGCCGAGGACATGCTGGAATGACGCCAGTAGGGCGCCACGGTTCGCGGATTCGAGTCGACGTGCAGTTCAAAGCGTGCCCGGTTGACGTCGTCGAGAACCGGCACCCCGGCGACGCGTGTACTGAAGATCGCCAGGAAGTGGAAATCCGGCGGATGATCGTGCAGGAAGCGGTACGTGGTGGCGAGGCTCGCTTCGCTCTCGCCGGGAAAGCCGACCACCAGCGAGACCACGCTGGTCAGCCCGACCGACCGGCAATTGTCGAGCGCCTTGGCGTTTTCCTCGACGCTGCACTGCTTGTTCATGTTGGCCAGGACCTGCGGATCGCCCGACTCGATGCCGATCTGGACCTGGTGCGCGCCGGCGTCCCGCATCATCGCCGCAACGTCGCGATCGGCAAGGTCGCTGGCGCGCGCATAACAGATCCACTTGACCTCGATCCGGCGACGAACGAGTTCCTCGCAGAGTGCCGAAAGGCGACGGCGAGGGAGGGTGAACAACGAATCGAGGCAAGAGATGAACTCGACACCGAGTTCGTCTCGATAGCGCTGCCAGTCGTCGGCGATCTTCCTGGCACTCTTGTAGCGGAATTTCTCGTCGTCGAAGAGGTAGGGGTAGTTGCAGAAATTGCAACGGTACGGACAACCTCGAACGCTTTCGTAATGGACGAGCGGGAAGTGACATCGGTGATCGCGGGCTGCCCCCAGCCAATCCGGAGTGGGCAGGGCGTCGAGCGAACGGGTCGCCGGGACGCCGCTGCGCAGGATGATCGAATGTCGGCGCCGATCGATGCTTGCCGGCGGTGGAGCGGACAGCGTCTGGAATCCCGAGCGAAGGTAGGAGGCGAGTATCGGTACGAGAGTCTCGCCATAGCCCACGGCAAGGACGTCAACGCCGGGGATGCCGTCGCCTCCCTCCGCGAGGATGGACGCCAGCGCCCCCCCGAGGACGATCCGATGGTGTGGACGGAGGATCCGCTGCAGGATCGGCTCGACCTCGCCCAGATCGCGCAACAAGGTCGCTGAAAGGAAGACCAGCGTACAGGTTGCGAGCTTGGCGCGCATCGGACGGTCATCGCGAAAGACATCGTCGATCGTGGCGATTTCGTAAGGAATCGCTTCCGCCCGAAGCAATGTCGTCAGGACCACCTCGGTCAGCTCCGGAACATCCAGGTTCTCGGTACGAGAAAAGTACTCCCTGACATCAGTGGCCAGGCGTCGCCCGGCAACCCGGCGATGCCAGCCAGCCAGCACGATCGATTCCCCGATGATCGCCTTGGACTTCAGGTCCAGCCAGGCGGACTCCGAGGCACCCCATTGCGCCGCCTGCTTGCGCAGTGCGCGCCAGGGCGATGATTCCTTTTCGTTGAGCAGACCGCCGGTAATGACGAGTACGGTCGGCGGCCTGCCTTGCACCGCAGGCATCAGTCGATCCTCCGCAGCAGGGGGCCGCCCGACGGGACGATGATCACGAGTTTTCGCACCGGCCGGATTCCTGCCGGGTCGGCCAGCGCGAAGCAGCCATGGCGGAAAAGGCATCCGAGCAACAGCACCATCTGACGGAGGGCCATGGGCATGCCGGCACAGACGCGATCGCCGAGTCCGAATGGGAAGTAGGCATGGCGATACCGTGAGGAATCGACAAGAAACCGCTCGGGCACGAACTCGCTTGCGCGGTCGAAAACCTGCGGATTGCGATGCGCCAGATACATGCAGGGTAACACCCGGCTATCGCGGGGAACCACATGCGGACCGACCTGTGTGGCCGCGATGGCATGGCGAGTCAGGTGCACGACGACCGGGCAGAGCCGCATGGATTCCTCGATGGCCGAACGCAGAAAGGGAAACGACTCGGGCGGCGCATCGCCGACCGTCAAGACCTCGGTCCGTGCGCGTTCGCTTGCCGCCGGATCGGCGAGCAGGTGGGTGAGGGTCCAGGCGAGGCTCGCCGCCGTCGTGTCATGACCGAAGAGCAGGAAGGTCACGGTTTCCGAAACAATCTCGTCATCACTCAACGGTTCCCCACGCTCGGGGGTAGCGTGGGCAATCTGCGAAAATACGGAGCCGTCCGGGGCGTCGCGGACTTCGCGTAATCGCTGACGGATGAACGCGTGCACCCGCGCGCGATTGGCGAGGAAGCGCCCCCAGGGTGATAGGCGTCCGAGATCGACATGGAGAATCTTCAGGAACAGGACTGCCGCCTGGCTGAAGGACGATTTCCATGCATCGATCAACTGGAAAGCTTCACGGTGGCGCTTCTCGGGCAGATCCCCGAAGATCAGTTCGATGATGGTGTGCAGCGTGATGCGGGCCATGAACTCGCCGGCATGGACGACCTCGTTCCGGCCGATTTGCGGTATCAGCGCATCGACCCATTTGCGGCTTACCCGGTTGATCGTCACCGCATTTCCCGAGAAGAAGTGTGGCAGCAGCACGCTGCGGTGGATGCGATGTCGTTCGCCTTCGAGCGCGATCAGGCTGTGCTCGCCCACGACGGGCCTCAGCGCCTCCGTACCCCGCCCGCCGATGAGATCGGGGTTGCGGGAAATCTCGCCGATCAATTTGGGATCCCCGGTGACCAGGCATGATCCCATGACGGGCAGCCGGGTCGTAAACGTCGTGTATCCCTTCGTGAGCGCGCCATCGAGAACGCCATAGGGCGTTCTCATCCACTGCAAAGGGCTGATGGCTAGGCGCGGAATCATTCGTTGTATTGTGTCGTCCGCCGTTGGCAAATGAAAAGTGGGCCGACCGCACTCCTTCGACATGATGCCAGAAAGCGGCCACACGTTTTCAATGTGAACCCGCTTGCCCGGCGCCGGGCGGTCGAAGCGGCGAACAGCCAGAGCCGTCTGACCTCCGAATGTACTGGCTTCCGACGGCAGGCCAGAAATCTCCGCAACCGGAATCCACTGGATTTCCGGGATATCGATGCCGCTGGCCTCTGCCCAGCGCATCGTTGCCTGCTCGTTTTCGGGCACACCCGGAAAGCGGGCGTCCGGCAACTTGACGATCCAGCCGCCACCGGTGCCGCTGACCGGGATGGTCAGTCCGCGCCCTTCGCGCCGGGCGGAAAACTTGAGCTGCACTCACCGGTTACCAGGTCTCGCGGTTCGAGGCTGAACAGGGCAAGGGCCAGCAGCTTGCTCGCTGCGCAGCGGAAATTGAAGCGATCAGCGACGTCGGGTATGACCAACGGTTTTCCGCTGACCATCTCCAGCATCCCATGGACGGATCGTTCTTCACTTGCCTCCGGTTTCCTGACGCTCCAGTCTCTCCACCTGCGGCTGTCTGCTGCCGGCCCAGGTCAGGCGGAACGACGCGGCGCGGCGCGGATTGCCGACCAGCGCCGGCCGGAAGCAGACCAGGTTGGTGCCGCCGGCGCGGCGCACGCTGGGGTAGATGATTCCCAGCGAGCCGGCGTCGAGCAGGCGTGCCGCGAGACCCTGCGAAGCGACATAGCTGCCGGGGTCGAGGCAGGCGGCAAAGGCCGGCGCGTCGCGCAGATCGTGGAACTCGCTGCTGAAATCCGCGAGCAGTTCCTGATAGTTGACGCTGTCGTCGAAGCGGCCGATTTCCTGGTACTCGACCGTCTTGTGGAAAATGACTTCGGCCAGTGCCGTTTCCAGTTCGAAAGCGCAATACCAGGCGCCGCGCTCGCCGTCATTGAAGCGGCTGCCTTCGGGGCGAGGGTAGGTGAAGGCGGCATTGACGATGCGGAAGTTCGGCACGCCGAAAACCAGTTCGTCGACGCCGATTCCCGGCAGCCCGCCGCGCTCGCCGATCAGCCTCTCGTTGGTGGCGTTGTCGAGTTCGAACAGGTCGCGCAGGTGGTCGAGGTTCTCGGCAATTGCGGTCAGCACCGAATCCTCGCGCTCGGCAAAGCGCGAAGGAATCAGTCGTACCGTATCGATCCGGCGCAAACGCGACAGGCGCGGCAGTGGCGGGTTCATATGCCGCCGCGCCGAGCTTCGAGCAGTTTGCGAACGGTCTGCATCGCCAGCAGACCGCCGCCCAGCATGAAAGCGAGCGGCGAGCGGCCGGCAAAAATCCGGTTGCTGTTCGGCAGGCTGATCCACTCGTCGGCCAGCTTGTCGCCGTAGAGAATGTGCAAGGCCTTGTAGATGCCGATCAGGTACGAGATGCGCGTGATCCGGTCGACTTCGAGCAGCCGGTCGGGGTTTTTTTTCCACTCGTAGAAGGCGCTGCTCGACAAGCCGCCGAGCAGCTCGCGGGCGTCTTCGTCGCGCAACCGCCAGGCAGTGGCCAGATTGAAGAAGCCCTGCAGCGCTGACTTCGACAGACGCGCGCGTTCGGCGCGCGCATTGAGATCGACAAGAGCCGCCGGTTCGAAGCGGCTGGCGGGGTAGGCATAGGCAAGGTTCATCGTTTAACTCCTTTCCCGGATAGTCTACACTCCGTTTTTGGAAATGCAAGAGGTTTGGCCGAGTGGCCGGGCGCCCGCGAGCCGAAATTGACGCGAGATGGGTGCGCCTCCTATACTCGTCTCGTCGGGGTGCGCCCGGCTTCCTCCCTTCCTCCTCTACCCAGCCCAATGAACGCCGATGCCGTAGTCTCCCGGGACTCGCCTCCAGCAGCCAAGATCGCCCTCTTCCGGTCGCTCTTCCGCGGCCGGGACGACGTTTATCCGCGCCGTTTCGAAAGCCGCAGGACCGGCAGATCGGGTTACAGCCCGGCCTGCGCCAACGAGTGGGCGCGCGGCCTGTGCGACAAGCCGGCGGTCCGGTGTCCGGAATGCCCAAACCGGAGATTTCTCCCGTTCACCGACGAGACGGTTCGCCAGCATCTTGCCGGGCAGGACAAAGCTGGCGACGAGTTCGTGATCGGTGTCTACCCTATGCTCCTCGATGAAACCTGTTTCTTCCTTGCCGTCGATTTCGACAAGGAAGGCTGGCAAGAGGACATTGCTGCCGTTCGCGAAACCTGCCATCGGATGGGGCTGCCGGCTGCGGTCGAACGATCCCGCTCGGGCAACGGCGCCCACCTCTGGCTGTTCTTCGATGCTGCCATTCCGGCCGTTCTGGCGCGCAAGCTGGGCGCGCACATCCTCACCGAGACGATGGAGCAGCGGCCGGACATCGGCCTGGATTCGTACGACCGCCTGTTTCCAAATCAGGATACCTTGCCCAGAGGCGGCTTCGGGAATCTGATCGCCCTGCCGCTGCAGAAGCGCGCGCGCGACGACGGTCACAGCGTGTTCGTTGACGATCGTCTGCTCCCCTGGCCGGATCAATGGGCGTTTCTGTCGAGCGTGCGCAAAATTGCGCGGGCCGAAGCGGAAACGATTGTCGGTGCCGCGGACAAACGAGGGCGAGTCATCGGCGTTCACTTGCCCTTGCTGGACGAGGACAACGAGGAACCGTGGGCCCTGCCAGCTTCGCGTCGCCGCGCCCAATCGCTCATTGTCGGGCCTTTGCCCGAGCGTCTGGAAGTGGTTCTCGGCAACGAGATCTACATCGCCAGGGAAGGGTTGCCAGCCGCCTTACGCAATCGCCTGCTGCGCCTGGCAGCGTTTCAGAATCCCGAGTTCTACCGGGCGCAGGCGATGCGTCTGCCCACCTTCGGGAAGCCGCGAATCATCTGCTGCGCGGCCGAGCATCCGCTGCACATCGGTCTGCCACGAGGCTGCCTGGACGAGATCAGGGACCTCCTCGCCGGCCTCGGAATCGAATGCGTGCTGCGCGACGAGCGCAATGCCGGCACGCCGCTGAGCGCTTCGTTCCGCGGCAGCTTGCGGCCGGAGCAGCAGGTGGCTGCCGAGGCGCTGGCCGGCCATGATCAGGGTGTTCTCGCGGCGACTACCGCTTTCGGCAAGACCGTTGTCGCGGCGTGGCTCATTGCCAAGCGCGGCGTCAGCACGCTGGTGCTCGTGCACCGCCAGCAACTGCTGGAGCAGTGGGTCGAGCGATTGTCGACCTTCCTCGAATGGCCTGCCGCAGCCATCGGCCGCATCGGCGGCGGCCGCAGGAAGCCCAACGGGAAACTCGACGTGGCGCTGATCCAGAGCCTCGTCCGCCACGGCGCGGTCGATGACCGCGTTGGGCAGTACGGCCATCTGGTCTTCGATGAATGCCATCACCTGCCGGCTTCCAGCTTCGAACAACTGGCTCGGCGAGCGCGGGCCAGGTATGTGCTGGGGCTGTCGGCGACGGTGATCCGCAAGGACGGCCATCATCCGATCATCTTCATGCAGTGCGGACCGGTGCGTCATCGCGTCAGGGCGCGCGAACAGGCCGCCGGGCGACCCTTCTCCCACAATGTCTGGGTGCGTCCGACGGCGTTCCGTCAACTGACAGCCGATGACCCTGACGTGAGAGTCCAGTTCCATGATCTTTATGCGGCGCTGATCGCCGACGAGAGCCGCAATCGCCTGATCACCGACGATGTCGCCGAAGCCGTGCGCGCGGGGCGCTCGCCGGTGGTGCTGACCGAACGAACCGATCATCTCGAGAAACTGGCCGAGCAACTGTCTCCCTTGGTACGCCATCTCGTCGTCCTGCGCGGCGGCATGGGCAGGAAGCCACTGCAGGGAGCGCTGGATCGACTGGCGGCGATTCCGGAGGACGAGGAACGTGTCGTCCTGGCGACCGGCGGCTACCTCGGGGAGGGTTTCGACGACGCGCGTCTGGACACCCTGTTCCTGACGCTACCGGTTTCCTGGCGGGGAACAATCGCCCAGTATGCCGGCCGCCTGCATCGCCTGCATGACCACAAGCGGGAGGTCCGCATCTACGATTACGCCGACCTCAACGTGCCGATGCTGGCGCGCATGTTCGACCGCCGTTGCGCTGGCTATGAGGCGGTGGGTTACAGCATTCTGCTACCAGCCAGCGCGGTGCCTGGCTGGCCGCCCGAGGTGCCGCTGCCGGTCGAGCCGGAATGGAAGCGGGATTACGCCGCCAGCGTCCAGCGCCTGATCCGCGACGGGGTGGACGTACCGCTCGGCAATCTGTTTGTGCACGCGACGCGCGTGTTCGAACCGGGCGCGCAAGGCGCGGACCGGGCACGCAGTGCCAGTGAGGCCTTTCTCTACCGTCGGCTGGAGACGCTTCCCGAGACCGCCGGACGGTTTGTGCTCAACAGCGATCTGCCGATTCCCTTCGACGAGCGCGGGGGGATGGAGGTAGACCTGCTGTCCACGGAGACACGCGTGGCCGTCGAAGTCGACGGTGCGCAACATCTGGGCGACCGCGAAGCCTATCGTCGCGACCGGCGCAAGGACGCGCTTCTGCAGGAGAACGGCTACCTGGTGCTGCGCTTTCTCGCCGAGGATGTCGGCAAGCATCTCGACGATGTCCTCGACACCATCCTGCGCGCCATGGTTCACCGTCCGCCTACTTCCTGGGCTGATACGCCATCGAGCGTGCCGGGAGGTTGAACATCTGGCCTGGCGTTGCGCCAACCCGGAGCGCCGCGGCGTCCGCGTGACCGCTGTCGCGAGCTCAGCCGACCAGCGCCACCGCCTTGATCTGGGCCCAGACCTGCTGACCCGGTACGAGTTCGAGGCGCCATGCCGAGTGCCGGGTCAGGCGTGCCAGCATCGGCGTGTCGCCGACGCGCAACTGCACCAGCGCGAGTGCCGGATGGTCTTCGGCCACATGGCTGATCACCGTCGCTGGCAGCAGATTCATCATGCTCACGTCGTCATGACGGCTGCGCGCAATGCTCACATCGCGGGCCAGGATGCGCAGGCGCACACGGCGCCCGACGGCGGTACCGCCGTCGCGTACCCAGACTTCGCCGCCAGCGAAGACAATCCGGGCAAGATGCCACTCGGCCGCTCGTTCGACTACCGTGCCGGAGAAAACCACGCCGGCGTCGTCGCCGAGGCGCAGCGGCGGGTCGACGCGCGCCAGGACCTCGGCCAATGGGCCCTGCGTGACGGCTCGGCCGTCGTCGACGACCACGATATGATCGGCGAGTCGTGCCACCTCGTCGGGGGCGTGACTGACGTAGAGGATGGGGATCTCCATTTCATCGCGCAGTTGCTCCAGGTACGGCAGAATCTCCTGCTTGCGCGCGTGGTCGAGTGCCGCCAGTGGTTCGTCCATCAGCAGCAGGCGTGGGCTGGTGGCGAGCGCGCGTGCAATCGCCACGCGCTGACGCTCGCCACCCGACAGGTGATCGCTCCGCCTTGCGAGCAGATGGCCGATGCCAAGCAGCTCGACGGCCTGGGCGAGTGAAACGCGGCGCTGATGCGCGGCGATGCGGCGGCGCCCGAAATCGAGATTGGCGGCGACGTCGAGATGCGGGAAAAGTCGCGCCTCCTGGAAGACGTAGCCGAGCGGGCGGCGATGCACGGGTAGCCGGCGTGCGCCGTCCTGCCAGGTTTCGCCATTGACCGCCAGGAAGCCGTCGGCGGTTTCTTCGAGTCCGGCGATGCAGCGCAGCAGCGTTGTCTTGCCCGATCCGGAGCGTCCGAAGAGGGCGGTGATGCCTTGTCCCGGCAGATCGAGATCGACATCCAGCGTGAAAGCCGGGTAGGGCAGGCGGAAGCGGGCCCGGATGCTCACCGGCCCCGCTCCGGTTTGAGCGCGTTGAGCAGCAGCAGGACGGCGAAGGAGAAAGCCAGCATGCCGGCGGCGAGCCGATGCGCGGCCTCGTACTCGAGGGTTTCGACATGGTTGTAGATGGCCATCGACAGCACCTGGGTCTTGCCCGGGATGTTGCCGCCGATCATCAGGACCACTCCGAACTCGCCCACCGTGTGCGCGAAGCCGAGGATGCCCGCGGTCATGAAGCCCGGCCGGGCGAGTGGCACCACCACCGTGAAGAAGGTATCCCAGGGATCGGCACGCAGCGTTGCTGCCGCCTCCAGCGGCTGCTCGCCGATGGCTTCGAAAGCCTGTTGCAGGGGTTGAACGACGAAAGGCATCGAGTAAATCACCGAGGCGACGACAAGGCCACTGAAGGTGAAGGGCAGCGCTTGCAGTCCGCTCGCCGCCAGCAGGCGGCCGAGCATTCCGTCCGGCCCCATCAGCACCAGCAGGTAGAAGCCGAGAACCGTTGGCGGCAGCACCAGCGGCAGGGTTACCAGGGCGCCGATCACTCCTTTCGCCCAGTGCCTGGTGCGCGCCAGCCACCAGGCTATCGGCGTGCCGAGCAAGAGCAGCACGGCGGTGGCCGTCCCGGCCAGCTTGAGCGTGAGCCAGACCGCAGCAAGGTCGGCCGGGTTCAGCATGGCTGCCGAACCACGGCGACGCCGCAGCGCGCCGGGGAAAGCGGGGCGGCGATCACCGGAAGCTTGGCTCCGGCCATTGCACCGGTGATCCTCACAATTCGTAACCGAAGGACTTGATGATCGACCTTGCCTTGTCGCCGCGCAGATACTTCAGCAGCGCGGCGGGACCCGACCTGTCTTTGCCCCTGGTGAGCAGCACCGCATCCTGGCGGATCGGGTCGTGGAGTTTCGGCGGCACGATCCAGCCCGACCCTTCGGCGATGCGCCCCCCCCTGTATACCTGCGAGAGCGCGACGAAACCGAGTTCAGCGTTGCCGGAGGCGACGAACTGGTAGGTTTGGCTAATGTTCTCGGCGGTCACCAATTTCGACTGCAGCCTGTCGAGCAGACCAAGCGCCTGCAGCGTCTGGACGCCGGCTGCGCCGTAGGGTGCGAGCTTGGGGTTGGGCAGTGCGAGGTGCTGGAAGTCATTTCTTCCGAGCACTCCCCCGTGGTCATCGACGAAACCCTTTTTCCGGCTCCAGAGCACGAGTTTGCCGACCGCGTAGGTGAACCGGCTGCCGGCCACGCCGTCGCCCTCCTTCTCCAGACGTGCCGGAGTTTCGTCGTCAGCGGCGAACAGCACTTCGAAAGGTGCGCCGGCCTTGATCTGGGCGTAGAACTTGCCGGTAGAACCGAACGACGCAACGATGGTGTGACCGCTGTCCTTTTCGAACTCGGCGGCGATCTTCTGCATCGGCGAGGCGAAGTTTGCCGCGACGGCGATGCTGATTTCATCCGAATGGACCGATGCCGCAGTCAACAGGGAAACGGCGAAACAAACCTGATGGAGCATGGGGAGTTTTTGGCGTTCAGACCGGCACGGCCTTGATCAGGGCGCAAGCGCGCATCCTCTCCTGTAGGCCAAGTTGGCCACACTGTAAAGGAACCTGTGGGTAGCGGGCTTGTCATGGGCGTCTCCTCAAGCGGGATCTTTGAGTGCTTTGCGACACTCGCCAAGCGTTATGGCATCCTACTACATAGCGGAAGCCAGAAGAAACCTTGGCTCTGCTCCTCGGCGCGGCCTGGCTTTCTTTCGCCGGCGATGTCGCCGTCGCGCTCGGTATCGCCTTTGGCCTGACCACCGGCCTGTTCCTGGTTCGGCTGCTGCGCCGCCGGCTGCTCGCCGATCGCTTGTAGCCGGCCGCCTCCGTCCCTTGTCCATCCCAGTCATTTCGAAGCCGGGGTCATCTTCGAGAAGGACGCCGAACGCCTGATCATCGGCGCCGGCCACAACGGGATGGTCGGGCTCTCGGACGAGGCGGCGGATCAGTCTTTCCGGGAGAACTGGCACGCCGCCAGGCAATGGACGGCTACGGCCAACACCACCACCGCGGAGTGTCTCCAATGGATGGCGAGCAGCATTGCCAGCAGGGTCGCCGCACAATCTCTTCGTGCTCTTCACGCATTCTGTCCTCCAGCGCCAAAAGGTCGTCAGTTCCGCTTTACAATAGCCGCTCGGGACCCTATAATCCGGCTCTCTTTCGAGGGGGTATAGCTCAGCTGGGAGAGCGCTTGCATGGCATGCAAGAGGTCCGCGGTTCGATCCCGCGTACCTCCACCAGCATTGCGAAAGAAAATTTCCGGGTCCCCATCGTCTAGAGGCCCAGGACACTACCCTTTCACGGTAGGTACCGGGGTTCGAATCCCCGTGGGGACGCCAAGTCAGGCGAGCTGACTGCTGCTGCCGGGAGGACACCGACTGTGCTGTGGTCATTCGCGTCAAGTAGAAGACCTTCTTCCTGTTGATCCCCGCCCCCAGGTGACTCCTTTCCCGCGCGTCGTTCCGACGCTTCCGTGGGCGGTCAACATTCTTGCTAAAGCCTGGCATTTCCAGTAAGTTGCGCGGACACACCGAGGTGCCAAGAACCTGTACGGGTCGTGTGGCGCAGCGAAGCGGACGGATCTGGTAGAACATTCCGCCAATCAATTACACAATAGGCGATCATAGTCATGATCCTGACACCACTATTGTGTTCTCGGAACGAACTACTGGTTCCGCCATTTGTGTTGCCACAGTTGCTTCGCTAAGCCTTTGTCTGCCCTGCCGTATGTTTCAGAGCGCTTTTGCCATACTCCTTCGCAAGGAAACACCATGAACGCTAACGAAAAATTTATTGCCGCCGACGCGCATGTGGACGAGGCCGCGATCAAGCCGCTGCCCAACTCCCGAAAGATATATGTGGTCGGCAGCCGGCCGGACATTCGCGTACCGATGCGCGAGATTGCTCAGTCGGATACCGACACGGCTTTCGGAGGCGAGCAAAACCCGCCAATTTATGTCTATGATTGTTCCGGCCCCTATTCCGATCCGCGGGCCAGCATCGACGTTCGCCAGGGGCTGCCGGCACTGCGTGCGCAGTGGATTGCAGAAAGGGGTGATAGCGAGCCGCTTTCCGGTTTGAGTTCCGTTTTCGGTCGTCTTCGTGCAGCCGATAGTGCCCTTGAAGAATTGCGCTTTCCGGGTCTGCAGCGTAGGCCCCTGCGCGCCAGGCCAGGGGCCAACGTGAGTCAAATGCACTATGCACGGCGCGGTATCATCACCCCGGAGATGGAATATGTCGCGATCAGGGAAAACAACAACCGTCGCACCTACATCGAGCAGCTCAAGGCTTCGGGCCCGCAAGGGCAGCGTCTTTCCGAAATTCTCTGCCGTCAACACCCCGGCAACAGCTATGGCGCCAGCATCCCGAACGAAATCAGCCCGGAATTCGTGCGCTCTGAAGTTGCGCGGGGCAGGGCAATCATACCGTGCAATATCAACCATCCGGAAAGCGAGCCGATGATCATTGGCCGCAACTTTCTTACCAAGATCAATGCCAACATCGGCAACTCGGCACTTGGTTCGAGCATTCAGGAAGAAGTTGAAAAAATGACCTGGGCCATCCGTTGGGGTGGTGACACCGTGATGGACCTGTCGACCGGGAAGAATATCCATGAAACACGTGAGTGGATCATTCGCAATAGTCCGGTACCGATCGGAACCGTGCCGATTTACCAGGCTCTCGAAAAGGTCAATGGCAAAGCCGAAGACCTGAACTGGGAGATTTTCCGCGATACTCTGGTCGAACAGGCGGAGCAGGGGGTCGACTATTTCACGATCCATGCCGGCGTGCTCTTGCGTTATGTGCCCCTGACCGCCGGACGCCTGACCGGCATCGTTTCGCGAGGGGGATCGATCATGGCCAAGTGGTGTCTTGCCCATCACCGGGAAAGCTTTCTCTACACCCACTTCGAGGAAATCTGCGAGATCATGAAGGCCTATGATGTGGCCTTCAGCCTCGGTGATGGGTTGCGTCCGGGGTCAATCTACGATGCCAACGACGAGGCCCAACTCAGTGAGTTGAAGACTCTCGGGGAGCTTACAGATATCGCCTGGAAGCACGATGTGCAGGTGATGATCGAGGGGCCGGGCCATGTGCCGATGCACATGATCAAGGAGAACATGGACTTGCAGCTTTCCTTCTGCAGGGAGGCTCCATTTTATACCTTGGGACCGCTGACCACCGACATCGCACCCGGTTATGATCATATCACCAGTGGAATCGGTGCGGCGATGATCGGTTGGTTCGGCACAGCAATGCTCTGCTACGTGACGCCCAAGGAACACCTGGGTCTCCCCGACAAGAACGATGTCAAGACCGGGATCATCACCTACAAGCTCGCAGCCCATGCCGCCGATCTTGCCAAGGGTCATCCGGGTGCGCAGATCCGTGACAACGCCTTATCCAAGGCGCGCTTCGAATTCCGTTGGGAAGATCAATTCAACCTGGGACTAGACCCTGACAAGGCGCGTGAGTTTCATGATGAAACCTTGCCCAAGGACTCGGCGAAAGTCGCGCATTTCTGCTCGATGTGTGGCCCACATTTTTGCTCCATGAAGATTACTCAGGAAGTGCGGGAGTTTGCCATCGAGCAGGGGGTGAGCGAAACCGAGGCGCTGGCGAAGGGAATGGCAGGCAAAGCCATCGAATTTGTCAAAGCCGGCGCTGAGGTATACCGAAAGATCTGAACCGCCAGCAACAACTCTGGCGAAACATTGAGGGAACAAAGATCAGGGGGCCGGCAGCGCGGCCGATGACAAGCGGGCTGGCACTCCTCGCTTGGCGGCTTCAAAAGTCTTTGGCAGCCTCCCAAAGGACGAAGCCATCCTCTTTGCGTGTCCACTCAAGCAGTTCGATCATCGGGTAGGCGCGTTGGCCAAGCCCGATCGGTGAGGCGTCTTGCTCGTCACTGCCATCTTCGTTGTCAGCCTCGCCATGGGTAGTGGAATGAGTTTTGTGTTCAGCGGTGGCGGCACGTAGGCGCTCGATCGCTTCGGGGAGTTGCTCAGTGGTGATGACGCCGCGAGCGCTGCAGTCTTTACCGACCAGCTCGAGCAATTGACGAGCAACCTGGGCAAACATCATGATCTGGCCGGAGGTGCTTGATGTAAACTTGACCAACATGAAGGGAATCTCCGTGGAATTGATCGATGGCAACGATATCTATTGTTGCAGTTCACGGATTAGACAACAATAGCCAGAGGCGGATAATTGGTCTGGGAATGGAACTTCAACGCTTGCTCAGATCGCAGGGCTTTGGCAGCCGGGCGGAGTGCCGCGTGCTGGTCGTTGAGGGTCGCGTCAACGTCGCCGGGAAGACCTGCGTAGATCCCTTCGCGCACTTCGAGCCGGCTGGGCTGAGCTTTGCCGTTGATGGTGTCCTGTGGAACTATCGCGAGTTTGTCTACCTGGCGATGAGCAAGCCAGCGGGTTATGAATGCTCGCGTCGACCACAATATTATCCCAGCGTCTATTCGCTGCTACCACAGCCGCTGGCGACCCGTGGAGTCCAGACCGTTGGTCGCCTTGATCAGGACAGCACGGGCCTGCTGCTGCTGTCTGACGATGGTCAATTCATCCATACCTTTACCTCGCCACGGAAGAGGATTCCTAAAGTGTATGAGGTCACGACGAGGTATAAGGTTGAGGATGCACAGGTGATGGCGCTACTCCATGGGGTCGAATTACATGACGATGCCCAACCGGTCGAAGCCGTGGCGTGCATTCGGCTGGACGAAAAGCGATTGCGTTTGACCGTTACCGAGGGGAAATACCATCTGGTGAAGCGGATGATTGCCGCTGCCGGCAATCGTGTGGAGGCCTTGCATCGCATTGCGGTGGGTGGTTTTTCGTTACCACTGTCATTGCCAGTAGGCCACTGGATGTGGCTTGAGTCGCCAGAGCTGGAACTTCTGGCGCAACGTGGATGAGGCGATGGCGGGTACTCTTGCTACCGGCGTTGATCCAGTTCATGAGTGAACTGAACCCGGGTTCATTGCGATGACATTGACCGAACTGCGTTATATCGTTGCGCTTGCTCGTGAGAGGCACTTCGGGCACGCAGCCGAGAAGTGCCACGTCAGCCAGCCAACACTTTCGGTCGCGCTGAAAAAGGTCGAGCAGCGGCATGGCGTCATTCTGTTCGAGCGATCATCCGCTGATGTCCGGCTGACCATGATCGGCGAACAGATCGCGAAGCAGGCTGAGCGGGTACTCGAGGAAGCAGGAAGGATCAGGGAGATCGTTGCGCAGGGAAAGGATCCCTTGTCTGGGCCATTGCGCCTTGGTGTCATCTATACTATTGCGCCCTACCTTCTGCCGCGTCTGATTCCGTCCCTGCATTCCCGAGCACCGCGGATGCCGCTCTATCTACACGAGAACTTTACCGTCAACCTGGCGGCGCAGTTGCGTCGGGGTGATCTCGATGTGATTGTCGTAGCCTTGCCATTTGAGGAGCCGGGAATCGTCTCCAGAGTGGTGTATGAGGAGCCATTTTGTGTTGTGATGCCGACCGGGCATCCTTTAACCATGGAGTCCCTGATCGATCCGGAACAGGTGGCTGCGGAAAATCTGCTGCTCCTGGGCATTGGCAACTGTTTTCGGGATCAGGTCGTACAGGCTTGCCCACAGCTTTCGGCACCGGGCGGAACCGAGGGTGCGCTTGAAGGAAGTTCTCTTGAAACGGTTCGTTACATGGTTGCGAGCGGCGCGGGTATATCGATCGTACCGGCATCGGCTGCAGCATCGTGGCCGCAGCAAGATCCGTTGCTGTTGTTTCGTCATTTCATTGAGCCTGCCCCTGTGCGTCGGGTAGTCATCGCCTGGCGAGCGACTTTCCCCAGGCCGCAGGCAATCGACGTGTTACGGGCAGCCATCCTGGACGCTCCGCCGCCAGGAGTTATTCGAGCATGACGGCGCAGGCCGCTTGGCCACTCGGCAAGCGGCCTGCGCCGTCATGTTTCACGTGAAACAGGTGTCGGCCTGTTTCACGTGGCCTGTCCCGTTGTCTTCCTGCGCTGCGCCGGTGCTGCCGAGGCGTTGGGCGGCACCGTGGAGCTTGTCAGGGCGGGCGTTCCCTTGGTCGTTTTCGCTGCGACTTTAGTCGCACGCTTCTCGAACTCAAAGCCGACCTTTCCATCGGCACCGCGTACCAGGTAAGCCGAGAATTTTCGACGCGTACGTGCAGAGATGAAATCCCTGAGTAAATCAGTACGTCCAGTGTCGAGAAGTTTCCGCATTTGTTCAGGTTCAACCGGTTGTTGAAGAATGATTGTTCCCGAGCGGAAGTCACAACTCTTCGCAGGCCCAACAGATTTCTCGCAGACATAGGCCATGCCATGCGCGAAGACACGCGCCGCGCATTTCGGGCAGGCACCCAGCGATTCGCTGTCTGAGAAATCGACTGTCTCGACGGAACCTTCATCGCTAGCGGTGCCTTGCCCGAAGTCAAACTCCGGGGCGTTTTCGGCGTTCAATTGGACGATGGCGTTGAAAGGACGACCCATTTTGTTCCGAAAGCCGCTCAAGGGGCCGACTTTGCGCTTGGTGAGCAAATCTTCAATCTCGGTTGCTTCGAATTGTCGGCCGGCGACGATTTTCCATAACGCGAAATCGCAGGTCTGGCATTGAAATTTCTTGTAGGTCTCCTTGATCAATCCCCCGCATTTCGGGCAAGGTGTCGAGAGTTCTCCAAAATCCCCAGGAATGCTGTCGCTGTCGTAGCTTTTTGCTCGGTCGACAATATGTTGAGTCATTGTCGCGATCTCTTTCATGAATTCTCGGCGCGACATTTCACCTCTTTCCATGCGCGCAAGTTTCCATTCCCATTCACCGGTCAATTCGGGTGCGGTCAACTCGCGGATACCCAGGCCGTTCAGAAGTGTCATCAGCGAAAATGCCTTGGCAGTTGGCTGCAGTTCGCGGCCTTCGCGAATAAGGTACTGTTCGGAGAGCAGATTTTCAATGATCTGGGCGCGCGTCGCTGGGGTACCCAGACCGCGTCCTGCCATTGCCGCCCGCAACTCCTCGTCGTCCATGGCCTTGCCGGCACTCTCCATGGCCGTCAACAAACTGGCTTCGGAGTAGCGGGCCGGGGGTTTGGTTTGATGAGCGCTAAGCACCATTTCTTCTGCCCTGACCTGCTCCTCTGGTGCAACGGCAACCAGATTACCCTCGCCATCAGAGTGCGCGTCGCGGCCATAGACTACTAGCCAACCCGGGTTGACCAAAACCCTGCCTTCGGTCTTGAAGGGCTCGGACTGGACACGCGAAATGCGGGTGGTGATCAGAAATTCCGCCGCCGGATAGAATACGGCCAGAAAGCGCTTGACTACCATGTCGTAAAGCTTCGACTCGGGTTCGGACAGATGTTTGGGTGCCTGCAGCGTCGGAATGATCGCGAAATGATCGGAAATCTTGGCATTGTTGAAAATGCGCTTGTTCGGAATGACCCAATGGCTCTCCAGGATCTTCTTCGCAAAAGGCGCATAGCGAGCCAGCATCGCTTCGTCGTGACCTTTGCCGACTCCTTCTCCGGTAAGCATCGAGAGCGTGCTGCTGACCGTCGAAAGATAGTCTTCGGGTAGCGCGCGCGAATCGGTACGCGGATAGGTGAGGACCTTGTGCTTTTCATAAAGCGCCTGCGCCAGGCCAAGCGTGACCTTGGCGGAGAAACCGTAGCGGCCGTTGGCCTCGCGTTGCAGGCTGGTCAGATCAAAGAGCAACGGTGATAGTTGTGTCGAAGCCTTCGATTCCTCGCTGACATCCCCCATCTTGCCTGCGCATTTCTGCTGCAGCAGGATGCCTTTGGCCTCATCCCAGAGGCGATCGGCGCGCGCATGTTCGTCCTCATCCTTGCCCTTGAATTTTTCGTCGAACCATTTGCCACGGTACTCTCCAGCGCTACAGACGAAGACTCCCTCAAGTTCCCAGTAGGGGCGAGGTTTGAACTTGCGGATGCGATCCTCTCGTTCGACGATCAGTGCGAGTGATGGCGTTTGAACGCGACCGACAGTCGTCAGGTGAAAGCCGCCAGTCTTGGAGTTGAAGGCGGTCATCGCGCGTGTACCATTGATGCCGACCAACCAGTCGGATTCCGAGCGGCACACCGCAGCGTCCCCCAGTCCGCGCATCTCTGCGCCTTTGCGCAAGCGCATGAAGCCTTCCTTGATGGCTTGCGGAGTCATTGACTGTAGCCACAAGCGTTCTACCGGTTTGCCATTGGCAGCATGCTGGGTGATGTAGTTGAAGATCAATTCCCCTTCCCGTCCGGCATCACAGGCGTTTACCAGGCTGACCACGTCCTTGCGCTTGATCAGGCGGACCAATAGCTTGAGGCGCGACTCGGTCTTGGCAATCGGCTGCAGGGTAAAGTGTGGTGGTATCACTGGCAGATGGGCGAATGACCATTTTCCGCGCTTGACTTCATATTCTTCTGGGCAAGCCAGTTCCAGCAGGTGACCAATGGCCGACGAGAGGACGTAATCGTCACTCTCGAAGTAGTCTTCGTGCCGAACGAATCCACCAAGGGCACGCGCCAGGTCCGCGGCGACAGAAGGCTTCTCGGTGATGATCAGTTTCTTGCTCATGGGGTCTTCATCAGCCAAGGAGGGTGGCGAAAGGAGTCATCGGAGGATTGGCTGCACGGGTCATCATGATTTTGTCGGAGAGACTTTCAGTTGTGGGAAATGCGTTGATAGCGACCGCCAGGCAAACTGCCAATCTGGCCATTCATTTCCAAGTGCAGCAGCATCACCGAAACCACGTCAGCCGTCAAGCCACTGCGGTCTACGAGTTCGTCCAGAGCGCAGGGATCGAAACCCATGCTCAGCAATAGTTTGTCGGCCTGCTTACCACTTGCCGGGGAACCCTTTTGCAGGGTAGAAGTACTTATCCAATGTAGTTCGTCGAGCACATCCTGGACGGTTTCGACGAGTTTCGCACCCTGTTTGATCAATTGATGGCAGCCGCGTGCCTGCGGAGAGTGAATCGATCCGGGGATGGCAAAGACCTCGCGACCCTGCTCGGCGGCCAGGCGTGCAGTGATCAAGGAGCCGCTTTCGGTCGTCGCTTCGACCACCAGCACACCACGCGAGAAGCCCGATATCAGGCGGTTGCGACGCGGGAAGTTGGCGGCGATGGCGGGGGTGCCCAAGCGAAACTCCGAGATGATCGTGCCATTGGCCTCGATTTCGCGTGCCAGACCCCGGTTCGCGGACGGGTAGAGGCGATCAATACCGGTGCCGATGAATGCGACGGTGTTGCCAGAAGCCTTCAGTGCGCCGCGATGAGCGGCTGCATCGATCCCCAGGGCAAGGCCGCTGGTAATCGTCAGCTGGGCATCGGCAAGCGCGGCAGCGAAGCACTCGGCATTGCTCATCCCTTGTGGCGTAGGGTTGCGGCTACCAACCATTGCCAGAGCAGGCGTATTGAGCAGATCGAGACGGCCGCGAACATAGAGCAGCGTCGGTGGGTCGGGTATTTGCAGCAGCGACTGGGGATATTCGGGGTCGGCCAGACACAGCAGGTACTGACCAGGCTTCTCCGACCAGCGCAGTGCTTCCTCAATCATGAACTGATTGTCGGTATCAAGAACCAGGCTTGCGGCCTTGTCGCCCACAATCTTGCGCAACGCGCTGCGACTCGCAAGGAAGACGGCTTCCGGAAGCCCGAAAGCGCTTAACAGCTTGCGCTGGGTCTCACCGCCAATACCCGGAATCAGCGTCAGTCGTAGCCAGTTCGCCAACGACTCGGCCGCATTCATCCCTAGGGCGTACGAGCGAAGTCGTTGACGTCTACGGTACTCTCAGATTGGACCACCAGGCCGTACGATAGGCGCTCAAATATCCGAAAGACGAACAGCAAGCCGATCCGTTCCGGAGGAATCGGTACCCTCACCTTGGTATCGTTCTCATCACGCTCAACTATCGTACGATTACGTTCGAGCGCCAGAACATGCCCAATCTCGATCCCGTCCCTGGCCCCACGGTTGAGCGTGACAATTGACCCACGGCCTGCAGTGTCGACGCCGCCATAGACAGAAATCACTCGACCATTGACCTGAAATCCGGGTTTGTGTGGCACGTAGGCAACCAGCGGGGGGCGGATCGCCGGCAGCAGGCGATCGCCACGGCCGATCTCCTGTTTCATCGTTACCACCTCAAAGGTCGCGGGGTTGCCGGGTTCGAGCTGTCTTGCGGTGCCAAGATAGAAAGCTTCGTAACCGAGGATCTGGTTATTATCGGGATCGTGTAACGGCCTGCCATTGCGATAGATTTGCCAGTCCGGCCTGGACGGGTCGGCGCCGGCGACATAGGCGAGGTCACCATTGCCAAGGTAGACTCTGTCCTGCTGCGTGGCAACGATGCGTGCCGCCCGGTCGAGGCTGGAGACTTCCACGATCAGCGGGTCTGAGAGAAATGGCCTGATGAGGTTGGGTGGAATCGCCGGGATTTCATCCTTGACACTCGTCGAGTATATCTGCGGTACTAGCCGGATGCTCTGCAAACGCAAGCGGGGTGTGCCCTGCACATCGCGTTCGAGAACGATCACATCGCCGGGGTAGATACGGTGCGGGTTGTTGACCTCTTCCTCGTTCATTCGCCAGATTTCTGGCCATCTCCAGGGTTCTTTCAGGAATTTTCCGGCAAGACCCCATAAGGTGTCACCCGGCACTACGATATGGCGGTTCGGGGCACCCTCGGCCAACTGAATTTCCTGACCGACGGCTCCACCGAGCGCACTGATCATGGCCAGAATGAACGCGGACATAATGCGGATCATCGTGTTATCCTCGTAGGAGCGGTTGGGGAACTCCCGGTCGAGATTTCTGTCCCAGACGGTCATTTACCCGGTCTGCGCCAAAGTCATCGCTGGCGCCGTTCCAACGACGTCGGCATTGTCAAGGCACCGTGCTGGATTTTGCACGTAGTTACTTCTTCGATCAAGCTTTTTATGTCTCTACTACCGATACTTCGCTTTCCCGATCCACGCCTGAAAAAGCTTGCCGTGCGCGTTCAACAGGTGGACGACAGCATTCGTCGCCTGGCCCGTGACATGGCCGAAACCATGTATGAAGCGCCCGGGATTGGTCTTGCCGCCACGCAGGTGGACGTACACCAACGCGTGATCGTCATTGATGCCTCCGAAACCAGAGATCAGTTGCTGACCCTGGTCAATCCGGAAATCATTCTGCAGGATGGCCTACAGGTCTGTGAAGAAGGGTGCCTGTCGGTGCCCGGGATTTACGACAAGGTCGAAAGGGCGGAACGTGTCGTCGTTCGCTACCTCGATCTGGAAGGACACGAACAGATTGTCGAGGCAGTTGGTTTGTTGTCGGTATGCCTGCAGCACGAAATCGATCATCTGCAAGGGCGCGTCTTTGTCGACCACCTGTCGCAATTGAAACAGTTGCGCATCAGGAACAAGCTCGCCAAGCAGGCCCGCATCACTGCATGAAACTCGTCTTTGCCGGCACGCCAGAATTCGCTGCGCTTTCCCTGCAGGCAATCATTGCCGCGGGACATCAGGTGGTATTGGTTCTGACCCAACCGGATCGCGCTGCCGGGCGCGGGCTCGCACTACATGCGTCGCCGGTCAAGCAACTGGCGGAGGCAGCGGGAATCGAGGTCTTTCAGCCGCCGACCTTACGGGATCCCTTGGTGCAGGAGCGGATACGCACGGCTGCTGCCGAGGCGATCATCGTTGCGGCCTATGGGCTGATATTCCCACAAGCAGTGCTCGACATGCCCCGCTTTGGCTGTATCAACATTCATGCCTCGTTACTGCCACGTTGGCGAGGTGCCGCACCGGTGCAGCGTGCGCTTCTCGCCGGTGACCAGGAGACCGGCGTGTGCATCATGCAGATGGACGCCGGGCTCGATAGCGGCCCGGTGCTGCTGTCTGCACGGCAGCCGATCAACGAGGACGATACGGCTTCTTCGCTACAGAATCGTTTGGCCGAGCAGGGCGCCTTGCTGATTGTCGAGGCGTTGGCCTGCTTGCCACTGCCGGCCCAGTCGCAATCACCGGCAGGGATTACCTACGCGGCCAAGATCAACAAGGCGGAATCGGCGCTCGACTGGCGTCTTCCAGCAGTCCAGCTGGAACGGCAGGTGCGAGCCTTCAACCCCGTTCCGGGTTCATCGTGTTGTCTCGACGGAAATCTGCTCAAGGTCTGGCGTGCCGAATTGGTGGCTGGCGTTGGCCTGCCCGGAGAGATTCTCGCCGTACAGCGAAGTGGCATTGTCGTCGCCTGTGGTGAAGGGGCGCTGCGTCTTGTCGAGTTGCAGAAAGCGGGCGGCAAGCGGCTCGCCGCGGCGCAGTTCCTGGCCGGTACGCCGGTCGTGCAGGGTTCCCGGTGTGCGTCGAGCATGCCTTGAAATGTGGCATCGACACCCCATCTGGCTGCTCAGATGAGAAACAAGCTGTATGGATGGAGGTTTTACGATGCTCGGCAACTGGCTGAAAACGACTATCCTGATGGCCGCGATTTTCGCATTGTTCGGCGCCGTGGGGGCGCTCATGGGCGGCAAGTCGGGAATGCTGTTGGCGCTGCTCTTGGGTGGCGCGATGAATTTCTTTGCCTACTGGTTCTCGGACCAGATGGTGCTCAGAATGTACAATGCTCGCGAGGTTGATGAAAGCTCGGCGCCGCAGTTTTACGGCATGGTCAGGGAACTTGCTCGGCGTGCCGCACTGCCGATGCCGAAAGTCTACCTGATCGACGAAGCGCAACCGAATGCTTTTGCGACCGGCCGCAACCCGGAAAACGCTGCGGTCGCCGCGACGACGGGAATTCTCCAGTTATTGTCGGCACGCGAGATCCGTGGAGTCATGGCACATGAGTTGGCGCACGTCCAGCATCGCGACATCCTGATCTCGACGATTTCAGCGACCATGGCCGGAGCCATTTCCGCATTGGCAAATATTGCAGTATTTTTTGGGGGTCGTGATTCGGATGGGCGTCCAAGCAACCCCGCGGCTGGCATCCTTGTCGCCCTGCTGGCGCCGCTGGCCGCGTCGCTGATTCAGATGGCCATCTCTCGGGCACGCGAGTTTGAGGCCGATCATGGGGGTGCCGAAATCTGTGGTGACCCGAGGGCGCTTGCCGATGCCTTGATAAGAATCGACGCCTACGCTCGCGGCATCCCGTTGGCGCCGGCTGAGGCGCATCCTGAAACTGCTCAAATGATGATCATGAACCCCTTGTCTGGCGGTGCGATTGCTGGTCTGTTCAGCACCCATCCGCCGACCGAAGAAAGGGTGGCTCGGCTACGCGCCATGGGTCGCAGCTAAGGGCTACAGGTCCTTGTTTCACGTGAAACATTGATCGCGCCCCGGCGGGTGCCGTTTTGCCACACGCACTATCGCAACAACTGTCGCAACAGCGCGGCAAGACGATAGCCTGCTTCGGTGACACGACGGTTGGCGATGGTCAGTGATTGATCGTGAAAGTCGGCAGTGATCGTTGGAACGGCATCGATTTCCGGTGGATACGCATGCTCGCTGGCAATCCGCCAGCTTTCATCGATCCATTGCTCGGGCGTTCCCGTAGACGCCGGAGCGGCGTAGCGGCTGATCAGGACAATGACGGCGCTGTGCAATCTGCTGCCATTCAGCCAGGGGGGCCCCGGCAGATCATCCCAATACCGGTGCAGACTTGTCGATGAAGCGTGTGCATGCAAGGGGTTGCTGATCGTCACCTTGTTTCCGCCTTGATCGCTTTGTCCGTCCGGGCCATAGCGGCTCGCAGCGTGCAGCGGTTGATGTGCATCGCCAACGAGGTGGATCAGCCAGGGTAGCGCGTAGGCACGCGCGCTGAGCTTTTCCTTGCGGTCGCCGACGGTGCGGGCGAGCACCACGAGTTGTTGATCGATGACCCCCGGCGACTGCAGTAGACGTTCGTATTCGCCCACGGGGCGATCGACGAAATGCCAGTTCAGTCGCCTTTCCATATCGGGGAAACCTGGCTGGGTCGGTGTAGGTTCCTCGCTGCCTGCAGTGTAGAAGCGCTTGTCGCGGCGAATGTCGTCGGGCCAGGTCGAGGCCTCGAGAAAGGCCGTCAGGTCAGGATCGGCGCCGTTGGCCCGCAACTGCCAGAGTTCGAAGTCCGGATGCTGCTGCAGGATTACAGCAACCGCATCTCGGGTGGGCGCGTCCATGTGTTCCCAGGCGATCATGGCGCTGATCCGATGCCCGGCAGCATTCCAGGCCGCAGCCGGGAAGGCCAGACTCCACAGAAGGCACAGCGGCAACAGCCGCCCAAAGAATCTCGCGGCCATCGTTTGCCTAGCGGTCAAGATTGATATCGTCCTGTGAGGCTGGATCGTCCAGCGGTTCGAGATGGGTGAATACAGACGTATGCGGTAGGGTTTGACGAATTTCGCGTTCGATATTCTCGGCAAGTTGATGAGCACGATTGATGGTCCACTCTCCCGGTACGAGGATATGCAGGGAGATGAAGCGGCGTGCGCCTGACTCGCGGGTACGCAAGGCATGATAGTCGATTCCCAGCGCACGGTAACGATCCAGGATGGCGAGTACCAGAGCGTACTGTTCCGGCGGTAGGCTGCCATCCATCAGTCCGGAGGCCGTACGTTGCAGCAGGCGCCAGGCAGTCCACACGATATTGCTGGCCACCAGCAGGGCCAGTAGCGGGTCGAGCCACAGCCATCCTGTGGCAGCCACTCCGGCAACGCCGAGGATCACTCCTGCCGATGTCCAGACATCGGTCAGCAAGTGGTGTGCATCGGCCTCGAGGATGATCGATCGTTGACGCTGACCGGCAAGCAGCAGGATGCGGCCGACGACAAGATTGATCAGCGAGGCCAGCACCGATACCATCAGCCCAAACCCGATCTGCTCGAGTTCCTGCGGATGAAGAAGGCGTTCAACCGCTGTAATGGCAATCGTTACCGCGGCCAGCAGGATCAGCAGTCCTTCGAATCCACTCGAGAAGTACTCGGCCTTGCCGTGGCCAAAGGCGTGCCCTTCATCTGCCGGCTTCTCGGCGATCGTCAGCATCGCCAGTGCCATCACCGCGCCAGCCAGATTGACCACCGATTCGAGGGCATCCGAGAGCAGTCCGACGGAACCTGTCAGTAGCCAGGCCAATCCCTTCAGCGTGAGCGTGGCGAGCGCTGCGGCGATCGACAGCCATGCGTAGAATTTGAGTGAGGGCGAAGCCATGCACGCATTATCGGCTATCAGCGATGATCTCGCCATCGTCAGGCATCGTGCTAAACTCGTCAGATCCCAAATCGGAACCCATCTCGGCCTTGCCTTCCTCTCCTTCTTGCCCCTCGCCGCGTGCGCTGCGCGTGCGCACACCGCAGCTTCTAGAGCACGGTTCATCGCCGTGCCTGGATGGGCCGATACCATCCGCGCTTGCCATGGATTCGCTAGCCTTGAGCCTGTCGCTGGCGGCACGGGTGATGGCACGCGTGCACGCCGGACAGAGCCTGACGCAGGCGCTGGCCATCCTCGGCAAAACGGCGCCTGCAGCCCGTGCTGCCGCCCAGGACGTGGTTTACGGCAGCTTGCGCCGGTATGGTTGTGGTGAGTTCATTTTGCAGCGCCTGCTGCAAAGATCGCTGCCGCATCCAGAAGTGCAGGCGCTGCTGCTGGGAGCACTTTACCGTTTGCAAACTCGTCCCGAATCCGGCTACATGGTGGTTGATCAGGCTGTGGCAGCGGCTGGCGAACTGGCAGGCGGCGGCTTCAAGGGTCTGGTGAATGGCGTGCTGCGAAATTATCTGCGCCAGCAAGAGGTCCTGCATGCGGCCATGCTCGATGATGACGAAGCCGTACAACAGCACCCTGGCTGGTGGCTGGCACGTCTGCGGCGTTGTTATCCGGAGCATTGGCAGAACATCGTTGCGGTCGGCAATCTCCCGCCACCGATGACCCTGCGTGTCAATCGGCGACGTGCCACGCTGACTGATTATGCGACACGTCTTCAGGACGCTGGTTTGTCGGTACGGGCGGCGGGAGGCGACGCGCTGATCCTTGCCAAGCCGGTCTCGGTCGATGCCTTGCCGGGATTCGTCGACGGACTGGTATCGATCCAGGATGCCGGCGCCCAACGTGCTGTACACCTCCTTGAACCCCTTGCCGGCCAACGTGTGCTCGACGCGTGTGCGGCACCAGGCGGAAAAACCGGGCATCTGCTTGAAATGGCGGACATCCGGCTGCTGGCACTGGACATCGACGGCAATCGCACACGCCGTATCGAGGATAACCTGCAGCGCCTTGGCCTGCAGGCGACGGTACAGGTGGCCGATTGTCGAGCGACCGATCAGTGGTGGGATGGCCGGCCGTTCGACGCCATTCTTGCCGATGTACCCTGCTCGGCGTCGGGCGTTGCGCGTCGGCACCCGGACATCAAATATCTGCGCAGGGAGAGCGACATCCGACGCTTCGCTCGCATCCAGACCGAAATTCTTGACAAGCTTTGGCCACTGCTGAAACCGGGCGGCAAGCTGCTCTACACGACCTGTTCGGTTTTCCCCGAAGAGAACGGTGCGCAGATCGACGCCTTCCTTTTTCGCCAGCCAGCCGCCAAGCGCCTGGACGAAGAAAGACTTCTGCCTCAGGAAGAACATGACGGATTCTATTATGCCTTGCTACGGAAAGCAGTTTAGCTTCCTGCTCCTGGGACTGCTGCTGTCTTTTTCGGCTGGCGGATGGGCTGCCGACATCAGCGTCCGCAACCCGAACCTTTCCGCAGGCGATGACGGCTATGTGCTGGCCGCAGATTTCAACATCAATCTCAACGCCCGACTCGACGAGGCCATAGCCAGGGGCATTACCCTGTACTTTGTCGTCGATTTCGAGCTGAGCCGTTCGCGCTGGTACTGGCTCGACGAACAGGTGATCAGTCGCAGCCAGACTTATCAGCTTTCCTACCATGCGCTGACGCGCCAGTATCGATTGTCGAGCGGTGCCTTGCACCAGAGCTTCGCTTCGCTCGACGATGCGCAGCGCATTCTGTCGCGATTGCGTAACTGGCAGGTCCTCGACAAAGGATCGGTCAAGGCCGATCAGACCTATCTCGCCGCCGTGCGCATGCGCCTCGACCTGTCGCAGATGCCCAAGACCTTCCAGGTCAACGCCCTGGCCAACCGGGACTGGAACCTTTCCTCCGATTGGGCGCGCTGGAACTTCACACCCGTCGAAACAGCCCCGTTCACGGCAGGGGGTGCTCCGACCTTGGCGGCCCCTGGCATGGACGCCAAATGAAAGCACTGATCGTCGCCGCCGCATCGTTTGGCGGCATCCTGCTGTTTCTTCTGGCATCGGCAAGCGCCAATACCGCGCTCTTCGCCAGTCACTACCCGTGGCTGCTCGGGTTGAACGCGATTGTTGCCCTGTCGCTGCTGGCGCTGATCGCCTGGCAATTACAGGCGCTCTGGCGAGAACATCGGGCGCAGGTATTCGGTTCGCGCCTCAAGCTTCGCCTGATGCTGATGTTCGGTCTCATGGCCGTCCTGCCAGGAGTGCTGATTTACGCAGTATCGGTACAGTTCGTCACCAAAAGCATTGAAACCTGGTTTGACGTTCGCGTCGAGAAGGCCCTTGAAGCAGGCCTCAATCTCGGTCGCAGTGCGCTCGACTCCTTGCTCGAAGACCTTGCGGTCAAAGGGCAGGCGATGGCGATGGAACTGGGCGAACGTTCGGAAGCGCAGCGGCGGTTCGAACTCGGTCGCTTGCGTGAGCAGAATGGCGTGCAATCTGCAGCCTTGTTTTCGACCAGTGGCGAGTTGCTGGCAACGGCCACGGGTGATCTCGCCAACCGGCTGCCCGCACCGCCGTCGCCCGAACAGTTGCGTCGTGCGCGCAGCGAGCGCAGGTACGCGGTCATTGAAAGCAATGGGGAGAAGGACTTCAGTCTGCACGTCCTGGTGCCCGTCTCGCCGCATGGCCTCGGCGCCGAGACGCGCATTCTGCAACTCACGGAGCCGGTACCGAGTGCGCTCGCATTGAACGCCAACAGTGTGCAGGCCGTGTATGCTGATTATCAAGAACTCTCTTTGGGGCGTGACGGGCTGACCCGGATCTATGCGATGACCCTTACCCTGACCGTGCTGCTGGCGTTGTTCACCGCCATCGCGTTGGCCTTCGTGCTGGCCCGTCGTCTGTCGGCACCTCTGTCAATCCTCGCCGAGGGTACCCAGGCTGTGGCGGCTGGCGACTACACTCCACGGCAGGCGATCTACAGCCGTGATGAACTGGGCATCCTGACGCGCTCATTCAAGCAGATGACCAGCCAGCTGGATGAGGCACGACGCGATAACGAACGCCACCGCGCCGAGCTTGAAGCCGCACGTGCCTATCTGGAATCGATTCTGGCCAACCTGTCTGCCGGCGTCCTCGTCTTCGACCGGCGCTTCGTGCTGCGGACGGTGAATGAGGGCGCACTGACCATCCTCGTTGACGACTTTGCCGGTCTGCGCGGAGAGGCGGCAGCAGTCTGGCCACGCCAGCAGGTACTGGGCCAGGCCATCATTGATGCCTTTGCCGAGGGCCAACGCACGGAATGGCAGGAGCAGATCGAGCTTGAGCATCCCGATGGCCCGCCACAGATCCTGCTCCTGCGTGGGACGCAGCTCCCGGATGAATCGCTCGGTGGCTATGTCGTTGTTTTCGACGATGTGACGCGACTCATTGCCGCCCAGCGCAGTGCTGCGTGGGGTGAAGTGGCCAGGCGGCTGGCGCACGAGATCAAGAACCCTCTGACGCCGATTCAGCTATCCGCCGAGCGTCTGCAAATGAAGCTTGCCGACCGGCTCGGCGGTGCCGATGCCGAAATGCTCGCGCGCTCGACCCAAACCATCATCATGCAGGTACAGGCGATGAAGCGGATGGTCAATGACTTCAGCGACTATGCGCGCATGCCCGCACCCGAACTGGCTGCCGTCGACCTCAACGTACTGGTCGTCGAGGTGCTTGGTCTCTATGAGACGTCACGGGCCTCGATCGAACGGAATCTCGCTGCCAAGTTACCTCCGGTCTGGGGAGACACCACCCAGTTGCGGCAGATCATCCACAATTTGCTGCGCAACGCCGAAGAGGCGCAGGAGGCCGTGGATTCACCCTGTATCGTGATCAGCACTCGCCGCACCGAGCATATGGTCGAACTGCTGGTGAGCGATCTGGGACCGGGTTTTCCACCCGAAATCATGGCGCGAGTCTTCGAGCCCTATGTCACCACCAAGGCACGCGGTACCGGCCTGGGCCTGGCGATCGTCAAGAAGATCGTTGATGAACATCACGGCCGCATCAGGATCAACAATCGTCAGCCAATCGGCGCTGAAGTCAGCATCATGTTGCCGCTGGCAGCCCTGCCGGCACCCCGGCGACACGCAAGCCAACTTCCTTTCGAGGCCTGAGCATGGCGCAAATACTGATCGTCGATGACGAAATGGGAATTCGGGAATTGCTTTCCGAGATTCTGGCCGACGAAGGCCACTCGGTGTGGCTGGCCGAGAACGCTGCTGCGGCGCGCAAGTTGCGCGCCGACAAGCGGCCCGACCTGGTCCTGCTGGACATCTGGATGCCCGATACGGACGGAATTTCATTGCTCAAGGAGTGGTCGGCGGGCGGCCTCCTGACGATGCCGGTGGTCATGATGTCGGGTCATGGCACGATCGACTCGGCAGTCGAAGCGACACGCATCGGCGCCACCGATTTTCTCGAAAAACCGATCGCTCTGCAAAAGCTGCTGCTCACCGTCAAGAAAGCGCTCAAGCACGAAACGGTGATGCTCAAGAAACCGTTGACGCTCGATGTCTTCGCCCGCTCCCCATTGCTCAAGGATCTCAAGAGGCGCCTTGAGCAGGCCGCAGCGAAAACCTCGGTACTGCTCCTCAAGAGCGCCTCCGGCAGCATCGCCGAAATTTGCGCGCGCACCTTGCAGACACACCGGGCACCCTGGCTGGATCTGTCGACATCCAGTGCGCCGTTGACGCAGGAAATGCTGCAGAACGCTGGCGGCGGTATCGTTTTCATTTCCGATCTCGCGCAACTCGGAAAGCTGCAACAGATGAATCTGGTCTTTGCACTCGAAAGGCTCGAAAGACACAACCTGCAGCTGGTCGCTGCGTCGACCCGGCCGCTGGCAAGCCTGGTTGACGCCGGCTGGGATCCAGGGCTGGTCAACCGCCTGGGCGAAGTCTGGGTAGCCCTACCGCAGATCTCCGGCCACGCCGACGACGTTCCCGAGATTGCTACCATGTTGCTGGCTCATCTCGCCGAGCGTGGCGAGGTCCCACTCAGGCACTTCTCCAGCGGTGCCCAGAACTCACTCCGTTTGCACCATTGGCACGGCGAGTGGGCAGAACTGCTGACGACCGTCAAGAATCTCGCGCTCTCGGCACTCGACGAAGAAATCAGTGCCGATGATGTCACCCGTATCCTGCAGATCGAGGTCGGACAGAACGGTGCCACTTCACCACTGCCGGCCATGTTTTTCGATCAGCCACTACGCGAGGCTCGCGAGGCCTTCGAAAGGATGTATTTCGAATATCACCTGACCGGCGAACGCGGTAGTATGACGCGTTTGGCGGAAAAGACCGGCCTTGAACGCACCCACCTTTACCGCAAGTTGAAGCAACTGGGTCTCAATGTTGGCCGGCGTGGAGACGAACGGGAGTAAAGTCTAACCTTCGGCGCTGTCAGGGAGATCAAGAAAATGCGCATCGTTATTCTCGGTGCTGGCCAGGTAGGAGCCAGCGTTGCCGAAAGTCTCGTCTCTGAAAACAACGACATCACTGTGGTCGATAGCGATCATGAACGGCTGGCGCATTTGCAGGATCGCCTTGACCTGCGGACGGTGGTTGGCAACGCGGCGCATCCATCGGTCTTGGCCAATGCCGGTTTGCGTGACGCCGATCTGCTGATTGCCGTCACCCAGAGCGATCAGACCAATCTCGTCGCTTGCAAGGTGGCGCACAGCATCTTCAATGTTCCGGCGAGGATCGCCCGGCTGCGCGCTCGCGACTTCCTGGACAGTGAACAGCTGCTGTCCTCGGAAAATTTCGCCGTCGATTATGCCTTGTGTCCGGAACAGGTCATCACCGAGTACATTGCGCGTCTGGTCGATTTCCCCGAAGCATTGCAGGTTCTAAGTTTTGGCGGCGGCCGTCTGGCGCTCGTCGCCGTTCGTGCCTATGCCGGTGGCCTGCTGGTTGGAAGCCCGATCAAGGAAATGTCCAATCATCTGCCAGCGGGAATCGAGGGTCGCATCGCGGCGATCTTTCGTCGCGACGGGGCAATCACACCGACCGGCGAAACAATCATCGAAGATGGAGATGAAGTCTTTCTGCTGGCTGCCGAGGAACACATCCGGACCATGATGCGCGAACTCCGACGCTCCCTGGAGCCTGTCCGGCGGGTGATGATCGCCGGCGGTGGCAATATCGGGCTACGCGTCGCCCAGGCGCTCGAGAGCAAGTGCCAGGTCAAGGTCATCGAGCTTGACCGACGCCGTGCCGAGTTTGTCGCCTCTGCGCTCAAGTCGGTGCTGGTACTCAGCGGTGACACCACCGACGAGGAGTTGTTGCAGCAGGAAGCGATCGATGAAATGGATCTCTTCCTGGCGCTGACCAACGACGACGAGGATAACATCATGGCCGGGTCGCTGGCCAAGCGGATGGGCAGCAAGCGCGTGGTGGCGCTGATCAACCGGCGCGCCTATGCCGAACTGGTCCAGGGCGGGCCGATCGACATCGCGATTTCGCCGGCACAGGTATCGATCGGTACACTCCTGACCTACGTCCGTCACGGCGATGTGGCACAGGTGCACAGCCTGCGCCGCGGTGCTGCCGAAGCGCTCGAGATCGTCGCGCACGGTGAGCAGAAGAATTCGAAAGTGGTTGGCCGGCGCATCGGTGAGTTGCCGGAGATTGCTGGCGCATTCATCGCGGCGATCGTGCGCGATCTCGACAAGAGCCGGGAGATCGGCTTTTTCGGCCTGGCCAGACAGAAGCAGATGGGCCGGGTACTGATCGCCCACAAGGACGTGATGATCGAGTCCGGAGACCACGTGATCGTTTTCTGCCTCGACAAGAAGGTGGTCAAGCAGGTGGAGAAACTGTTCGCAGTCGGTTTCCATTTCTTCTGAGAGGCCCCGCCATGCAACGCTATTACCCGGTGATTCGGGTTCTCTCGCTGGTGATCTGCATTTTTGGCCTGACCATGCTGCTTCCCCTGGCCTTGTCCTGGGCGATGCATGACGGCGCCGAAAGTGCCTTCGACGAGGCTGTCCTGGTCACTGTCGGGACCGGTCTGGGGTTGTGGTATGCGACTCGCAAGGAGAAGCGTGACCTGACGATTCGCGACGGTTTCCTGATGGTCGCGCTGGTATGGACGGTCTTGCCGGTCTACGCCGCACTTCCCCTGGTCATACAACTTGATGCGAGTTTTACGGATGCCTATTTTGAAGCGGTCTCTGGTCTGACCACGACCGGTGCAACGGTCTTCGAGGGACTGGACACGGTCCCGGTGTCGATCAATTTCTGGCGTTGCCAACTGGTCTGGCTCGGGGGCATGGGCTTGATCGTTCTGGCGGTGGCGATCCTGCCCTTGCTCGGAATCGGTGGCCGCCAGATGTTCAAGGCGGAAACTCCAGGGCCGATGAAAGACTCGAAGATGACTCCGCGCATGGCTGAAACGGCAAAGGGCCTGTGGGTAGTCTACACGTTGATCTCGATCGGCTGCATTCTGGGCTACCGTTGGGCCGGCATGACCTGGCTCGATGCGATCATGCACATGTTCAGCACCATGGGGCTCGGCGGCTTCTCCAGCCACGACGCGAGCTTCGGATTTTTTGATTCGCCGATAATCGAAGCCGTCAGCATCGCTTTCATGCTGATCGCGGGCTGCAATTTCGCGACCCACTACATCGTTCTTTCAGGTCGTTCGCTGCGTCCTTATGTGACCGATCCGGAAGCCGGGGCCTTTCTCCTGGTCACCCTCGGCAGTGTCGTCGCGATCGCCGTCTATCTCGATGCGCATGAGGTTTATCCGAGCTTTGTCGAGGCGCTCAGGTTTTCGGCCTTCAACGTCGTCTCGATCGCGACGACCACAGGATATGCCAACACCGACTATGCCCTGTGGCCTTTGTTTGCTCCGTTGTGGATGTTGTTTCTGTCGAGCTTTGCGACCAGCGCGGGTTCGACAGGGGGCGGCATCAAGATGATCCGCGCCATCGTGCTCTACAAGCAGGTCTACCGCGAGCTGACACGCGCCATGCATCCCAACGCCGTCCATCCGATCAAGATCGGCAGCGAGGTGGTGCCTCCCAACATTCTCTTCGCGGTGTTGGCTTTCGGCTTCATGTACATGGTGTGCATCGTCTCGATGACGCTGGCGCTTTCCTTCTCTGGGCTCGAGATCATCACCGCCTTCTCGGCGGTTGTCGCGAGCATCAATAACACTGGGCCGGGTCTTGGCGAGGTCGGTCCGGCGACCAACTTCGGCAGCCTGACCGACTTTCAGACCTGGGTGTGTACCTTCGCCATGCTCCTTGGGCGCCTCGAAATCTTCACCTTGCTGGTGGTCATGACTCCGGCTTTCTGGCGCAAGTAGGGGCGAAAAGGCGGATAATCGCGGTTTCGCAGCATATTTCCCGCTGCGGCGGAGCCTAACGTGACCCGACCCTGCAATGACACTTTCCTGCGTGCCCTGCTCAAGGAGCCGACCGAGTACACCCCGGTCTGGCTGATGCGGCAGGCGGGCCGCTATCTGCCCGAGTACTGCGAAACGCGCCGGCGTGCCGGCAGTTTCCTGCAGTTGTGCAAGAATCCTGCCATGGCCTGCGAGGTGACCCTGCAACCGCTCACGCGTTACGATCTCGATGCCGCAATCCTTTTCTCGGACATCCTGACGGTGCCCGATGCGATGGGACTCGGGCTTTATTTCACCGATGGCGAAGGTCCTCGCTTCGAGCGTCCGCTGCGCGAGGAATGGGCGATCCGCGACCTGACTGCGCCGGATCCCTGGGATCATCTGCGTTATGTGATGGACGCCGTCGCCGAAATCAGACGGGCGCTGAACAACACCGTGCCGCTGATCGGTTTTTCCGGCAGCCCTTACACACTCGCCTGCTACATGGTCGAAGGTGGTGCGAGCAGCGATTACCGGCGCATCAAGGGCATGCTCTACGATCGTCCGGACCTGCTGCATCGCATTCTGTCGGTCACTGCCGATGCCGTCAGCGCTTACCTCAATGCCCAGATCGAGTCCGGAGCACAGGCGGTAATGATTTTCGATTCCTGGGGGGGCTCCCTTTCGGCAGCTGCGTACCGGGAATTCTCGTTACCCTATCTGCAACGCATCGTCGGTGATCTGATCTGCAAGCAGGCAGGCGAACACATTCCGTCAATCGTGTTCACCAAGGGTGGCAGCCTGTGGCTGGAATCGATTGCCGACATTGGCTGTGATGCGATCGGCCTCGACTGGATGATCGATATTGGTGAAGCACACCGGCGGGTAGGTCACCGGGTCGCCCTGCAGGGCAATCTCGATCCTGGTGTACTCTTTGCTTCACCCGAGCGGATAGCCGCCGAGGCCAGGCGCGTGCTGGACAGCTACGGTCCGTACAATACCGGCCATGTCTTTAATCTAGGGCACGGGATTTCCCAGTTTACGCCACCCGAAAACGTGACCGCGCTGGTCGATGCAGTACATACCCATAGCCGTCTCCTGCGTATAAAAAATGAATAAATCGTGCTCTACCGGTTGACTTGTTCACAGAAATGCCCACCACTTTTTGAGTCGGCTGAAAGCCCCCTGGAAATTCCGAGCGGTTTTTTAGTTATTTGATTTAAAAGGCTTTTAAAATCGCCTATTTTTCCGGCAATCTGCTGAAACCCTTGCGAACAGAGCCTTTGCGCCACTTTTTAGCAAGCTGATCCACAGAGTTATCCACAGAATTGTGTATAGGCCGGAAAGCTGAGATAACTGAATGCCTTAGCTCGCATCACGAGAAGTAGAGCGGTCTTTTCCCAGCCGGAAAAGCGCGATGACCCCCAGCAATTCCCAATTCCCAATTCCCA
>DIME01000002.1:57649-71985 GCA_002425405.1 Candidatus Accumulibacter vicinus
AATTCCCAATTCCCAATTCCCAGATCGGATCTTCTGCATGCAGATTGCCCGTGTCGCTCTTGACGTGCCGCTGCGCCGCTTCTTCGACTACCAGGTTCCCGAAGGAGAGCAGGTGTCGGTGGCGGATGTCGGCTGTCGGGTACGTGTACCTTTCGGTGAGCGCCAGAAGATCGGTGTCCTCGTCGGAATACCCACCGCAACGGACGTTCCGCTTGAACAGCTCAAACCGGTTTACAGCGTTCTTCGCGAGTTGCCGCCGCTGCCGACCGCCTGGTTTCGTCTGACCGAGTTCTGTGCGGACTATTATCATGCACCGCTTGGGCAGGTGATGCTGTCCACCTTGCCGGCCGGACTGCGTTCGCTGACGCCACCGAAAGCCAGGCCACGCGGTCAGCGGACCTGTGACCTGCCAGCGCAGCCGGCACCGCTGCTGACCTGCGAACAGAAAGCCGCGCTGACTCTGCTAGCGGCAGGTGAAGCCCGCGCCTACCTGTTGCACGGTGTGACCGGCAGTGGCAAGACCGAAATTTATCTGCGCCTGATTGAACGCTGCCTGGCGGCAGGACGACAGTCGCTCCTGCTGGTGCCGGAAATCAACCTGACGCCGCAACTCGAAGCCCGGGTCACGGCTCGCTTCCCGAATGCCGGGCTGGTCAGCCTGCACAGCGAGTTGGGCGAGGCTGCTCGCAGCCGCAACTGGCGAGCCGCGCTGACCGGTGATGCACGTATCGTCCTGGGCACCCGCCTGGCGGTGTTCACGCCCATGCCCGACCTTGGGCTGATCATCGTCGACGAAGAGCATGACCCGTCGTTCAAACAGCAGGACGGAATTCGCTATTCGGCACGTGACCTGGCCGTCTTCCGCGCCCACGATAGTGCCATTCCGATCATCCTCGGTTCCGCGACTCCCTCACTGGAGAGCTGGGCCAACGCCAATGACGGGACAGGCCGTTACCGACTGCTCTCGCTTCGCGAGCGGGCCTTCGAAGGGGCTCGCCTGCCGCTGCTGCGATGTATCGATACGCGCTTCGACAAGTTGCAGGATGGACTCTCCAGAGCATTGCTGCTGGCCATCGAGCAACGTCTGGCGCGTTCCGAGCAGAGTCTGGTCTTCCTCAATCGGCGCGGTTATGCTCCGGTGGTGGCCTGCGCCGCCTGCGGCTGGACATCTCGTTGCCATCGCTGTGCCGCCAACCTGGTTCTGCATCTCGCCGATCGCTGCCTGCGCTGCCACCACTGCGGCTTTGAGGCGCGCGTCCCGAAGCGTTGCCCGACCTGTGGCAACCAGGATCTCAATACCTTCGGTCGTGGTACGCAGCGGATCGAAGCGGTCCTCGCCGAGCGCTTCCCACAGGCACGCATCCTGCGCGTCGATCGTGATTCGGCGGGCAGCCGCAAGCAATGGGAAGCCTCAGTGGCGACTATTCAGAGGGGCGAGGCCGACATTCTGGTTGGCACACAGATGCTGGCCAAGGGTCATGACTTTCCGAAGCTCACGCTGGTCGGCGCAATTGCACCGGATGCCGCCCTGTTTGCCGCCGACTGGCGTGCCCCGGAGCGTCTGTTCGCACAGTTGATGCAGGTGGCCGGCCGCGCTGGCCGTGCCGACAGACCGGGAGAAGTGTTGCTGCAGACACAGTTTCCAGATCATCCGCTTTATGCTGCGCTGGTCCGACATGACTATCCGGCATTCGCTGCCACGCAGCTCAAGGAGCGGCAGCAGGCCGGCTTCCCGCCCTATGCCCATCAGGCCATGCTGCGCGCAGAAGCGCTCAGCATGGCTGAATCGCTGAGCTTTCTCGCTGCTGCACGCGCTTGCCCGGAGTCCGAAGCGGATCCGCTCGTGATCTTTTACGATCCAGTGCCGATGCGCCTTGCGCGACGAGCCAGTCTCGAACGAGCTCAGTTGCTGGTCGAGTCGCCATCACGGCGAGCCTTACAGCGCTTTCTCTCCCGCTGGGTAACCCGGCTCGAAGCCATCAGAGCACCTTCCCGACTACGCTGGCACCTGGAAGTCGACCCCCTGGAGTTCTGAGCGGGTGCCCGCGAGCGGCTGCCGCCGAGGCTTGGTGCATTTCCCGGCAGGGGCCTACGGGTGCCGAAGATTGACCCCGGGGCAGGGCGTAGGAATACGCCTGCGACGGGTGCGCACGGCTTCTTTTCAATGTGCGGAATTTCACGGTGTGGCGGGAGCCCAGCCCTTATCCTCTCTTATCCTCATGCTAGGCGGTGTGTTCTGCGCTGCTCGGACTTTTGGCAAGGCCAGAACCGAATAGCGGTTTTGCTTGAATTATTGGGAGAAATGCCAAGGTGTCATCCAATTTTGTCGCGGCGATCGACCTGGGCTCGAACAGCTTTCACATGATCGTCGCCCGCATCAGCAATGGGCATGTACAGATTCTTGACCGTTTGCGCGAGATGGTTCAGCTTGCTGCCGGTCTGGACAGACACAACCGGCTATCCGCCGAATCGCAACAGCGGGCGCTGGATTGCCTGGCGCGCTTCGGTCAGCGACTGCGGCACATTCCGGCGGCGCGCCTGCGCATCGTTGGTACCAATACCCTGCGGCAGGCACGCAACAGCGCCGGGTTTGTTGCCCGTGCAGAACAACTTCTCGGCCACCGGGTAGAGATTGTCAGCGGTCAGGAAGAGGCGCGGCTAATCTATCTGGGCGTCGCGCACAGCGTCGGCGATGTCGCCGCTCAGCGCCTGGTTGTCGATATTGGTGGCGGCAGCACGGAACTGATCATCGGCGAACAGTTCGACCCCCTACACCTGGCGAGTTTGCGCATGGGTTGCGTCAGTCTGACCCGTGCCTGCTTTGCCGACGGTCGAATTACCGCGGCCCGCCTGCGCAAGGCTGAACTGTTCGTTCAACTGAGCCTCGAACCCGTTCGCGAAGAGTACCTGGTGCGCGACTTGCAGACAGTCACCGGCGCTTCCGGATCGATCAAGGCCATCCAGGATGTCCTCATCAGCGAAGGCTGGAGCCGCGAGGGAATCACGCTCGAAGGACTGCGGCGGCTGCGTACGGCTTTGCTCGAAGTACGCGACAGCGCGGGGGTGGCTCGCCGGTGGCGACTGGAACCGGCGCGTGCGCGCGTCTTCGTGGGCGGTTTCGTGGTCCTGCACGGGCTGTGTGAAGCGCTTGGCGTCGCACAGATGGATGTTTCGGAAGGGGCCCTGCGCGAAGGCCTGATCTATGATCTTCTCGGCCGCCTCCGCCATGAAGACGTCCGTGACCGTACCATTGTCGACGTCATCCGTCGCTTCGATCTCGACGAGGCTCAGGCGGAGCGTGTGAGCGCGTCTGCGCTCGATCTGCTGCGGCAGGTTCGTGTGCCCTGGAAGCTGGCCGGCAAGGAAGCCCGGAGCGTGCTCGAACGTGCGGCCCGTCTGCACGAGATTGGCTTGTTGCTGACCCATGACCAGTACCATAAGCATGGAGCCTATGTTCTGGCACATGCCGAGCTGCCTGGCTACTCGCGTAACGATCAGCAGTTGCTGGCGGCGCTGGTCAGACGCCACCGACGCTCATTTCCCGCCGACGCCTTTGCCGATCTGCCCAGGGACTGGGCGCGCCATGCCCGTCGTCTGTGTGCCCTGCTGCGTCTGGCGGTCGTGCTGCATCGCGGTCGCAGCAATGAGCCACTGCCCGCGATCGGTCTACGGGTGGAGCGGCAGAGAATGTACCTGTCCTTTCCGCCAGCCTGGCTGGAAGAGCATCCGCTGACCCATGCCGACCTGCAGATGGAAGCTCGCCTGCTTTGCAAGGCCGGCTTCGAGTTGCGGCTTGACCGTGCCGCGTCCGCTGCGGCGCCCATGCCGCCTGCGCGCTCGTCAGAGGCCTCGCGGTGAGTGCGCGCTGGTGCTGACTCAGCAATATTCCTGTGTGCCAGGGTATTGACCGTGTCAACCTGGCCGTGCGCTTCCTGGCCCGGGCGAGGGCCGCCGATTACGCCGGCGATGACAATGTCGCTACCCGGCACCAGGTCGTATCTCTGATGCGTTACCGTCGCTGGGTGCTTGCACTCCTGTTGCTGCTTATCACAATGAGTATATTGTTGGTCGCCGCCAGCGACCCGGCGCCATTGGTCAGCCGCGACGAAGCGATCTTGCCAACATCGGTTGCCGAGGCCAGGCGCCTGTTGGTCAGCAACGACCCGCGCCGGCTTCGGCGCGGTGATGAGCGAACGGCCGTCATTCCGGCAACGTTGATTGACACTGCGATCAACTATTTCGCGAGCCGCAGCCTGCGGGGGCGCGCTGCCTTCATCCTCGGCGATGATCACGCCGAAATCCGGCTGACCATTCGCGCTCCTGGAATTCCTGGACCCCGCTACTTCAATCTGAGCGCGCTCTTCCAGGAAGCAAAAGGCGAGCCACGGATCGTTGCCGCTTCGCTTGGCTCCTTCCCGATCCCGTCTGCGCTGGCCGAAGGGTTGATCGCCTCGGCGATCAGCATCGCCGGTTTTTCCGAGGAGTGGACGATTGCCCGGCAGGCCATCCGGCGTCTGGCCTTCGAGCCCGCTCGCGACAGTGTCGAACTGACCTACGTTTGGGAACCTCGCCTGCTCGACCGAGCCCGGTTGATGGCATTCTCGCCGCAGGACATCGTTCACATGCACGCTGCCCAGAAGGCTCTGGCGGGCCTTCTCGACCACTATACTGCACGCACTCGCGTTCCCTTGAGCCAAATCCTGGCTCCGCTGCTGGCACCCGCAAGCGACCAAACCCTGCCGGCGAACCGCGCGGTACTGCTGGTTCTGGCAAGCTACCTGGCAGAAAAGAACCTGGCGATGCTGCTCCCGGAAGCAAAAGGGTGGCCACGTGCGCGTCGAGTGAAACTGACCCTGCTCGGCCGTGAAGACAGCGCCCAGCATTTCGGAATTTCGGCGGCCTTGGCTGCCTGGGCCGGCGAGCCGGCAGCGAATGCGATCGGCGTTTACAAGGAAATCGATGACTCCCGGGCAGGGAGCGGTTTTTCGTTTGCCGATCTGGCGGCAGATCGTGCAGGAACTCGCTTTGGCGAGCTTGTGGTCGACGACTATCCGCGCCTGTACAAGGTGCTACGCGGGACCGTGACTGACGCGGACCTGGTTCCCTCGCTCGCCGGGTTTCCCGAGTATCTGTCGGAAGCCGAGTTCAAGCGCCGCTTTAGCGACCCGAACGTCTATGCGCAACAAACGGCCGAGATCGAGCGCCGCCTCGCCGATCTGCCTCTGTATCGCTGACTGAACTGCCGCGCTGCCCCCGCTTCGGGAGTTTCGCGAAGCGCTCGGATTCCGATCCACGGCCCTTGCCGCGCCTCCTCAGCTCGGCCGGCGACTGGCAATGCAGAACCAAGCATAGGCGGTCGATTGTATTCCGAGCAGGACCAGAAAAGCGCTGCGGTGCGCCAGGGCCGGATTCTGCCCCTGCTGTTGCAGCAGGTCGATCAACAGACCGAGTCCCCATTGCACCCCGAAGGCGCCGATGAAAACCATCAAGTTCAAGGCAGTATTGACACGACCCGAGAGCGCTACCGGAAAACCGGCCGCCGCCTGCGAATAGACCAGGGTGCCAAAGCTCGAGAAAGTGCCGTAGGCGATCCAGAGCAGGTACGTTTGGGAAAGCGCTTCGGTGGCGATCAGGGCGAGCATCAGCAAGGAAAGGCCGACTCCGGCAGCGAGCAGCATCACCGGCTGGATGCCACGCCGGGCCAGACCGGTCGCCAGCAGGCCAATCAGGATATAGGCAGTCAACATGGCGACGCTCATGCCGGCCATATGGTCGGCGGCGGCTGCGCGGCTGTAGCCGTTCACCTGCATCAGCCAGGAAATCGACCACAAGCTTTGCACGGCCATGAAGCCACCGGTCAGCGTCAGGCCGATGGGCACGAAGCGCCAGAAATGTGCGCTCCCGAACACCGCCTTGACGCCGGCCAACTGTGCAGCAAGGGACTCGGGTTTGCTCTGGCTGTGCTGCTCCGGAACGCTGAAGAACAGCCAGACGGCGACGGCGAGAGTCAGACCGGCCAAGGCGAAGAAGATCTCGCGCCAGCCGGAAAGCTGCAGGGCGACTTCAAGCGGGGCCGTCGCCGCCAGTGCCCCGAGACCGCCCGAAGTCATGATCCAGCCGGTCAGCGAAGCCTGTCGAGAGGGTGGAAACCACAGGGAAAACGCCTTGAACGCGGCCATCAGGCATGCCGAAACCCCGAGTCCGATCAAACCGCGACCGATCGCCAGTTCAGCAACACTCTGACCGAGGGCAAAAACCGTGGCGCCAGCGGCGGCAATCAACAACAGCCCGGATTCGACACGGCGCGCGCCAAAACGGTCGAGCAGCATGCCGAGCGGCAGTTGTGCGGCCGCGAAAGAGAGGAAGTAGGCGCTGGTCAGCAGGCCCAGTCCACCCGCACCCAGGGTGAGTTCCTGAGTCAGTACCGGACCAATGACCGCATTGGCCGTCCGGTAGAGATACGACAGGAAGTAGGCGCCTGCGAAGGGCAGGAACAGCTTCAGCCACAGCATGCCAGAGATCCTGGTCGCCACCTCAACGCTCGTTCCAGAGCCAGGCAGCACCCCGCACGCCGGAGGAATCGCCATGCACGTTGCGCAACAGGCGCGTGTACACCACATCGGAAAAGACATGCGCGGCCCACAGTTCTGGAACCGTTCGGTAGAGGCGATCGATGTTCGACAGGCCACCGCCGAGCACGATCACGTCCGGGTCGATAATGTTGATCACCTGCGCGAGTGCCTTGGCCAGACGCCGCTCGTAGCGCCCGAGCGTGGCATCACTGCTGGGGTCCCCGGCACGGGCACGCGCCACGATTTCTTCCGCTGCCAGCGATTGCCCGCCATGATGCCGGTGGTCAGCGCAGATTCCCGGACCCGAGAGCCAGGTTTCGATGCAGCCGTAGCGTCCACAGTAACACTGTGGCGGCAGCCGGTTTTCCTCTTCGAGCAGCGGCAGCGGATTATGGCCCCATTCGCCGGCAATGCGATTGGCGCCAGTGAGTACGCGCTGGTGAACGACCATGCCGCCGCCCACGCCGGTCCCGAGGATGACCCCGAAAACAACTTCGGCACCATGTCCGGCACCATCGACGGCCTCCGAGAGGGCGAAACAGTTGGCATCGTTGGCCAGGCGGACCTCGCGTTGCAGGCGCGCTTCCAGGTCGTGCCGCAGCGCTTTGCCGATCAGGCAGGTGGAATTGGCATTCTTGATTCTGCCGTCAAGCGCGGACTCGGCGCCGGGGATGCCCACGCCGACACGACTATCCCTTTGCGCACGTTCGCTTTCGACCGCCTCAACCATTTCCGCGACTGCCTCGACGGTCTTCTGATAATCGCCCTGCGGCGTTGCCCGGCGTCGGCGTAGCAGCATGCGACCCGACTCATCGAGAGCCATCAGTTCGATCTTTGTGCCGCCGAGGTCGATTCCAATTCGTAACATGATTAGAAAGGTCGCACGATTTCTCGTACCACTGCGCCCATACGACCCCATGGGGTTCATCCGGCGTCAAGCCAAGGTCCGCAAACACAAGCGCTGAAGAACGTCGTCAATGGGCTTCACGCGTTCCTTCGCCGTGCCAAGGGGGAATTCTGAGGACAGTATAGCGAATTTGCACCGCTCAATGCCCCGGATGGTGTGGGAACGAGGAATTCTGTAGATCTACTGTCCCGGAAATCCTGGTCAGCGTGGTGGGCGCGGCCATGCCCGGGTGTTTTCGCGTCGTTCGCCTTCCCGTCGTTGACTTTCTGCCGGTCTATCGGATATGCCACCTCACAGCCAATGGTAACGAACAAGAAGATCTTCCTCGCCTCGTCGCAAGAGCTCGAAGACGACCGCCGCGCCTTCGAAATTTACGTCGGCCGCGAAAACAAGCAATGGGTGTCGCAGGGCGTCTTCCTCGAACTGGTGCTGTGGGAAGACTTCCTCGACGCGATGTCGCGCACGCGGCTGCAGGACCAGTACAAGCGCGCGATCCGTGACTGCGACCTCTTCGTGATGCTCGTCGCGAACAAGGTCGGTCGCTACACCGCCGAAGAATTCGCCACCGCTTTCGGCCACTTCCAGGCGACGAACCGGCCTTTTCTGTTCACCTACTTCAAGGAGCAGACCGGGAAGCCGGCGGAGATCCCGCCGGAAGACCAGCGCAGCGTGCGCGAGTTTCGCGAGAAGCTCGATCAGCTCGGCCATTTCCCGACCCCTTACTCGAACACCGACGCACTGCTGCGGCATTTTGACGGCCAGCTCGACAAGCTCGCCGCTGCCGGTTTCGTCGAACTGCGTCGCGAAGCGCCGGTGAGCGCAGCAGTATCTGCGCAGAAAGTGAAAGTCGGCAAGCGCGGCGTATCGATCGTTGGCGACAACCCCGGCAAGATCAGCACCGGCGACACTTACCACTACGACCAGCGCAGGATTTACCAGGTCGCCGCGCAAGCCGGAGCGAGCGCCGCCGAACTGCGCCGCGGCTACCTCGACTGGCTCAGCCGGCGCGCCAACGAACTGCCGCTGCTCGCCGCGGACAGCGGCAGGCCGGTGCAGCTCGCTTCGGTGTACACCGCGCTGCTGACGCGGCATGCGCGCGACGAGGTGCATGGCGGGCGTGGCCAGGCGCACCAGCGGCCATCCGCCTTTGGCGAACGTGATCGACAAGCCGCGCCACGCCAGTCGGCGCTCGAAGCGCTCGACGAAGAACGCCTGCTCGTGCTGATGGGCGGCCCCGGCAGCGGCAAGACGACTTTTCTCAACTTCGTCGCGCTGTGCATGGCCGGCGAGCTGCTCGGCGGACAGCCAACCAGCTTGCCGCTTCTCTGCCAGCCGCTGCCCGTTGACGACAGCGATCAGGCGCGCGCCGCCGCCAGCAAAGAGAAAACACCCGAACCCCAGCGCTGGCGCCACGGCGCGCTGCTGCCGGTGCGCGTGCTGCTGCGCGACTTCGCCGCCAGCCTGCCGCCGCCGGGCACGTCCCTTGCCGACGGTGCGCTGTGGACCTTCATCGTCGGCCAGTTGCCGGCACCGCTGGCGCGCTACCCCGACGAACTGCAACGCGAACTGCTGACCGCCGGCGGCCTGATCCTGCTCGACGGGCTCGACGAAGTGCCGGACGCGCTGCGCCGCCGCGAGCAGGTCAAGCAGGCGGTGCAGGACTTCGCCGCGATCCACCCGCGCTGCCGCTTCCTGGTCACCAGCCGCACTTACGCCTACCAGCGCCAGGACTGGAAGCTCGACGGCTTTGCCGAACGCGAACTGCTGCCGTTCACCCGCGGCCAGATCGAGCGCTTCATCGACTCCTGGTACGCGCACCTGGCGAACGACCTCTGCCGGCTCACCGGGAGCGACGCCAGCGGACGCGCGGCACTGCTCAAGCGCGCGACGCAACGGCCCGAACTGCGCGAGCTCGCCGAACGCCCGCTGCTGCTGACGCTGATGGCGCGCCTGCAGAGCAAGGGTGGCGGATCGCTGCCCGAGAACCGCGAGGAACTCTATGCGCAGTCGGTGGACATGCTGCTCGACGAATGGGAAGGCCTCAAGCTTCGCCGCGACGCCGACGGCCAGCCGATCGTCAGCGAACCGAGCCTCGGCGAATGGCTCAAGGCCCGACGCGAAAGCATCCGCGAGCAGCTCGACCAGCTCGCCTACCAGGCCCACCGGCAACAGCCGCAGCTCACCGGCACCGCCGACATCCGCCAGAGCGCGCTGATCGACGCGCTCTACGCCGCCTCGTCGGACCCCGACGTGCGGCTCAAGCGCCTCGAGGAATACCCCTGCGCGACCGCGCCGGGCTGCTCACCTCGCACGGCGAAGGGCTCTACCAGTTCCCGCACCGTTCGTTCCAGGAATACCTCGCCGCCTGCCACCTCGCCCGTTTCGACTACCCCGATACGCTGAGCCGGCTGGCGCGCAGCGACCCGAACCGCTGGCGCGAAGTGACGCTGCTCGCCGCCGCCCGTTCGAAAGCGTCGCCGTCGGCGATCTGGGAGCTCGTCGACGCGCTCTGCGCCGAAGACGACGCGCTGGACGACGCCGAAGCGTACTGGGGAGCGCTGCTCGCCGCGCAAGTGCTGCACGAGACCGGCCTCGCCGCGTTCAACCGGAGCCTGCAGGCACGCCACGAACGCAAACGCCTGCGCGTGCGCGACCGGCAGTTGGGCTTGCTCGCCAGCACGCGGCTGCCGGCGCGCGAACGCGCGCTCGCCGGCGACCTGCTGGCGCAGCTTGGCGACCCGCGCCGCCACCTGCGCGAAGTCGATGCGATGCGTTTCGTTTTCGTTCCACGCGGCCGCTTCTGGATGGGCCAGGAGGGCGACCAGAAGGCGCCGCTGCATGAGAACGACACGCTCGACTACGACTACTGGATCGGCGAATCGCCGGTCACCGTCGCGCAGTTCCGGCAGTTCGTCGAAGCCAGCGGCTACACCGCGCACCCTTCCGAAGCATTGCTGGATCTCGACAATCGTCCGGTGGCGTCGCTGTCGTGGTACGACGCGCTCGCCTTCTGCCGCTGGCTTGACGTGCGTTGGCGCGCGCACCTGCCCGCGGGCTGGGAGGTGACGCTGCCATCGGAAGCCGAGTGGGAGAAAGCGGCGCGTGGTGGCATCGAGATCCCGCGCGGCGCGATCCTTGGCAGTCTCGCCGAGGGCTTCGCGCCGCCACAATGCGCGCTGCAAGCGAACGCGCAAGCGCAGCGCGCGTACCCTTGGGGTGATGCGTGGGACGCCGAACGGGCCAACGCCGAGGAGGACATCGGCCAGACGACGACTCCGGGCTGCTTTTCGCGTGGCCGCAGTCCATTGGGTTGCGAGGACATGGCCGGCAACGTCTGGGAGTGGACGCGCAGCCTGTGGGGAAAGGAGTGGGACAAGCCCGAGTTCGGCTACCCCTACGATGCGCGCAACGCTGGACGGGAAAACCTCTCCGCGGACGCTGACATTCTGCGGGTCGTGCGGGGCGGCTCGTGGGGCAGTGGACGGGCCGCCGCCCGCTGCGCCGTCCGCGACAGGAATCCCCCGGACAACTGGAATGACAGCGGTTTTCGGGTTCTGTTGCGCCGGTCCCATGTTCTTCCCCACTTCTTCTGGTTGTGCCGCCAGGCGCAACGGTGCGACGGTACTCTCGTGCCGCACGCATTCCGGAAATGCCGGCCGATTCGCGCGAGCGGGTTGACCGGCCGAGGCGAAGGAAGAAGAACAGCGCCAGACGCGTCTGGTCCGCGCGCGTGCCGCAAGGCAGGGCGCCATCGGGGCAGCGCTCGCGCCGGGCAGATAGCAAAGCACGGACACGGCCAGGCGAAACGCCCGCCGTGTCCGCCCCGGCCCAGGCGCGGCGCCATGCCTGCAGGCTCCGGCGCAACCGGCCGCCGAGCAGCCTGCCGATGCGGGCGACCCTCCGGCTGACGTGCTCGTACTGGCCGCTGCTCAGCCAGTTCGACTGGCGAGCGAGGCGCAGCTAGGTGGCCCTCCCTTTTCCCCGGAGGCCTTGATCATCTTTCCGGCCCCCCCGATGACGCGCCAAGCCCCTTCTACTCCTGCATCGCGAGCAGTTCCTTGTCGGCGTAGCTCAGGCGCAATGCCAGCACCTGGGCAATGGCCTGCATCAGGTTAAAGGCGAGCCGTCGGTGCTCTTCGCACAGTTTCTCGAAGCTCTCCCGGTGCAACACGTAAAGTTCGGTATCCTCCATCGCCGTGGCATCGGCGCTGAAGCTGACCGCCCGAGTGACGAAGGACAGGCCGCCGACAAAATCGCCACGCCCATAGGTCAGGCGGTGGCGGCTGCTGCCCGTCCCGGGAACGGGCGTGGTGATGCGCACGGCGCCCTTGCGTATGAGAAACAGGCGATCCGCCGCATCGCCGGTCGAGAACACCTTCTCGTTCTTGGCCACCGAACAACGTTTGAGGCACTCGACAAGCGCGATCAGTGAATCTTCCTTCGAGTCCTTGAAGATTTCCATTTCGTAGATCTCGAGCGGCGGCACCTCGGTCGCCTGCATCAACTTCTCCGCGAGCACCTGATCTTCAACCCATTCGACCGCATCGTCGAGTTCTCCGAATATTTTGACATGATCGGTTTTGGTCGTCAGTTCCATCTGTTCAAACAGTTCGGCTAGGTTCTTTCCGTTGGGCAGGGTATGCGTCAAGCCGCTGAAGACCAGGAACGCCTCGCGTTCAATCAGTGCGTCCCTGATCTGACTCAGGAGATGCACCGCCGTGACGTCAACCGACTGGACACGGCGCATGTCGAGCACGATGTAGTTGCGCTTGCTCAATTCAGGCTCGAGGGCCGTGTAAAGCTGGTCCTTGGTGCCGAAAAACAGGCTGCCCTGCAGTTCCAGGATGGTGGTCCGGTCGCCGCGCTGTTCGAGCAGGTCCATCTCTTGTCCCAGACGCACCCGCTTCGAGAAGCGTTCTCTACCACTGGCCTTGCGGCGAATGACCGTGCTCATCAACTGCTCGCGAATGAACAGGAACATCGCCAGGGCAATGCCGACCGCTGACGCTGCGATCAGGCTGTAGGCGAGCGCCACGGCGACCACGGCCATGATCACCGCGAAGTCAAGCATCGTCCACGAGGATTCGAGCAGGTGGAGGCTCTTGATGTCGATCATCCTGATCCCCACGACAATCAGGATGCTCGCCAGGGCAGCGACCGGTATCCAGGCGATGAACGCTCCCAAGGCGAGAAACGCGAGCAGCGCCAGTACGCCTTCAACGACTCCGGAGATGCGCGTCTGACCGCCACTCGCCAGATTGACCAGGGTCGCGCCCATTTGTCCTGCCCCCGGCATCCCGCCGATACAGGCCGAGCCGACATTGCCCAGACCTTGCGCGATCAGTTCGCGGTTGGAATCGTGGCGACTGCGGGTGAGTGCATCGAGCACGACGGCCGTCTTGAGCGTATCGATGGATAGCAACACGGCCAGCGTCAGCGCTGTCCCCATGAGAGCGGCGATCTGGCCGAGCTTGAGTTCGCCGATGTCCCGCCAACGTCCGGTAACCGCCTCGAGCATGCCTGCGGCGGAACCGCCAAGAGGCCCGATGATCAGCTTGTTGCCTTCAAGGACCAGCATCGATTCGTCCACGAAGTGCGCCAATCCGAAATAGGTGAGCACTCCGGCCAGCAGGCCGAGGATGGCTGCCGGTACAGCGCGGGTAAGCAAAGGCGCGCCAAGCATCACGGTCGCCGTGACGCCGCCGATCAGTACGCTCTGCCATTGCCAGGTCTGCGGTGAGGTCAGCGTCCGCCACAAGGACTGATTGCCGAATACACCGAGGAATTTTGGAATCTGGCTGCCAATGATGATCAGGCCCACCCCGGTCAGGTAGCCACTGACCACCGGAAACGGAATGTATTTGATCAGGCTGCCGATCCGCATCAAGCCCAGAAGAAGCTGAATCAGTCCGGCCACCAGGCCGAGGGCAGTGAGCCGCAGCACGATGAACGCCGGGTCGACGTCCTGTTGGACAAGTTCGATGGCAAACGCCGAGAGCACCGCTGCGGCGGGTGCACACGGCGCCGTGATCAGCCGATTGGTGCCTCCCAGACTCGGCGCCACCAGGCCGAGGGCGGCCGCGCCGAGAATCCCTGCGAGTGCGCCCAGACCGGCATAAGCCGGACCGATCGAGGCATAAATGGTGACCCCAAAAGCGATCGCCGATGGCAGGGCGACCAGCATCGCCGCGAGGCCTCCCCAGAAATCGCCGACCAGCTTGTCATTCTTGAAACTCATTGCCAGATCCATGGTACAGGCCCTCCATTCAGACTCTTGTGATCAAAAAAGCCCTCTTTCCGACACCCTCCTTTGTTCAGGCACAAGCGACAAATGACCAAGCACTTTGCCTGGCAAACATTGATCGTATCACGGTGTCACTGGCAGGTCAGGTTTTTGGCACCAGTGCGGACGATGGCTGGACCTGCACGGCGATCCTCTCGGCACGCCGCGGGTGGCGACCAACGACGCCAATATCGTCGTCTGGCGCAACCTGCCGACCGGTGAGCCGTTCGGGATGGCACTACCCGGATGGCGACGGACGGGCGACGGTGATCAACCTGCGCTTCCCGGGGCAGTACTTCGATCAGGAAACGCAGTGGCGTTACAACTACTTCAGGGATCACGACCCCGGCCCAGGCAGGTACCCGAGGGGCCGCAACGGCAATGACCATTAGCCAGGCGGGAAGAAGTCGGCTTGAGAGAGGCATTGCGCGCTTGGAAATCCCAGAAGATGGTAGTCTTGACAGGCCTTCGACAGTATCTGTTAACGTCAGTTCGGGATAACGAAGCCCAAAAATTAGCGTTAACACATTGATGTGAAACGGATAAGAGCAAATACTGTCTTGGTAGTTTGAGT
>DIME01000110.1 GCA_002425405.1 Candidatus Accumulibacter vicinus
TGGGCGCCTCCCTGCACATAGATCTTCAACCGTCCGAAACGCATAAAGAGCCATTAGAATTTGTACACACTTTGCTTATATCCGCAGCGCTGCAAGGGTGCCTTCGGGATGAATCGTGCGTTGGGGCAATCAGCGGCCGCGGCCAGCCAGATTCCGAATGGAAAGCAGACGCCGCACACCAGCCGTCAACAGGCCTGATGGCCATGCGACCGCCAGCCACGCAGGCGGGGAAAGGAACTGGCCGGCCGATTCCCCGGGTCTGACCCGACCAGGATGCGAGGGGGATCAGCAGAGCTTGACGACGATGTCCAGCAGTGTGCTGTTGCAGATGTTCAGACGTTCTGCCGCACCCAGCAGTTGATTGTAGATTTCTTTGCGGCGGAAGATATGGTGGAAATCCTCGTCGTGGAACAGCTCGGCCAGGGCGCGTCGGTGGGTGCGCGTCAACTTCCGGACCGCCTGGTCGGATTTCTCGGCGTCGGCGCGGCCGAGTTTGGGTTCGCTGCCCAGACGGCCATACCCGGCGGCCACCGCCTCGGCGCCTTCCTTGAGGTACACGGCCATTTCCAGACAGTATTTGTCGGCCTTCAAGGCGAGCAAATTCGCGTCCATCTCGGCAACCACCGTCTTGCAACTGTTGATGATTTCATCGAGGTTGATGATCGCCCGGTGCAGATCCTCACGGTCGATCGGCGTCGAAAAAGCTTCATTGAGCAACGTCAGATTGCGAACCTTGAGGCGGTCGCCTTCATGTTCGGCCTCGACGACCCGTTTGGCGACTTCGGTGGTGCCGGAACCCATGTACTCGACCAGCAGGGCGGCGCTGATCCCGACTTGCGTGCTTTGTTCGGCCAGCAGGGCGAAGAAATTGGGTACTTTCGGAAATACCCGATGCAGGATTCGGCGAGTGAAGGAGGGGGATGCGGTGCTTGCGTTCGACATGAGATTAGACCTTTCCGATGAAGAGATTGACGAGAGCGAATGTCTGAATGGCAACCAGTGCCGAGCCGGGGATGGTGATGACCCAGGTAATGGCAATGTCCTTGGCCTTCTTCCAGCGTACGGCTTTCGGCCGCTCCGAGGAACCGATGCCCATGATCGAAGTCGCGACGACGTGGGTGGTCGACACCGGCGCACCGATGAATGAGGCGGTGAGGATGACCGCTGCCGAGGTCAGTTGCGAACTGAGTGCATGAATCGGGCGGACGCGGTAAATCGCGAAGCCGAGGGTGCGAACGATCCGCCAGCCGCCCGAGAGAATGCCCAGGGTAATCGCGATGGCGCAGGCCAGCATCACCCAGAAGGGCACTTCAAAGGTCGGGATGAATCCGCCCAGCAGTAACGCCAGGGTCAGCATGCCCATGCTCTTCTGCGCGTCGTTGGCGCCGTGCGAGAAGGCGAGGCCGGCAGCGGTGACGAACTGCGCGTAGCGCAAACCGGTATTCGCCGAAGGAGTGGCAGTGAACAGCAGAATGCTCAGCAGGCGCAACATCAGGAAACCCGCCCAGAATCCGATGATCGGTGACAGGATCAGACTGGCCAGAACCTTCATGATGCCGGTCAACTGGCCGTGCATCAGTTGCGAGAAACCCCATACGACATTGTCCATGCCGGCAGAGACGACGACAGCGCCGATCAACCCGCCGACCAGCGCGTGCGACGAGGACGATGGAATGCCGAAATACCAGGTCGCGAGGTTCCAGACGATGGCGCCGACCAGACCGCTGATCAGGATGGCCAGCGAGAGAACCGCCTGGACATCACCCAGAGTGACGAACTTGCCGATGGTATTGGCGACCGCCGTTCCGCCCAGCAGAGGGCCGAGAAACTCGAAAGTGCCGACGATGATCACCGCCTGCACGGGCGTCATCGCTCGCGACGCGATGATTGTCGCCACGATGTTGGCCGCGTCATGAAAACCGTTGGTATAGTCGAAGAAGAGGACGATGACGACAGTCAAAATCGTCAAAATCAATAATGTACTCATGAAGAGGCCCTATGGTGGTGGTCGTGGGTTGAGGTGCGGCGGCCAGACATCCGGGGGCTGCAAAGCGCACCTGGCAGGATCCGACGGGTGAGGTATTCGTGTTCGCGTGCGGTCGATCCTCCTGGCATTGATAAAGGGCTGCGGTGATCGCCGGGAACAACTCACGGCCATGACTTTTCCATGCACGCCAGACCATGAAAATGCCATTTCTGTTTCTCTCCCCCGGCCCTTTCCCGCAAGCGGGAAAGGACGATTCGTGAGTCGCTGACGCGATTTTCACACTCCCCTTCAGTGCGAAGCGACGCTCATCTCACCGTCGTAAGCATTATTCATGCCAAAACCCTGGAAGTCGGACAGAGCTCTGTTAAAACAATTGCTTGGTGAACGCCAGCGGCAGTGATTCGGGAACTCGAAGGGGTGTAACAAAACGCGTCGCAAATCATGCAATTGATTTTTTATTTATTTTAAAAATCAATTTACATCAACATGTTGAAAGCGGCGATGCGGAATGTATCAAGGTGTCGAAAGGTAACACCCTAGAAGAATAAGGAAAACTGCGGTCTGGCAGTTCCTCCGCAGGCTGATGGCCGGCCGATCCGGCAAATCAATGGCCCCACCCCCCTCGTTCCGAGCTTGTCAAGAGCCCTGATTGATCATCACGATCACCTGCTTCAACAAGCCCACCGCGAACGCTGATGGTTGTTCCGGAACGATCGATGCGGCCGCGGGGTGCAGATTTCGCCGCTTCAGGATTCGGGTGGCAGTGCGCGCCGTGCCAGGCGTCGGTTGAGTGCCGGACGTGACAGCCCGAGCAGGGTCGCAGCGACCCCCTGATTGCCCTTGGCGCGCTTGAGCGCTTCCCTGACCATCGCCTCTTCAACCTCGTCGAGGGTGGGAAAGCGCCCCGGAATCAGGATCGGCAAGCCGTCGGATGGTTCCACCGCCGGATCGTCGGCGCCCGTCTTCTGCTGCTTCTGGATCGCCTGGCGGAAGCTGTCCATGGCCAGCACCGCCCCCCCGCGATGCAGGGCCATGGCGTTGAAAACCATGGCCCGCAGTTCGCGCACGTTGCCGGGAAAATGATAGTTGGCGAGCAGGGTGAGGAGTTCGTTCGAGGGCTCCGGGGCGGGTTTGTGGATCGCAGCCGCAGCCTCGTCGAGAAAGTGTTGCAGCAACAGCGGGATGTCCTCCTTGTGCTGGCGCAGTGGCGGCACCTCGATCTGGTGCACCGACAGCCGAAAAAAGAGGTCCGAGCGAAAGTGGTTCTGGCGCATCATCTGTGCCAGCTTGCAGTTGGTCGCACAAACCACGCGTGCGTCACTGGGACGGGCGACATCCGATCCCAGCGGGAAGTACATGTGTTCCTGCAGCAGGCGCAGCAGTTTGACCTGCGAGGCCATCGACAGGTCGCCGATCTCGTCGAGGAACAGCGTGCCGCCGGCAGCCTGGGCGATCAGCCCGGGCCGTGACTGGTCGGCGCCGGTGAAAGCGCCTTTCTTGTGACCAAACAGGGTGTCCGAAAAGAGCATGTCGTCGAGGCCGGCTACATTGACCTGCACGAACTGTCCGCTCAGGCCGCTGAGCTTGTGCAAGGCTTGCGCGAACATCTCCTTGCCGGCACCGGTCTCGCCGGAGATCAGCACTGGCTCGGCAGACACAGCCACCGCTTCGAGGTACTGAAAGAGCGCTCGCATCTTGCGGCTGTGGGTGATGATGCCGGCAAAGGCCTCGTTGTTCTGCAGGCAGTCCGACAGGAGGTAGCGCTTCAGCACTCCCATCTGCCGACGCAGCGAGTGCACTTCCAGGGCATGGCGAACGCTCGCCACCAGGCGACTTTCCTCTACCGGCTTGACGAGGTAGTCGAATGCCCCTTCCTTCATGCTGCGCACGGCGGTTTCGACATCCTGGGCGGCGGTCATGACGATCACCGGCACTTCCGGGTAGAGGTGAACGATGTCCGGCAGCAGCTTGGTACCGCTGAGATGCGGCATCATCAGGTCGAGCAGCACGGCGCTTGCCGGTTGCCCCTCGAGCATTGACAGCAGTTCCCGGCTGTCGCTGACCATCTGGATGTGGGCAACGCCCGCACTGTGCAATACGGCTGCACTGGCGTGCAGGACCGACTCCTCGTCATCGACGAGAAAAACGGGCAGGCTGGCAAAGGATTTTTCCTTCATTCACTCCTCCGTGCTGATCGGCAGGTCGATGCTGACCGTGGTGCCGGAATGGTGGTTGGCTTCGAAACGCAGTACGCCACCGTGTTTTTCGACAATCGACGAGGAAATCGACAGGCCCAGACCAGTGCCACCGCTTTCGGCCTTAGTGGTGAAAAAGGGCTCGCCAATCTGCGCCATGACCTCCTCGGCAATGCCTTCTCCCTGATCCTCGACCTGAACGATCAGCCGATTTCCGGTCCGCTCCGCCCGTGCCGAAACCTTGACCGAGCTACTGCGATCGGGCAAGGATTCAAGGGCGTTGACGATGATGTTGATGAACACCTGTTCGAGCTGCTGCACATTGCCTTTGACCGTTGGCAACGCTTCCGGCAAGTCCAGCGTAAAGGCATCGGTATGCTTGTGGATACGGGTATCGAGCAGGGTCACCACGGCATGCAGGATCTTCCCGATGTCGGCGAGTTCGTTCATATGTCCGCGATCCTGCTTCCCGAGGTGCTTGAGATTATCGACGATCTTCTGAATCCGTTTGGCGTTTTCGCCGATGTCGCGCATCCCTCTCGAAATGGTCTGGCGCGCCTGCTCGAAACTCAGGCCGGCAAGCATGAAGCTGCCCTGCTCCTGTTCATACTCGTTGAGGATCGGCAGGGCATCCTGCCAGATGCGGGCCAACAGGGGTGCATTCGCCAGAATGGCGTGATTGGGGTTGTTGATTTCGTGGGCGATGCCCGCCGAGAGGACACCGAGGGAAGCCAGGCGAGCGCTGCGGATCGCCTGCCACTGCAGCTTGCGATTCTCGGTGATGTCGGTAATCACCACCATTGCCGCCATCACCGTAGTCACCACATTCGCCGAACTGATCGGCACCATGCGGATCTCCCACCAAGTGGCATCACTCGAGTTGTACTGGAAATGCTCGATGCGTCCGCTCCGGAACACCTGCCGCAGTTTCTCGAGGTAACCCTCGCGAACCTCCGCAGGGAGGATCAGTTCCGATCGTTTCTCGCCGACCCCGCCGACCGGATACGGTAGCGGCCGGTTGGTGAGCAGGATCCGGGCCTCGCCATCGACCGTAAAGATCAGGTCCGGCGAATGATTGAACAGCGTACGCAACTTCGCTTCCGAATCGCGCAGCGCATCCTCGGCCAGCTTGTGCTCGGTAATGTCCTCGAGAAAACCGACGATGCGGCTCAGCGGACTGCCCGCTTCGCGTACCGGGAAGCCGCAGACCCGCAGCCAGCGCAAGCCCCGTTCGCCACGTGAAACCGGCAAAACGACGGTAAAACGCTCGCCCTCGGCCTGCAACTGGCGGATTGCCTCAAGCAGCGTGTGCCGGTCGTCGGACGCGAAGACGTCGAGCAGCAGCGACGGCGCGGCACCGGCGAGGCCATCGAGCATTGCCTCGCGGCCTGCAAGTTGTCTGAAAGCCGGACCAATGTATTCGATCCGTGTCGCCTCGGCATTGATCGCCCAGAATACGACATCGACGGTTTCGGCCAGCTGGCGAAACAGTTCCTCGCGCTCATAGATGGTCAGCGTCAGCTGGATTCGATTCTTCAGTTCGCGACGGCTGCGCACCAGGTAGAAAGTGAGCAGTGCGGTGAACAGGAAGCCTCCGACGAGAACCGTCCAGTGCGCCTCGGTGAAGGCCTCGGCACTCCGGAAAGTATGGGTGGCAACGCAGATGATCGACCAGTTACGGTCGCCGACGGGAATCCTGGCCTCCATGCGTGGCTGATCCTCGTCGTAAACCGGCATCCGGCCACTGGCTGTGGAAGTGGCACGCGGCTCCAGCCGACTGGCATAAAAGTGAAGAAACTGCTTGTCACTGCCAGCCGAATCGTCCCGCACCAGAACTTCGACCCCGCGCGGCTCAAGCAGATTGATGGCAACATGCACGAGTTCCTCAATGTCGAAGACGCCCACCACGAATCCCAGCGGATCAGCCTGCCGGCGGATACCGGGCGTGGCAGCAGTGCTGCGCGAGTGGCCGGGAGAATAGACTGGCAACACGGCGTAGATCACCGGCACCGTCGCCCCGCCCGGCTGCGCGAGGTCGATGCGGCCGCTGACCGCGATGTTGCCACTTTCCCTGGCCCGCTGCAGCAATGCCGCAAATTCAACCGTCAGGTTCAGGTCGACGCCCTGGGCAGCCGCCGACTCGGTGCGCGCAGCGGCAAGAAGCACCGGCACGCGCGGTGGCCCGGCGATGCTCCCCTCGTGGTCATTCGCCGCAGCGGGACCTGCTGGCGAAGTCCCGCTTGCTGCTCCTGGCAGCGTCTGCTGCGATCCGTTCAGCAACGGGGCCCACAACAGGCTATGGATGTAGGGACGGCGCTTGAGGATGGAATCGGTAAAAACCCGGAACTCCTGCTCGTCGATCCCCTGAGGGGCGTAGAACAGTCCGCGGATTTCCAGGAGGGCGTCGAGCCCTTGGTCGACGACCGAATGCACGGCCTGAATACGGTCGCCGGCCGCCCACTGGAATTCCTTGAAATGGCTGGTCTGCAGCTCCTGACGGACATTCCACGATGACAGACAGGTCATGAGGAGGCCCCCAATTGCCACGGCATAGGCGGCAGCATATCTTCGCAAGTTGTCGAACATCGGCGGCGTTCACCAGGTCACTTAGTTAGTGTATGTAGCGGGCGGCACCAGGAGATCAGAGATATCCTTCAGGGCAGGAAAACATGATGCTGCCAGTGATCTGCGACGAAATGCTGCTGGCAGGGCCTGCTGCAGACGCAGGCTGAAACCCGGGCGAATCGCGCCATGGCTCAGCCTGGTCTCACTCCACCCAGGCCAGAGTGTCTCCGCGAGTGTCCAGAGGCCTAATTTGTTGGAGGCGCGAGCGGGAGTCGAACCCACCTACACGGATTTGCAATCCGGTGCATAACCGCTTTGCTATCGCGCCGAGCCTATCTGATGACAGGGTCTTTGGCCGTTGATTCGTCTTGCTGGTGAATCCGCAAAGCCGATGATGGCCTTGTGGAAAATGTGGAGCGGGAGAAGAGTCTCGAACTCTCGACCTATACCTTGGCAAGGTATCGCTCTACCAACTGAGCTACTCCCGCGTGAAGCGAGTGCGCATTATAAAGGCCTATCCCTGGCTGTCAACGCCTTCTTTTGTCCGCGCGCCGTTGGCGCAACTGGTAAGGATCACCGTTTGCGATCCTCTTCGATCAGGTATGGCCACGCCATCCGCATGTAATAACCCATCGACCAGAGCGTCAGCACGGCCGCCACGTAGATCAGCCAGACACCCCACTGATAGATATCGAGACCAAGCAACGGAGCGTAATAAAGCAGCATCGGGATGGCGGCCATCTGTGCAGTGGTCTTGATCTTGCCAATCATCGACACGGCGACACTCTTGTGCGCACCGATCCGCGCCATCCACTCGCGCAAGGCGGAAATCGTGATCTCGCGACCGATGATGATCATCGCCAGGACGGCGTCGAGACGGCCGAGCTGGACGAGAACAATCAGCGCTGCGGCAACCATCAGCTTATCGGCGACCGGGTCAAGGAAGGCGCCAAATGCCGAAGTCTGCCGCCAGCGTCGTGCGAGATAGCCGTCAAGCCAATCGGTCATGGCAGCGGCAACAAAGATCAACGTTGCCGCACAGTCACGCCCGATACCCTGAATCCATCCCTCCGGAACGTAGTAGATGGCGATCAGAAGTGGGATCAAAATGATTCGCAGCCAGGTCAACAGGATGGGTATGTTCAGTGGCATCAGTGCAACGCTGCGTAAATTTTCTCGGCCAGCTCCCGACTGATTCCAGGAACTGCTGTCAGTTGGTCTATCCCGGCATCGGAGATTCCCTGCAGACCTCCAAAACGGGAAATCAGCGCCTTGCGCCGCTTGGGTCCGATACCGCCGATCTCTTCCAGGCGTGAACTGCGCGAAGCCTTGCCACGCCGAGCGCGATGACCGGAAACCGCGAAGCGGTGCGCCTCGTCTCGGACTTCCTGAATCAGGTGCAGGGCGTGATCTTCAGGAGACAATTGTAACGGCTCACGGCCATCTGCGAAAACCAGGGTTTCCAGGCCCGGCTTGCGCGTTTCTCCCTTGGCGACACCGAGCATCGGCAGGTGGCCCAGCCCGAGTTCAGCGAGGGCTGCGGCTGCAGCACTGACCTGGCTGCTGCCGCCATCGATCAGGATCAGCGTCGGTACGACGCCGTCACTGCGCAACAGCTTTTCGTAACGGCGGTGGACCACCTGCCGGATGGCTGCGTGGTCGTCACCGGGTTGGATACCCTCGACATTGAAGCGGCGATATTCGGACTTGCGCATGCCACTTCCCTGATAGACCACACAGGCCGCCACGGTCGAATCTCCTTGGGTGTGGCTGATGTCGAAACACTCGATGCGTGCCTCCTTGCCGTCCTCGATGTCGAGACCCAGCGTCTGACGCAGCGCTTCAAGCCGTGCGCCCTGCCGTGACAGCACGCTGCGGCGCGCGTCGATCGCCAGGCGGGCGTTCTGTTCGGCCATTTCGACCCAGACGCGCTGCAGGGTCAGTCTCGCTTTACCTACCCTGATCGGCTGCCTCGCCGTAGCACTGAGCCAATCAGCAAGCTCCTCATCAGACAGGGCCAGATTGACGAGAATTCTCGGCGGGATCGGGTGTAGGGGATAATGCTGATAGAGAAATGCAGTCAGCGCCTCAGGCGGCGACGAGGCCACGCAATCGACGGTACTGACCGGAAATTGCGGTCGGTCGCCGAGATGCCGACCACCACGAACCATCGCCAGGTTCACGCACAGCAGGCCGGTATATTCAATGGCGACGACGATATCCACATCGCCCGCGTTGCCGCTCTCGACGTACTGTTTTTCCTGCACCTGCCGCAAGGACTGGATCTGGTCACGGTAGACCGCAGCCTGTTCGAAAGCGAGCCTGGCTGCCGCCTGATCCATGGCGGCCGACAGACTGCCGATCACATCCTGTTGTCGTCCCTGCAGAAACATTGCCGCCCTCTGCACATCCTCGGCGTAGCGCGCTGGCTCGACGAGTCCGACGCAGGGTCCGGAGCAACGCTTGATCTGGTACAACAGGCACGGTCGTGAACGGTTGTTGAACACCGAATTCTCACAGGTACGCAGACGAAACATTTTCTGAAGCAGATGGATGCTCTCGCGCACCGCCGGTGAAGACGGAAAAGGACCGAAATAGTCGGCATGCCGGTCGGTGGCGCCTCGGAAGAAACCCAGGCGCGGGTAATTGTCGTGCGTGAGGACGATGTAGGGATAGGACTTGTCGTCACGAAAGAGAATGTTGTAGCGTGGCGACAGGCTCTTGATGAGATTATTTTCAAGCAGCAGCGCTTCGGCCTCGGAACGCGTCACGGTAGTCTCGACGCGGGCTATCTGTGCCACCATCATGGCGATGCGCGGGCTCGGAGGATTGTCGCGGAAGTACGAAGCAAGCCGCTTGCGGAGATTTTTTGCCTTGCCGACGTAGAGCACCTGACCAGCGCCGTCGAGCATCCGATAAACGCCCGGCAATTCGGTCACGGTGGCAAGCAGGGATTTGGCGTCGAAGGGTTCGGTCATCACGGTCAGGCAGCGATCTCTCGCAAGGCGGGCATCAGCGGGTCGATCTCCGAAATTGTCCGACGTGGCCCCTGGGGTGCCAGATCAGCGTAGAAGGCCAGCGCTTCAGCGTTCGGACGTCCGACCAAAGAGGCAAGATCGGAGAAACGTACGCCCTGCCGCACCAGCCAGGCTACGCAGGTATGCCGCAGGGCCGCGGCGGTGACCTCCGCCGAGCGGGCAAGTCCGGCGTCGAAGGCGGCACAGGCCAGCACCGCTTCAATCTCGGCCGGGGTGATCGGCGCTCCGGCCGCATCGGTCACCAGGGGAGCCTGCTCACCATTGCCCGACGGCGAGTGGCAGGCTGCCAGCCAGGCTGGGACCGTGAGCGTACGTGGTGCGTGGCCCTTGACTCGCAGGGTATTGGCCACCGGATCGAGATCCTCCTGGCGCAGCTCGATGGTCTCCTCCGGCGTCAGCCCCATGAGCAGAACCGCAATGATGAAACGGACCTCGCCGACCGACGCCGTCAACAAGGCCTTTGCCTCGCTCTGGGTCAACTCGCGTGCAATCGATGACCCGGCAGGCAGCAGGACATTGCCGTGCGAACCGGCCACCGGCAGGAGTTGCTGCGATTCTGGGATCTGCTCCAGAAAGTGGGGCGTTGCCCAGGGTTGCGGAATGACGACCGTCGTGCTTGCCGGAACCTGTGTGGACGGCGGCCGGTTGAACAGCTCGACGAACCACATGGCCAACAAGCCGCAAACGAAAGCGGCGGCGACCACAAGTGCCGCATCCCTCAGATAAGGGGGCCGAAAGGATGACTGGGGAACGCTGGCCATTTCCACCAGATTGAGTGCAGGCAAGCGGCTGCGCTCACTGGCTTCGAGTTTGACCAGACGTTCCAGGGCTTCGCGGTTGGCCTTTTCAACCTGGGCGAGGTCGTCCTCGAGTGACTTGGCTTGGGTGAAACGTTCGGAAAACGTCTGCACACCTCGGCGCTGCTCGTTGATTTGCGCCTGCAGGTGGCTGACGGTTTCCCGCGCACTGGTCAGTTCTTCCTGCGCCGTAGCGAGAGAGGTTTGTTGACTCGCCGAACGCTGCCCCTCGATTTGCCGCTCCAGTTCGCCGAGGCGCGCCTGCAAGGCCTTTGCGCCGGGATCGATGCTCATGAATCTGGAGGTGTAGGTGCGTTCCATGTCGCGTATTTGCTCACGCAGAGCCGACGCTCGCTGCTCCATGTTGGCCAGCGTCGGATCATCCTTGGCCCGGCTGCTGCCGCTGTTGCCGGCAGCAATGGCCTCCCGCAGAGCGCGCAGATGAGCTTCGGCTAGCGCGGCTTTCTCGCTGGCGGTGGCAAGTGCGGTGGTAAGTCCTTTCATACGCCCCACGGCCTCGTTGCCATCGCGCTCGGATGACCACACGCCATGCTGGCTGCGAAAGGCCTCCAGGCGCGCACGGCGCTCGTGCATCGCCCGCTCGAGCAGCGCGGCCTCCGTACGCGCCTGCGTCAGGGTGACGCTGGTAGCGGCTTCGTAAGCAGCTTTCAACTCTTCGCGATAGGCATCGAGCAAGGTGTTCAGCACCGCCACGAGGAGTTCCGGAGGCGCACCGGTCGCCTGCAACTCGACGATCTCGGTGCCACTCACTGGCACCACCGTGATCATCTTCTGCAATTCTGTGGCCTCGTCTGCTGATCCGACCAGGAAACCCGCCTGGGCGAGCAACTCGCTTACCCTGGCCAGCAGGGGCCGGCTGGTGAGTACCTGCACCTGCGTCAGAAGATCGGAGGCAGGGTGGGGCGACGGCTCGGCAGTCTCCCTTGCCGACAAAGAGAGGCGTGGTTCAATGCTTCCCGGGCTGATCTGTACCCTGGCCGTGGCACGGTATTCGGCAGGTCGGAGGAAATCCCAGGCGAGTCCGGTCACCAGCACCACGACAAATGCCATCAGAAAAACCTTGAGGCGCCGCCGATTACCTCGCCGGGCCAGTGTTTCCCCCCCGCCATCAGAGGTCACTGAGCGTTCGATAGAGCCATGCAAAGAAGAATGGATGTGCATCTTGCCATCACCAAACGAGAAGATAAGAGAATCGGGCGCCGGTCGCGACATCTCCGGTGATTGCCAGTTCAGGCTGCCGGGCTGGCCGTGCGGAGAACGTCGATCGCCAACCGTTCGCTCAGGCCAGCAGGCTGCTGGCTGTAGCTACCCCGGTCCGGTATAGCCAATCCTGCTGCAGATCAGTCCAGTCGACAGCAGGAGTGGTCGGCACAAGACGCTCGACGCGCTGTGCCCGCAGTGGGTCGTCTGGCGGCTGCCAGTTCGCCAGCAATTCGCCGACCGCATCCGGCGAGTTGCATACCAGCAACAGGTCGCAGCCCGCCTCCCAGGCGGCGGTACAACGCTCGCTGATGCCGCCGGCAACGCCGGCGCCGGCCATCGACAGATCGTCGCTGAAGATGACGCCGTCGAAGCCGAGCTGATTACGCAGCATGCCTGTCCAGAAACGGGAGAAACCCGCCGGCCGTGGGTCCAGACGCCGATAGATGACATGCGCTGGCATCACCGCGTCGAGTTCGAGCCGGCGGTAGGGTTCGATGTCTGGCGCCAGCTCTGCAAGCTCGCGTTCGTCGACCGGCAGCGCAACATGCGAATCGGCCTCGACCCAGCCATGCCCGGGAAAGTGCTTGCCACAGGCGGCCATGCCGGCGCGGTGCAGCCCTTCGATCAGCGCGCCAGCCAGCCGCACCACCGCAGCCGGATCGGCGTGCAACGAGCGATCGCCGATCACGCTGCTGCGCCCCCAGTCGAGATCGAGTACTGGCGTGAATGACAGGTCGACCCCGCGTGCGCGCAGTTCGGCGGCGAGAACATAGCCAACCCCGCGCGCAGCCAGCCAGGCTGCCTGCGGGTCGCAGTCCCATTGCTCGCCAAGACGTCGCATCGCCGGCAGCCGGGTGAAACCGTCGCGACAGCGTTGCACCCGGCCCCCTTCGTGGTCGATGGCAATCGGCAGGGCTGGCGAGCGCAAGGCATGCACTGCGGCCGTGAGTTGCTCGAGTTGCTGCGGCGAGGCGTAATTGCGTGCGAACAGAATCAGGCCACCGACCAGAGGGTGGCACAGGCGCTCTTGTTCAAGGTCGGACAATTGCAACCCGGCAATGTCGATCATCAGCGGGCCAAGCGGGAGTCGGGTATTCATTGCTGCTCCATGATCACAAAAGCGACGGCAAAATCGTGCTCGTCACTGATGGTGAGGTGCGCGACGAGCCGGCGCCGCGCGAGGTGGGCGGCGAGTGGCGCCGCGTACTCGAACAGCGGCCGGCCCAGCGAATCGTGGGCGACGCCGATACTTGGCAAGGTGGCGGGCGCGACCAGACCGATACCGAGCGCTTTGCCAAAGGCTTCCTTGGCGGCAAAACGCTTGGCAAGAAACCTGGCTGGATCACGAACGCCGACAAACTCGAGATGTTCCCTCGGCGACAGCAATTTCGCCAGCGCACGCTGACCGTGCCGCTCGTAAAGCCTGCCCAGGCGAGCCACGGCGACGATGTCGGTACCGATACCGGCGATCATGACGGTCAAGGCCGGGCCAGCGACCGCGCCTGCGCCTCTCGCAGCAGGCGCTTCATTTCCCCGACCGCTGCGCGCAGGCCGATGAAGATGGCACGGCTGATGATCGCGTGCCCGATATGCAGTTCGCGGATGCCAGCGAGTTGTGCGACCGGTTGCACGTTGAAGTAGTTGAGCGCATGGCCGGCGTTGAATCGCATCCCGAGTTGTCGCGCCAGGTCTCCAGCGACGCGGATTTTTTCGAGTTCGGCGAGCACGGCGGGGCTCTCGGCGTCGCGTCCCTGCGTATAGAAGGCGTGTGCATACGGACCGGTGTGCATTTCGCAGACGCGCGCGCCGATCCGTACTGCGGCTTCCACCTGCGCCGGGTCGGCATCGATGAACACGCTGCTGACGATGCCGGCATCGCTGAGACGGGCCACCGAATCGGCGAGCCGGGTTTCTTGGGCAACGATGTCGAGCCCGCCTTCGGTGGTCACTTCATGGCGACCCTCGGGCACCAGCATGGCCATTTGTGGCCTGATCCGGCAGGCCATCGCGACCATCTCGTCGGTCGCTGCCATTTCAAGGTTGAGCTTGATCTGCGCCAGATCGCGCAGTTTCTCGACGTCGGCATCCTGGATGTGTCGCCGGTCCTCGCGCAGGTGGATGGTGATGCCATCAGCGCCGCCGAGATGCGCTTCGACGGCCGCCCAGACCGGATCAGGCTCGTAGGTGCAGCGTGCCTGCCGGATCGTCGCCACATGGTCAATGTTGACGCCAAGTTCGATCATAGTTCGTGTAGCTCCCTAAAAATCCTGCGGCTGGCGAGGCTCTTGCCATCGGTATAATGATTGATCAATGTGCGCATCAGTTGCTTGGCTTCGGCCAGCGAGCGCGGATCGGAGAAATCCTCGCGCGCCAGGTCAAGCAGTGTCCGGCCGCTGACCGCCCACACCGAGCTGCCGGGTGCGGGCAGTCGCACCGGACCACGCTCGATCTCGTAAGCGTAGTCCGCATTGATGTCGACCGCGACACCCGTGGCATCGGTTTCAAGCGTCAGACCGTATCCGAGTTCCTGCAGCAACGCCCGCTCGAAGCAGCGCAGATCGGATTCCTGCGCGCCATCGGCGAAACGCCGCAAGGTCTCGGCATAGACCCAGAAAAGTCGGGCATGCGCGTCCTCGCGCGGCAGCAGGTGCATCAACAGCTCGTTCAGGTAGTAGCCACAGAATAGCGCCTTGCCCGCCAGTAGCGGTTGCCCGCCCTGCCACTCGGCCTTGATCAGCGTTTTCACCTCACCACCACCTGCCCAGCCGAGTTCGAGTGGCTGAAACGCCTGCAGGAGGCCGCGCAGGACCGAACGTGGCCGGCGCGCGCCGCGCGCCATGAGAGCGACACGACCATGGTCGCGCGAGAAGACGTCGACGATCAAGCTGGTCTCGCTGTAGGAATAGGTGTGCAGGACGAAAGCCGGCTGGGCATCGACCTTGTGTCGCTGCGTCACTTCCCGACTCGTTCGCGAGCACGCGATCTAGTCGTAGCCAAGCGTCTTGAGCATTCGCTCATCGTCGGCCCAGCCTGACTTGACCTTGACAAAGACTTCGAGAAACACCTGACCATCGAACATTCGCTGCATGTCCTGGCGTGCCTCGGAGGCGATGCGTTTGAGGATTGTTCCGCCGCGGCCGATGATGATCGACTTGTGCCCCTCGCGATCGACCAGAATGGCGGCGCTGATACGCCGCAAGGCCCCATCGACGACAAACTTTTCGATCTCGACGGCAGCAGCATAGGGCAACTCGTCGCCAATCAGGCGAAAGAGCTTTTCGCGAATGTACTCGGCAGCCAGAAATCTTTCGCTGCGGTCGGTCATTTCATCCTCGCCGTACAGCCACTCGGTGTTCGGCAAATGCTTGCGCGTCTCGCTGAGCAGGACTTCCATCTGTACGCCGCGCATCGCGCTGACGGGAACGATCGCCGTGAACTCACCTTCACCGGCGAGGCAGGCGAGGTACGGCAAGAGTTGCGCCTTGTCCTTGAACTGGTCGATCTTGTTCACCACGATGATCACCGGACGGTCATCCGGGATGAGTTGGCGTACCGCCCGGTCGCGATCGTCAAAGCGCCCGGCCTCAACAACCAACAGGACGACGTCGACTTCGGCCAGCGCCTGTCGAACGCCGCGATTCATCGCCCGATTCAGCGCGTTGCCATAACGGGTCTGGAAACCCGGTGTATCGACAAAAACGTACTGTGCATCAGGTCTGGTGAGAATGCCCAGGATGCGGTGACGAGTGGTCTGTGCCCGCTGTGAGACGATGCTGACCTTCTCGCCGATCAGCTGGTTGAGCAGGGTCGACTTGCCGACGTTGGGGCGGCCGACGATGGCGATCTGCCCGCTGCGCGTGTCATTCATGACTTTAATGATCGCTGCAGCGGGGAATGGTCATGAGCGATTTCCAGGCTTTCCAGCGCACGTTCGGCGGCCATTTGTTCGGCCGCCCGACGACTGCCGGCGCGGCCTTCGGTGCGGATTTGCAGGGGCTCGATCACACAGACCACCCTGAACTGTTGGGCATGCGCCTCGCCTTCGGTACCTGCCAGCGAGTACTGTGGCAAGGCCAGCCGGATGCCCTGGAGATACTCCTGCAAGCGCGTCTTGGCATCCTTGATCCCCTGTCCGGAAGTCAGTTGATTCAGCACGCCGGCGTAGACACGGACGATCACCTGACCAGCAACGTCAAAACCGGCATCCAGCCACAGCGCGCCAAACAGCGCTTCAAGGGCATCGGCCAGAATGGAGGGTCGTTGCTGCCCGCCACTCTTCTGCTCGCCCTCGCCAAGACGTAGGCATTCCCCCAGCGAGAGATCCACAGCAAGCTGGTGCAGGCTGTCCTGGCGTACCAGATTGGCCCGCAGTCGCGAGAGATCGCCTTCGGGAAGCAAGGGGAAACGCTCGAACAGGCGGCGCGCGATGACGGCATTGAGGATCGCATCGCCAAGGAACTCGAGTCGCTCATTGTGGGGCGAAGTGAAGCTGCGATGCGTCAGCGCCAGTTGCAGCAGATCGTGATTCCGGAAGGTATGCCCGAGTGCCTGCTCGAGGCGGGAAGCGGTCATTGCTAGAAACCGCGCCCTGATGACGAACCACGAAAGTCGATTAACAGGCTGACATTGGCGACGAGCGGAATCCGCCTCTCGTAAGCGAAAGCAATGACCAGCCGGTTCTCTTCCTTGAAGATGTCGAGATCAGCCGGGCTGAGGGTCTTGATGTGCTCTATTTCCAGATATTTGCCGAAAGCCTGCCGGATTTCGGGAACCGTCTTGCCGCTGGATTCTTCAGCCACTGCCTTGACCGCATGCCGGATCTTGTAATATTCCATGACATCGGGAAGAGCCCGGATCACGAGCATGGCCACCAAACTGATCAACACGCCCCAGACCACCAGACCCGAAAGGGCCACACCACGCTGACGATTCATAGCCACCGCTCCTTACCTGAATGAGCCGATCCGTGTGAGATCACTGAAATTCAACCAGATGAAAAAAGCCTTCCCAACGATGTTTTGTTCCGGAACAAAGCCCCAATAACGGCTATCGCGGCTGTTGTCGCGATTGTCGCCCATCACGAAGTACTGACCCGGCGGCACCTTGCAGATCACCCCTGCTGCATTGTAGGAACAATCCTGGCGGTTGGGAAACTGTACCGGACCCTGAATATACGGCGGAGCATCTTCATCATTGAGGGTTTGATGCTGTGCCGAGTCCAACCTTTCAATAAATTGCCGCGAATAGTAAAGACGCTCCGAGTGCAGATAATCGTCGATCCGCGTGGTCGGCACCGGCTGGCCGTTGATCGTCAGTTTCTTGTTCAGGTAAGCGATGTTGTCACCCGGCACGCCGATCACCCGCTTGATGTAGTCGAGGGAGGGATCCTCGGGATAACGAAAGACCATCACGTCCCCACGTTGCGGGTTGTTGATGTCGATGATCTTGCGGTTGAGTACCGGCAGGCGAATGCCATAGGTGTATTTGTTGACGAGAATGAAATCGCCGACCTGCAAGGTCGGGATCATCGATCCCGAGGGAATCTTGAACGGTTCGACGAGAAACGAACGCAGGACGAAAACCACCAGGATCACCGGAAAGAAACTCGCCCCGTACTCGACCCACCAGGGGTCCTTGGCGTCGGCCGGGCGGCGCTTGCGCAGAAAACAAGCATCGACGGCCCAGATTGTGCCGCTAATCAGCAACAGGACAAACAGGATCAACGCAAAATTCACTCGATTACTCCTTTACTTGCCGACACGCAACACAGCAAGGAAGGCCTCCTGGGGGATCTCGACCGACCCGACCTGTTTCATGCGCTTCTTGCCGGCCTTCTGCTTTTCGAGCAGTTTCTTCTTGCGCGAAATGTCGCCGCCGTAACACTTGGCCAGAACGTCCTTGCGCATCGCCTTGACATTCTCACGGGCAATGATGTTGGTGCCGATGGCGGCCTGGATGGCGACATCGTACATCTGGCGCGGAATCAGTTCGCGCATCTTGGCGGCCAGTTCGCGGCCACGATAGACCGAATTGACACGATGCAGGATCACGGACAGGGCATCGACGCGTTCACCGTTGATCAGCACGTCAAGCTTGACTACGTCGGCCGCCCGATACTCCTTGAATTCGTAATCGAGAGAGGCGTAGCCGCGCGAGACGGACTTCAGGCGGTCGAAGAAATCCATCACCACTTCAGCCATCGGCATTTCGTAAACCAGTTGCACCTGCCGGCCGTGATAGTTCATGTCGATCTGGTTGCCGCGCTTCTGATTGCACAGCGTAATGACATTGCCCAGATATTCCTGCGGAACGAATACCGTGGTAGTGATGATCGGTTCGCGAATCTCCTCGATCTTTGACAGTTCGGGCAGTTTGGCCGGGTTTTCGACATTGACCAGGTTGCCATCTCGCAGCAGGACTTCATAAACGACAGTTGGCGCGGTGGTGATCAGGTCCTGATCGAACTCGCGTTCGAGACGCTCCTGGACGATCTCCATATGCAACAGCCCGAGGAAACCGCAGCGGAAACCGAAACCGAGCGCCTGCGAAACCTCGGGTTCGTAGCGCAGCGACGCGTCGTTGAGCTTCAGCTTTTCCAGCGATTCGCGCAGCGAGTCGTACTGATTCGACTCGACCGGATAAAGCCCGGCGAAGACCTGCGACTTGATCTCCTTGAACCCCGGCAATGCCGTACTCGCCGGTCGCTCGTGCAGGGTCAGGGTATCGCCGACCTTGGCCGCCTGCAGTTCCTTGATTCCCGAGATAACGTAACCGACCTCGCCGGCGCGCAGAGCGTCGCGTTGCAGCGCCTTGGGAGTGAACACGCCGACCTGCTCACAGAGATGGGTCGAGCCGGCAGCCATCAGACGAATCCGGTCCTTTGGCCTGAGTGTGCCATCGAAGACTCGCACCAGCATGACCACACCGACATAGTTGTCGAACCAGGCATCCACCAGCAGAGCCTTGAGTGGCGCATCAGGATCGCCCGTCGGAGCGGGAATGCGCTCGATGATCGCTTCCAGGATGTCCTCGACGCCCAGGCCAGTCTTGGCCGAAGCGAGGATCGCCTCGGAAGCATCTAGGCCGATGACATCCTCGATCTCCTGGCGAGCATGGTCAGGCATCGCCGACGGCAGATCGATCTTGTTCAGTACGGGCACGACATCGACGCCGAGCTCGATCGCCGTATAGCAGTTGGCGACCGTCTGCGCTTCGACTCCCTGCGATGCATCGACCACCAGCAGGGCTCCCTCACAGGCGGAAAGCGAACGCGAGACCTCATACGAGAAATCGACGTGGCCCGGCGTGTCGATCAGGTTCAGGTTGTAGACCTCGCCGCTGCGCGCCCGGTATTGCAGGGCCGCGGTCTGCGCCTTGATGGTGATGCCACGCTCGCGCTCGATATCCATCGAGTCGAGGACCTGCGCTTCCATCTCGCGATCGGAAAGACCGCCGCAAAGATGAATGATGCGGTCGGCAAGGGTGGACTTTCCGTGATCGATATGCGCGATGATGGAAAAATTGCGGATCAGTTGCATGGACATGGTGTGGGCTCTATCGCGACCGAGCCGCCCCTGAAAAGAAAGGGTGCCGGCGGCGGGCACCCTTGGTCGAACTGCCTGAAGGCGCGGATTCTAGCGGATTTCGCTCAAATAATCACGGACTTTGCTGGTGTCGAGAAAGTAATGGCAAAGCTCACGGCCCTCATGCAGGAGGACCGGGACGAGTTCGTCGTAGAGCGCTTCGAGCGCTGCGTCGGCGTCAACGTCGACGACCTCGACGGCCACGCCGAATTCGGCAGCCAATGTTTCGAGGGCTACTGCCATCTCTGTACAGAGATGGCAGTAGCGCCGCGAGACCAGGGTCAGCTTCGCCGTCTGTGTCACTCGCTGCGACGCTCGGTCAGTCCCTTGATGGTGACGAAGGTCTGCAACTCGCCGCGGCGAACCAGCAAGGTCACGTTGGCCGACTTGTCGAACTGCGCGAGCAAACGGTTGAACTGGTCGCTGCTCTTGATTTCGATGTTCTCGCCACGCGAAATCAGCGCCAGGATGACATCCCCCGGCCGCAGATCGACACGCGCGGCATTGTTGCGAACATCCTCGATCAGCAAACCGCCATTGACCTTGAGTTCGCGCTTCTGCTCGGCAGTCAGCTCGGAAACCACCAACCCGAGGCGATTGGCCGTCCGATCAGGTGATTTTGCACTTCTGCTGCTGCGGGAAGCGACCTTCTCTTCTGCGATTTCTCCAATCACGACCGATACATCCCGGATCGCTCCCTTGCGCCAGATCTGGATCGTCACCCGGCTTCCCGGCTTGGTACTGCCGACGATGCGTGGCAAATCGCTGGAACTGCCAATCGTCTTGCCGTCAAATCTAAGGATGACATCACCCGCTTCAATGCCCGCTTTCTCCGCCGGACCACCCTTTTCGACCGCATTGACTGCTGCGCCTTGGGCTTTGCTCAAACCGAAGGACTCGGCCAGCTCCTTCGTCACCTCCTGAATGACCACACCGATTCGACCGCGGCTGACCTTGCCATTGGCGCGCAGTTGCGCCTGCACCTCCATCGCCACATCGATCGGAATGGCAAAGGAGATCCCCATGAAACCGCCCGACCGGCTGTAAATCTGCGAGTTGATGCCGACCACTTCGCCCTTCATGTTGAACAAGGGGCCGCCTGAGTTGCCCGGATTGACCGCCGTATCGGTCTGGATGAAGGGGACATAGTTCTCCTGTGGCAAGGAGCGACCCTTGGCGCTGACAATGCCGGCCGTCACACTGTTCTCGAAACCGAACGGCGAACCGATCGCGATCACCCATTCGCCGACCTTGAGTCCACCCGGATCACCCAGACGAACGGTCGGCAAACCGGTCGCTTCGATCTTGATCAGCGCCACGTCAGTGCGCTTGTCGGTGCCGATGACCCGTGCCTTGAACTCACGCTTGTCGGTCAGTCGAACGAGAATCTCGTCAGCCGAGTCCACGACATGCGCATTGGTCAGCAGATAACCGTCGGCACTGATCACGAATCCCGAACCAAGAGATCTGCTTTCGTAGTCGCGGGGTACGCCAGGAATTCCCGGCTGACGAGGAATGAAGCGCCGGAAGAACTCATACATCGGATCGCTTTCGTCGAAGGGGAACGGCTGTGCATTCCGCCCACTGCTCCGCACCGACTGGGTGGTACTGATATTGACGACTGCCGGCCCCTGTTTCTCGACAAGCTCGGTGAAGTCGGGCAATCCTCGACTGTCGGCTTGTGCCAACACCGAGAACACCGTTAAAAAGAACGCCACAAGCAACTGTTTCATGGCAGCAATAGCCTCCTGAACGTCATTGAATGACCAAAAAATATGCGGGCGCGGGGTGCAAAATCAAGATCGGATCGTGGGTTGCAAACGGGGGTCGTGCTGGCTCTGCCGCTGCGCTCGCCGCAGGCCCAGCCAGCCGACCAGCAAACCACCCATGGCCCCGCCGATCGCCCCCCCCTCGCCGCCACAGGCCGATCCCGACAGCGCCCCGGCAAACAGCGCCAGCAAGGGAAACGCATAGGCATACAGCGCACTACGGCCAAGCGAGCCCTCGGCCACAGCCACCTGCACGCGCGCACCGACATCACAATGATCGGGATTCAGCACCCGGAAAGTGCGTGGCGGGCCACACCACAACTGGCCCAGATGGTTGCCCCCGCACCCTCCCGGCTGTCTGCAGCGACCGCAGCCGCTTTCGTCCATGCGAAGGTATGCGTACTGGCCATCAATCGCGGTCACCGTTCCCCAGGCATCAGTCATGATTCATCCTCTCTACCAACCCATTCTCGACCGGGTTACCATCTGCGATCCTGCGAGGTATCGAGTAGCGGTCGCAACTTTTCGGCGACGGCCTCGCGGGCACGAAAAATCCGCGAACGTACTGTGCCAATTGGACAACTCATGGCCTCGGCAATTTCCTCATAACTCAGGCCCTCGATCTCGCGCAGGAGGATCGCGTGACGCAACTCCTCGGGGAGTGCGTCCATTGCCGCGTTGATCGTAGCACCCGTCTGCTTGGATTGCAGCAGGCTCTCCGGCGTGTTGATGTCCTGCAACTGAGTAGCATCCTCAAAGCCTTCGGCTTCTTCAGCGTCAAATTCGGTCGAAGTCGGGGCGCGGCGTCCCTGCGAAACGAGGTGATTCTTGGCCGCATTGATGGCAATCCGGTACAACCAGGTGTAAAACGCACTGTCCCCGCGAAACAACGGCAGCGCCCGATAAGCCTTGATGAATGCCTCCTGGGTCACGTCCTCGATCTCGGCGTGATCGTAAAGAAAGCGAGACAACAGGCGCGCCACCTTGCGCTGGTATTTCACGACCAGCGCGTCGAACGCGTGTTTGTCACCACCCTGGGCGCTCTCGACCAGTTTCTGGTCAATTTCGCGTTCGCTCATGCTCTATGCTTTTCCTTTGGCATACGAAAATCCGCGCCGAAGTATAGCGCAAGCATCGAAACGCCATCGTAACAGTGCATGACCGGCCATTCCGAGCTATCGGACCTGTACATCATCCTGAAGCGCACCGTCAAAAGGCAGGAATGTCGTTGAATTACCACCGTTTCCAACCATTTCCAATCATTTTCCGGGGTGGAGAAAATCGTTTGCGGCGGGCCTGGCGTGCTGGCGCCTGGGCATGATCCTCGCCCGGTCTGGTGCCTTGCGTGCGGTGGCCGGGTTGCTGGCGGCGCTCCCGGGGCGCGCACCGCTGCGCGACACGTATCGCGCAGCGAGCGAAAAAGCGGGGACGCTCCGTGCCGAACTCGATGTGGGCGAGTGTTGGACCCCGTGGTGGGCCTGGGGTCAGCCAGTCGGTGCCTACGCAGTATCGGCAAGCCAGGCGTCGCGCGGCAGGTCGGGTACGCCCGGGGTGATCACGAAGCGGGTCATGGCATGTGGATTCATCAGGCCAACGCCGCCTTTCGCCAGGCGATAGGTGATCATCGGACGCTCAAAGAGACTGGTCAGGCTCATCAGGCGCTCGGCAAGCGCTGGCTTGCGAATGCCTTCGGCGAGGGTATATAAGACATAGCCACCCGTGAAGAAAAACGCTATGCGCCGCGTGAAATGCTCTCCTTCGAGATGGCCTGCGAACGGTTCGGCGTACTGCTCGGCCGTCAGTGCCGTCAGGGTCAGGTTGCCAGGGCTCGGCAGGTAGCCGCTGAGATCGTGAGTCGTTTCAATCTCCAGGCAGGCGATCGCCGCCGCGGCAAAAACTTCGGTCTGACCCGCCGAGCCAATGATCAGCGGGGTGCCGGAGAAGAGCTGCGCGCTGCGCTGGAGGCTTGAAAAAATCTGCTCGAAACTGGCCGCGTCGGTCTGGAAAAAGCGCCGCACCCGGTTGGTCGTGGTAATGACCGTAATGCCGATGGCCATGCTGATCCTCCGTGAAAGATGTCTTGCCTCGGTTGGCGTCCGCCTGCCAGCATCGTGTGCGTTCAGTCGCTGTCGCGGTTCCTGGTCTGCACCCACAACACGTCTGGCCGCCCGCTAACCTTGTTGAGGGCGCGGCCCAGGACAAACATCAGGTCCGAGAGACGATTGAGATACTTGCGTGCAAAATCGGAAACCATTTCGGTGTCCGCCAGGCGCACGATGCAACGCTCGGCGCGGCGGCAGACGGTACGCGCGAGATGAGCAACGGCAGCAGCGCGGGTACCCCCGGGTAGGATGAATTCCTTGAGCGGCGGCAGATCGGCATTGAACTGCTCGACGAGATCTTCGAGTCGACCGATATGGGCCTCGCCGATGACGCTCATTCCCGGCATGCACAATTCGCCCCCGAGATCAAAGAGATCGTGCTGGATGCGCAGCATGGCCTGCCGGATGTCATCCGGCATCTCTTCGGTCAGCAACAGCCCGATCGTCGAGTTGAGTTCGTCGACCTGCCCCATGGCCTCGATGCGCAAGCTGTCCTTACTCACCCGGGTGCCATCGCCGAGACCGGTGGTGCCAGCGTCACCGGTGCGAGTCACAATTTTGGAAAGTCGATTGCCCATGCCAGGATTCCTGATCAAATGATGATGATTATAGCGGAAGGCGCATGCACGCCTCAGTCCACAGCAAAAGCATTGCAGAAACGCAGTTCTTCGGGATAGGGAAAGAAATCCTCGAGATGACCGGCACGGATCTTGTCTTGCGCGTTCTTCCAGAACTTCACATTCAGCAGCGCACGATGGTACTTGAGGAAAGCCGAGCGCACCTTTGGCGAACCGAGCAGAAAACCGGCAAATTCCTCGGGAAAGACATCGTGTCGTCCGACCGAATACCAAGGTTCTCCGGACATCTCCATTTCCGGGTATGGCGCTTCCGGAATGACGCGGAAGTTGATGTCGGTCATGTACTCGATCTCGTCGTAGTCGTAAAAAACGACACGATTGTAACGGGTCACGCCAAAATTCTTCCAGAGCATGTCGCCCGGAAAGATGTTGGCGATGGCCAATTCCTTGATGGCGTTACCGTATTCGAGGACGGCGTGATCGATCTGCGCCGGTGTCGCCGAATCCAGATAGAGATTGAGTGGCGTCAGGCGGCGTTCGATGTAGAGGTGCTTGATCACCAGGTCTTCACCCTCTTCCTCGAGCAGGGACGGTGTCAGGGTGCGCAGTGCTTCCATGAGTTCAGCCGAGAATCGTTGCTTTGGCAGCGCCACATGCGAGAACTCGAGCGTGTCCGACATGCGACCCACCCGGTCTACCTGCTTGACCAGCAGATATTTCCGCTTCACGGTTGCCCGATCCATTTCCTTCGAAGCTCCGAAGACGTCCTTGATCATCTTGAACACATAGGGATACGACGGCAAGGTGAACACCAGCATGACCAGGCCGGCGATCCCCGGCGCAATGATGAACTGGTCTTCGGAATGACGGAGGTGCTGCTTGAGGTCGCGGAAGAAAAGCGTCTTGCCCTGTTTGCCCAGGCCCAGCATGGTGTAAATCTCGGAAGGAGGTTTGTTCGGCATGATGCTGCGCAGGAAGGCCACGTAGCCCGAAGGCACTTCCATATCGACCATGAAATAGGCACGCGACAGTGAGAACAGGACGCTGATCAGCCAGCCGTCAAGCAGGATCGTGTCGACCACCAGTTTGCCAGCCGGGTTGTGCACGACGGCGATGGCGAAGGGTAATTCGTCATGGCCGTTGATCGCCTTGCCGAAAAGATAGGCCGCCTTGTTGCGGTAGAAAGCCGAATGCAGAATCTGGATCTGCGCGTTGGCCTCGGCCTTCGGCCAGTCGCCGAGGCGCTTCCGGGCGGTACGCAGGATGTAATCAACGTCCCGGCCGAGATCCTCGAAAGACCTTTGCCAGTCGAAGTCGGCGATGACCTGTCTGACCGTCCTGCGCAGGCCGTGCTGCGCCGGGTAGTAACTCCGGTAGGTCGGCGGGTAGGACTGGATATACTCCGTCGACACCGCCGGCCTGGCAAAGATGTAGTCGTTGTTGAAATACGTGCGGTGCAGGATCTTCGAGCACACCGAATTGAAGAAGGTCTCCGCAAGTTCAGGCTGCTTGTGGTTGATCAGTCGTCCAATATAGAACAGTTTGAGCTGCTGCCAGGTGGCATCGTCCAGCGAAGCGGCACTGAAGTTGGCACACAGCAGCTCGGCCGTCTCGCTGACGCGGTCATCGTAGGAACGGATCCGTTCGCGAACGGCATCATGGACGCCCTTCCAGTCAGCACTTTCGAACAGCAGCTTGGCTTGCTGACCGTAGCGACGGATCAGTCGATAGTGCCGGTTGAAGCCATCGATCATCGCCTCGGCGATACGTTGGGCGAGCACGTTTGCAACAGTCGATATGTCCATGAATTGAGCCCGATGACCTGACGTGGAACGATTGTAGCACCCGCGGTGCTGCGCCGCACCAGGCCGTCGTCAGTATGTAGGGAACAAGTAAGGTGATTTCCGGGAACCAAGATCCCGAACAACTACCGCAGCGGCTTGTTATTCTGGCCATGAGCCCGGCCTGTCGCCATGACTCTTGGTACGGCTTTTTGCGGAAATCACCTAAAGTCGTTTGTGGCCTATTTCGGTATAGATCGGCGACTGATGCATGTTTCGCACAGGAGGGCGCCGGTAGATGAAGTGATGCGGCTGACAGAAAAGTACCGAGGGCGGCACGAGGGGTGGAGGGCGAAGCATTTTTACGCGTGGTATCGAAAAGACGGTGGCGCCCGCAGCTACCCCTGGGTGAAGAGTCGGCTGCAGGAAGCGGCCCTGGTTCCCAAGGGCAAGGCCCGAGGGGCGCACCGGAAGCGCCGGGAGCGTTCGCCGTGGCCGGGGTTGATGATTCACCAGGATGGCAGCACGCACGAATGGGTCGCTGGCCAGCAATGGGATCTGATCGTGACGATGGACGACGTGACCAACGAGCACTACTCGATGTTCTTCGTGGAGGAAGAAGGCACGATGAGCAGCCTGCGGGGCGTAAGGGAAGTCATCGAATCACGGGGACTCTTCTCGACCTTCTATTCGGACCGGGGCAGCCACTACTGGCCTACGCCGGAAGCCGGGGGCAAGGTGGACAAGCAAAACCTGACGCCATTCGGGCAGGCCATGAAGCGCCTCGGAATCGAGATGATCGCCGCCTACTCGCCAGAAGCCCGCGGGCGCTCGGAGCGCATGTTTCGCACCCATCAGGACCGCCTGCCGCGGGAACTGACACTGGCCGGGATCACCGACATGGCGGACGCCAACCGCTACCTGACCGAAGTCTATCGGTCGGCCTTCAACGCCGAGTTCATGCAGCCGGCGATGGAAGAAGGTAGCGCCTTCGTCGGCTGGATCGGTGGTCCGCTCGGCGACATCCTATGCGAGCGGTTTGAGCGCACCGTCGGCAACGACCACTGCGTCAGCTTCGAGGGGATGAAGTTGCAGATCCCTGCCGATCGTCATCGCTGCCACTATGTCAAGGCCAAGGTGGCGGTGCTGCGCCGTACGGACCACACACTGGCGATCCTGCATGGCCCGCGCAAATTAGCCGACTATGACGAAGCCGGCAAAGTCATGCCTCCGAATTTGAAGGTGGCTGCGTAGGTCCGCCGCGGCCGCCCGGGGCGGGGAAATCGGTTCCGGGCTA
>DIME01000107.1 GCA_002425405.1 Candidatus Accumulibacter vicinus
AGTTAACAGAGGATTCTAGGTTCATCTTCTATCTGGTCGTCGCCAAGGACGCGCCCGAGTGCCCGGCGCCGAAATCGCTGGCCGAATACCTGAAAGTGCTCAAGGACACCGACGCCTGGTGGTTCATGTTCTTCTACTCGGTAACCTTCGGGGGTTTCGTCGGCCTCGCCTCGTCGCTGACCATCTACTTCAATATCCAGTACGGGCTCGACGCCAAGACTGCCGGCTTCTTCACGGCCGCCTGCGTATTTGCCGGATCACTGGTGCGACCGATTGGCGGCAACGTCGCTGACCGCATCGGCGGCATCAAGAGCCTGTCGGTGATGTACGTGCTGGCAGCGGCCTTCCTCGGCATCGTCAGTATTGGCCTGCCAACGGCTTGGATGGCGCTGCTCGCTTTCGTCGGCGCGATGCTGGCGCTCGGCATGGGCAACGGCGCCGTCTTCCAGTTGGTGCCGCAGCGCTTTCGCAAGGAAATTGGCGTCATGACCGGTCTGGTCGGCATGGCCGGGGGGATCGGTGGCTTCTACCTGGCATCGTCGCTCGGTTACGCCAAGCAGATCACCGGCAGCTATCAGATCGGCTTCCTGATCTTTGCCGCATTGGCGCTATTGGCTTTCGCCGGCCTCTCGGGGGTCAAGAACCGCTGGCGGACGACTTGGGGTGCCGCGCACCTGACAGCAGCCAAAATCTGAACGGGTGATTTTCTTCGCACGGGCGGCACGGTACATTGCGACCTGCCGCCCTTCCCTTTCCGGAGCCCAGCCCGCATGCCGCTGACCGTCGACATCGGTCATTCCTCGCTGACCGGTCCTCGCGAACGTAACGAGGACTTCTGCGGCATGGTCACCCCACACGGCGCAGATCTTGAGAACAAGGGCCTGATCGCCGCCGTTGCCGACGGTATCGGCGGCCACAAGGGCGGGCGCGAGGCCGCCGAGTACACCGTGCGTAGCCTGCTCTCCGACTATTACGCGACACCCGAAACCTGGAGCGTGCCGCATGCGCTGGAAAAGGTCGTCGTCCCGCTCAACCGTTGGGTCATAGCCGAAGCCAGCCGGCAACCCGAACTCGCTGGCATGGCAACGACACTCACCACGCTGGTGCTGCGCGGCCGGCGTTACGTGTGCGCACATGTCGGCGACTCGCGCCTCTACCTGCTGCGCGATGGCGTCTGCCGGCGCTTGACAACCGACCACGTTTGGGAGCACCCGGAACTCAGGAACGTTCTGTCAAGGGCAGTTGGCCTCGACCGCCACTTCCATCTCGATTTCGCTGACGGCGAACTGCAGGAGGGAGACTGCTTCTTGCTTTGCTCCGATGGCGTCTGGGGCGTACTCGACAAGCAGCGCATCGGCAGCGTACTGATCGCACATCCCGACGCGCAGCAGGCTGCTGCATCGCTAACCAGCCTGGCGTTGGCGTCGGGCAGCCAGGACAATGCCAGTGCCGTGGTCTTGCGCGTCGTCGAACTGCCTGCAGAAAACCTGCGTGACTCGCTCGAAGGCACGTCGCGCCTGCCCTTGCCGCCTCGCTTCAAGCCTGGCCAGACCTTCGACGGCCTGCACATCGACAAAGTGCTGCACGACTCGCGAGCAACGCTGCTTTACCGTGTCACCGACCAGTTCTCCGGCCAATTACTGGTGCTCAAGACGCTGCGCCCGGAACTCGCCGACGACACCGACGAAATTCGCGCATTGATCATGGAGGAATGGCGTGCCCGACGTATCGTCTCACCCTTCTTCCCGCAACTGCTCCCGGCCGAACGACGCAGTTGCCTCTACTACCTGCAGACCTGGCACGAGGGTGCGACGCTGCAGCAGATGCTCGATGCCGACATGCATTTCACCGTTGCGGATGCCATCCTGCACGGCATCCGTCTGATGAAAGGCCTCTCGGCACTACACCGCCTTGACGTCGCCCACCGTGACATCAAGCCAGCAAACATTCACCTTGGGCGTGACGGCCGCCTGCGCATTCTCGATCTCGGCGTTGCGCTCAGTTTGTCCGAAGACGAAATCGACAGCGGCAACCCCGGCACACCGAGCTACATGGCGCCAGAACTTTTTTCGGGCGAAAGAGCAAGCACCACGCATGACCTCTATGCTGCCGGTGTCATGCTCTACCATCTGCTGACCCGCAAATATCCCTACGGCGAGATCGAGCCCTTCCAGCATCCGAAATTTGGCGAACCCTTGGCGCCGACGCGCTACCGTCCGGACATCCCGGGTTGGCTGGAAAACATCCTGCTCAAGGCGGTTGCGAAAGACCCGGCGCAGCGCTTCGAAACCGCTGAAGAATTCCTGCTGGCGCTCGAACGTGGCGCTACCCGACCGCTCAACCGCCCTCCAGTGACTCCGCTGGCTCTACGCAACCCGCTGCTCACCTGGCGGATCATTGCCAGCGTCTCGCTGTTGGTCAATCTGCTGATGCTGATGCTGCTGACACGCTGAATACTCCTGCCATGCGCCACGGTGACTGGCGACAGCAGTCGGTCGATTCCCCCTTCGAGCAGCGGAGACGGCAAGTTCTCGAAGACTGTTTGCCGAGTGCAGAAGGCCCGTCTGGGTCGTTCTGGTACGAACAAATCGTGAAATATTTCCTTGTTAGGCAGGTATCTCTTGGTGGTAGAGTATGTTATTGGACGCAATTTTTGTCGATTGCGCTGAACGATCAATTTCATCAAGAAGGTTTAACTATGTCGAAACTGATCCCCGGTTTAACGATGCTTCCACTGGCACTGCTCTGCAACTTTGCTTCGGCGCAGGACGTGCTTGGCAAGTCGCAAGACCCGGCGGCAACCGTTTCCAATGCTGCCGCCCCGAAGACCCCGGCCATCAAGACGGTGACCAATTTCTCCCAGGCCTTGCGATGCATGGATGAGCTGTTCCTCGCCTACGGCAAGAACGGCATCGTCGTGACCTCGACCGGCATTCCGGATGAAACCGGCAAGGTACGCACAGGCACCAAGGAAATGCTGATTACCGCCATCGCCAAAATGACGGTCAAGAGCAACGCTTTTGAGTTTATAGACTTCCATGGCGGCGGTGACGATCTGGCACGACTTTTCGACACCAAGGGTCAGTCCATGATGAAAATTCCGGATTACTACATCCGGGGCTCGATCACCCAGATGGATGACAACACCATTCGCAAGAACAGCGGTTTCGGTTTGGCGGCCGCTTTCTTCGACTTTGGTTTCTCTTCCGATGCCTCCTATGACCTGATCAGCATGGACATGAGTATCGGCGATGCGGCCACGCGCAAGATTCTTCCGCAAACCAGCACTTCCAACACGATGGTCATCATCAAGACCGGCAAGTCCGGTGAAGCGGGAGGCAAATTGGGCAAGGTTGGCCTCTCTTTCAATCTCGACTTCAGCCGCTCGGAAGGCCTGGGTGCGACGACGCGGACCCTGCTTGAACTCGGCCTGATCGAGACGCTGGGTCAATTCACCCAGGTGCCTTACTGGCGTTGCCTGGATGCGGACATCACCAATCCGGTGATTCGTGAGCAGGCACTGGAAAACTACGAAACGCTGAAAGAAAGCGAAAGGATCACTTTTGTTCAGCGCAAGCTGGGTGGCAGCATGAACCGCTACACTGGCCCGATCGACGGCAAGATGAATGACACGCTGAAGGATGCCATCCTTGAATATCAGGCACAAAACAATCTGGTAGCGGATGGGCGAATCAGCTTCGATCTCTACGCCAGTCTGCTCGATGACATTCAGAACAATCTGGCTTATGTGCCCAGCACGCCACCGGCCAAAACAGCGGCTGCCCGGCCGATTCCTGCGCCTGCGCCGGCAGCGCTTTCCCCGCAGCAGGCTGTGCCCGCCGCGGCATTCCGGGTGAATCTCGAAAGCGACAAAGGTTCTAAGCCCAGCTACAAGGTCGGTGAGTTCCTGAACATGTCACTATCCTTGACGGGTGATGGCACCGTGTATTGCTACTACGAAGATATCAATCGTTCCGTGGCACGGATTTTCCCCAACCAGTTCTTTGGCAATCCGACCTTGCGCTCTGGCAGCACCGTCAGGCTTCCCAGTGGCGGCTTCAGGATTCGTTTCGATCAGGCTGGCAAGGAGCGGGTTGCCTGTATCGGTGCAGACCGCGAACTGGTTGTCCCAGCCACTCTGAAAGGCGCCCGGGATTTGGCTCCCTTGCCTGTTCGCTCGCTTGATGAAGTGGTGAGCCAGTACCGTCAAGGCAACCCGACTGCCATGAGCAGTTACATCGACATCACGGTTACCCGGTAATCGACGAAACCGCCATGCCCTCTCTGGTCAACCGGCTTCTCCTGAACAGCGCACTGATGATCTCGATCCTATCGCCCATGGCAATGGCAACAGACGGTCAGCCTGGACAGAACGTGTTATTGGTGGAGTTGATCATTGGGCCAGAAAAGGCCCCTTCAAAATCAACCTCGCAATCGCAGCGTGAGAAGGCGGGGCGCTATCAAGGCGAAGCACCGGCAAACCCGGAAGACGACGAGGTCGGGATTCTTGCTCCTCGCAGCGGCGCACCAACCGAAGAGAAAGCATTCGAAAACCGTAGCAAGGCCAGGGCATATCAACCAGGTAGTGACAATTCTTCACCCCCCTCATCCTTTTCTGGGACTGCTGGTTCCGATGGCGGTCAACCGCGCCATATTGAGCAACGCAATCGTGCACGTGCCTATACAGGGACGGGGAACGCTCAGGACATCGATTTGAGCCACGTCGGTCGGGACGGTATTCCACTGGTGACGTGCCATGATGTCGACAATGTTTCCGGGAGAATTGGGGACGACACCATGTCAGGTAGCATCGTGCATATCTTTCGCAATGGGCAGCAAGTCAAAGTTCGTTGTCGATGAACTTCCATGTCAACCGAACACTCACCTACTGCGTTATGCGATTAATAGATGTGGGATATGGAGAAATTAATGAAATGGTGGGCGGTTCTTTCTCTTGCCATTCTCGGTATGGTGATGGTTGCACAGGCGCAAGTATCTGTTGATGTATCCGGGCTCGGCGTGAAAGTTCAGACAGGAAAGGGTGGTTCGGTTGCCAGCAACACGGCGGGCACCATTGACCCGGATGTACAGATGGACGGTGTTGCCGTGATCAACGGTGAGGTGTTTGTGGATGGGGAAAAAGTCCCAAAGGGAAAATCACCCTATACCTCCAGGAAATCAGGCAAGACCTATGTAATCAAGTGGGGAAAAGATGGCAATGTCGCAATTCATGAAAAATAGCCTCATCGGCATTTTTACCATGAGCTTGCTGGTATCTTCAGCGCATGCGGTAATTATCGTTGATTATAATGCCGTGAAGCCACCTCCTCCCCCCGGAGGGTTGACGTCACGCTACGTTCCCTTGGTACAGACAGAGCCGGGTTACCTCATGCAGAGAAGCAACGCATGGCGTGTTTACAACCAGGACCGTCCACGGACAGGTGCTTTGCTGGTTTATCCGTGGGTATCGGGATCAATCGGTGCGCCGACCTCCTTGCGACAGGTTGAGGTTCGTAACAATATATCACGTGCCCAGGCGTATCGCCTCAGCCCCCGGGAATAGTTTCTCCGACAAACCGATAGTGACATGCATTGGAACTGCGCTACGAAAATAATGCCGAAATCTTTTGGTACTGCGGCGCGGGACAGGCTTTCGAACAATCCGAATGGGATAGATAAGTGAAATCTGGATTTGACACCACTGCCGGATGCATCAGGAAACTGGTCGGCACCAGTATGCTCATGGCCATGTTGCAATCGGCCTGGGCGCTGGATGCCGTACAGGGTGACTTTACGCAGGTTCTCGAGACTCGCAGTGGAGAGCTGACAGTCTGGCAGATGGCCGACAATCCCGACATTTACATATTCGATTTTCCAGGTTTGACCTATCAGGGCCGCAGTTTCAACCGCATTACCCAATTTACCGAACAACAGACCACGGAGGCTTATCCCAAAGTACTCGGCAATCAGGAACTGGCTCGCTACGTTGAAGCCGCACGCCGCACACAGGCCGACTTTGCTTTTGGTCATGATGTGCTGGTCTCTGAACTGGTGCAGTTCTTCAATTATTCATTGCGTGACAAGATCGAACTGAATCCTGAAGAAATTGCGATTCGCGAGTTCCTGATTGAACAGGGGCTAGTGCGTTTCTGGCGGGGTTTCTACCAAGCCATGAAACCGGGCGTTGTTGTGCTTGCGATACCGCAGACTCAGGACCGGAAAGTTGGTGAACCGATGGTTTCACCAGGCGCGCGCTATGCCATTCTATTGCACGAACTTGCCCACGGCGAGTATTATACAAACCCGCATTACGCCAAGTACTGTCAGCGTTTCTGGTACGAAACCTTGACTGAATATCAGAGGGAACTTTTCAAGCGGTTTCTCACGAACTTCAATTATGCGGTCAATAACGAGGAACTCCTGATCAACGAAATGCAGGCATATCTGATGTTCACGCCGGATCCCAAATCATTCAGTGCCCGCAAGCTGGGTGTTTCAGATGCGGAATTGCAATCGATGCGAGAAACATTTCGTCGCGGGAGTCCGCCCATCCGATTACCCATGCGCTAACCAGGAGGCATGAAATGAAAATGCTGGACCTGACCATACTTGCTTTGACAAGCCTGACAATTTTCGCCGGTTCGTCTTTCGCACAGACCAATCAGCGCACGAAAGTTCAGGGCAACACCGAAATCAATGCGACCACAAAAAACATGACTGCCGTGGCTTCTGGGGACAACAACGTTGCGAAGAATCGGGTTGGTGTGATTCAGGGTGACCAGAAATCCAGCACCAAAGTGAATGTCGCTGCCGGCAACGTTACGACGGTTGCCATTGGGCGAAACAGAAAAGCTTGTACCAATATTGGAGGAGTTGTCAGTGATGATTGCAAATAAGCTACTGATGAATCTTGCCATCGCCTCTTCGATGACTTTCAGCACGCTCAATGCTTATGCCGTTCAGGGTCTGGACGCGCATGGAAACCAGAAGGTCAATAGTGCGATGGCTAAACGCTGGTCCGAACAGGCCAAAGGCCAGAAGACGCCGACTGATGAGAAGCAGGTCGTCAACGTCGGCAGCAAGAAGCAAGGCACCTGTAATGTCAATGTCGGAACGACACAACCCAACGATAATCGGGGCGGGCGCAAAAACGACATTGTTGTAACAACAAAAGAAGTCATCAACGTTTGCAAGTGAGATCGCAATGAATAACATTTCCAGGGTATTGATCGGCTTGATGTTGCTCTCCGGCATGGGTCTAGCCCAGGCTGCCTCGGATGAAGAGAAACTCAGGGAACTCGAGCGCGCGATGAGCATGCCCTCCGAAACCGGCATGCCACAGCAGAAGCGTACCCGCGCAATTGTTTTTGACAATCAACAGCAATCCACCTCTCCAGCGGCCGAACCCGCGGCTCAAGTTGCTTCGACAGCAGGCTCCCGTGATTGCGGCTCGCTGCCGCCTGATGTGCGCACGGTGGGAGTGGATTTCGCCATCCAGTTCAATGCGGGTAGTGCAACGGTTTCTTCTGCTTCTGAAGGCACCTTGAACCAGATCGCCAAAGTCCTGGCGTTGTCGCCGGATCGCTGTGTCATTGTCGAAGGACACACCGATGTGGCTGGTAATTTTGACAAAAACATGGCGCTGTCTCGCGACCGCGCCAATGCGGTGGTGAATTTCATCTCCACCCGAAACGGAATCGATCGGAAGCGCTTTGTGCCAGTCGGCAAGGGCTCGACCGAAACGATGCCGAACCTCGACGCGCGCGATCCGAAAAATCGTCGCGTCGTATTCAAGGTAGTAACTGGTTGATTCTTTCGCAGTACTTTTTAATGAACAAGGAGACTCACATGCGTCTGATTTCTATGATGATTGCTGCTGCCATCGTTGCTTCCCCGGCTTTCGCTCAACAAACCCAGCGTTCCAGCAACCCCCAGGGCGTGCAGATCCAGGGCAATACCGACATCAAGGCTAAAAACGAGAACGTGACGGCGGTCGCTGTCGGCGAAGGCAATGAAGCCAAGAATACGACCGGCGCCATCAAGGGTGGAACCCAGATTCAGGGTAACACCAAGATCCAGGCCTCGCAGAAGAATGCGACGGCCGTTGCAGTGGGCAAGAACAATACCGCTGCCAACGAAGCAGGCGTCATCGGCGGCAAGTAATCTGCCGACCCACCCCATCAGTTCATAGTTCAATTATTCCATCATGGAGGAAACAAATATGCGCACTCAATTCGCTATCATCGCCCTGGCTTCTGCTGTCATCTCTACCGCTGCTTTCGGCCAGGCCTCCCAGACTGGCCCGAAGGGCAGCATGTCCTCACCGAATGCTCAAGGCGTTCAGATTCAGGGCAATACCGACATCAAGGCTAAAAACGAGAACGTAACAGCGGTTGCTGTCGGCGAGGGCAACACCGCCAAGAACACGACCGGCGCCATCAAGGGTGGAACCCAAATTCAGGGCAACACCAAAATCCAGGCATCGCAAAAGAACGCGACCGCCGTTGCAGTGGGCAAAAACAACACCGCTGCCAATGAAGCTGGCGTTATCGGCGGCAAGTAATCAACTGGCGCCCGGTCTTTACGGCCAATCAGTTAGCAAGAATGGCTGGACGGGATATCACCGTCCAGCCATTTTTTTGTCGTGGGAAACTTGCCTCGGGTTGCTGTCTTATGGCCTTGCCCCAATGTCAGGCTTGGGTGCAAAGGTCATTTTTCCCTGGGCCGTCCGTTGGTCATTGCTGAAGATTCCTTCCCAGAAATCGCCATCAGGGAAAGTCAGTTTTCCCGGTCCTTCCTTGACGCCTTTTTTCCAGGAGCCTTCGTAGCGGTAACCATCCTTTGTCGTGTAACTGCCTTGGCCGTGGAATTCGCCCTCCAGCATCTCGCCTTCGTACACGTCCCCGTTGTCGAAAATCGTTTTTCCCTTGCCGTTCTGTTTGTTGGACTCCCAATTGCCTTCGTAACGGAAACTTCCAGGCGCGATGAAAACACCATAGCCTTGCTTGACACCGTTCACAAGCTGCCCTTCAAAGCGGTGTCCGTTCTGCCACTCGATGACCCCCTTGCCACTGGGTAGCCCACTGGGTTGGGCAAAGCGAAAGTCGCCGATATAGGTCGTATCGCCGACCTGCACACGCCTGCCCAGGTCGGCGGTTGGCGGCATGGCCGGTGCAGTATGCGCCACAGGTGCAACGGGTGCAGCGGCAGCCATGTAAGATCGACTGGAGTCAGGTGCAGGAAGAACAAGGTGGCCAGGGGAAATCGTTTTGTCGGGCAGCAAGCCAGATGCGATGTCCTTGGCATGGCCCGGTTGTCCGACATAGACCGCGTTCCCGGTGATGCGGATCGGCACAATCGTAAAGCGACCGGAGACATCTGCTTCCGTGCGGTAGATGCCAGCCGGAGTCTGGAATTCGATGACTTGCCGGCCCTGCGGGAGCATCGCACGAGCGATGGAAATTCGTTCTGGCAGGGTCCGCCAGTTGCGGTCGTCGGCCTGTTCGGTACTTACAGATACGACATTGGCGACCAGCCCGGCGACCCAGTGCGCCTTGTTGGCCTGTTCCTGGACGACCGATTTGAGTCCCGCGCGGATAACCGTGCGCAAGATGATTCCTGGCATTTGATCCTTCAGCAGACGCCGTGCCAGGGTGTCGATATTGGTCAGCGTCTCGACCGGATATCGACCTCCGGCAACGTCCAGCGAGGCAGGCACTGGCACCTGTTCTGAAACCTTGAGCAGCGGGAAGGAGAGTGGGGTGATGACCATTCCTCCCTTGCGCATGATGGGGATCGAAATATTCAACGAGTCGATGCGCGGTGCAAATCCGGTCTCCAAAACGAATAGCACGTCGGTCTCGCCCGGGCCAGGCACGCGTTTGCCAATCTCATTGAGGGCAGTCTGGATCATGATTTTGCCAGGCGCCAGTTGTAGCGCGTTACGGTAACCTGGCTCAGCGAGCGAGGGTTCGTCGGTGACCTCAAAGAAATAGCCGGCCAGATAGTGTGCAAAGGCATTCTGGAAACCGTTCTTCAGCTCGCGAACTTCCGGAGTGTCGAGTTCCTGCATCGGATAGCCTTCAAGATTGCTGACCTGACCGGCATCCTGTTTGTTCGACTCAGCCTTGAGCGCGTCGTACTCCTTTTCACGGAAAGCCTCGATCAGTTTTTCACGTTCATAGGTCTTCTTCATTTCGATGCGGGCATGGTCGAAATTGCCGAGCATGATGTGGTTCATGGTCAGGCGCGTCGAGAGCAGCACCTTTTCGTAGTCCTGCCCATCATAACGACGGGTCTTGTCGCTGATCAGAAAACTGCCAATGTCGCCAAATATCTTCGATGGATTGCTACGAAATTCGTTTTCCCACGCCTGAATGATCTCGTCGCCCTTCATCCAGGTTTCCCGACTACTGGTGAAGTTGCTGCCGAGACTCAGCAGTTCCCCTTTTTCGAAAAAGTAGAGAATGTCTTTATCATCTCCCTCGTTGACGTTTTCGATCTTTGCCACAGCCTGCTTGAGTTCGCCAGTTTTCACTAGTGTGACGGTTTCGTTAAGCACATCGGCGTATTGACGAAACATGCCCGCGACGCCAGTTGAAGGTAGTCCAAGTATCAGCAACAGCAATGCACAGGTATAGGAAACCGGCTTCACGGTCATCTCCCCGATGGTGTTTTTAGTTATGTCTCTGAGATCCCGGTGACTACCCTAGAGGGCGCTCCTGGAAATAAGCCAATTGCCAATCCGGTGAGGATCAGGTTCAAATGCCTCGGATTGCAGGAAGGCCCATTGCTTTCAGGCGACGAGCAGCCGCCTGATCTCCGCCAGTCCGGCCGAAAGCATCGCCAAATCCTGTGGCTCATTGCCCTTCAATTCATTGAGTACCGCACTGGCTTCTGTGGTGGCCGGCAGGCTGCCACCGAGAACCTGTCGCAGGAGGTGCTGCCGCAGACTGGCCAGCTCGCCGCCGAGCTGCGCGCGGGCCCTCGCCTGCCAGCGGTTGCCGGCTGGCAGACGGGAGACGGCAGCGGCCAGCCAGTCCAGATCGATCTGCCTTTCGAGAACGATGAGGGCTTCTGTCACGTCGTCCAACGGGTAGCCGCAGGCGCGCGCGAGATTCACCCGCTCGAACGCTGCCACGATCGCCGCACGCTCGTCGATCAACGCGGTAATGGCAACTGCGCCACTCCTGCCCTGACGAATGCGGTCGAGGGTTGCGACGACGGCACTGCCGTATTCGGTGATCAACTGAGCAATGCGAGTACCCCGTAGATGCTGCGTCAGCACCAGCGGCGTCGCCGCCGCCAGCATTGCCCGCAACCCGGTCATCAACGTCAGTTGCCGGCTGGCGTCGACGACCAGGTCCAGCGACTCGATCTCCTGCCACAGCGTTTCGGCGTCGAGCACGCTGCTGGCGGCATACCACGCGCCAGCCACCTGCGCCGCCGAGGCGCCGGTTTCGTCACCGAGCTGCAGGACAAAGGTCGTTCCCATGCGATTCACCAGACGATTGACGAGTTGCGTGGCGATGATGTCGCGCCTCAGAGGATGCGCCGGCAGCAGTTCGCGGCAATGCGCCAGCAGAGGTGCCGGGAAGTAGGCCACCAGCAGTTGATGCACGTCTTCGCTGTCGGGCAAGCTCGACTCAAGAAGGGTTTCCTTGAGCGTGATCTTGGCATAGGCCAGGAGCACCGCGATCTCAGGTGCGGTCAGGCCGCGCTTCTGCTGCGCGCGTTCGGCGAGACCCTTGTCATCAGGCAGGAATTCGATGCCGCGGTGCAGGGCACCGCGGGCCTCCAGGTGGCGAATCAGACGGCCATGCACCTCAATCAGGCCCGCTCCGGCTGCCACTTCGAGGGCAATCGCCTGCGTCTGCTGATAGTTGTCGGCAAGCACCAGTGACGCGACCGTGTCGGTCATCGAAGCGAGCAACGCGTCACGCTGCTTGCCGGTCATGTCGCCACGCCGGATCAGCCCGGCCAGCAGGATCTTGATGTTGACCTCGTGGTCGGAGCAATCGACACCGGCCGAGTTGTCGATTGCGTCGGTGAATATCCGGCCGCCATTGAGAGCAAACTCGATGCGTCCTTTCTGCGTCAGGCCGAGGTTGCCGCCTTCGCCGATTACCCGCGCCTTGAGCTGGCTGGCATCGACCCGTAGAATGTCGTTGCCGCGATCGTTGGCTTCCTGATGACTCTGGGAGCTGGCCTTGACGTAGGTTCCGATGCCGCCGTTGTAGAGCAGGTCCACCGGCGCCTGCAGCAGGGTCTTGATCAGCTCGGGGGGCGTCATCTGGCTGGCAGTGCTGCCCAGCCACGCGCACAGCTCGGGTGACAACGGGATCGACTTGGCTGTTCGCGACCATACGCCGCCGCCCGCGGAAATCAGCGCCGGATCGTAGTCTGCCCACGAAGACCGCGGCAACGCAAAGAGGCGTTGCCGCTCGGCAAAGCTGCGCGCCGGGTCCGGGTTCGGGTCGAGAAAGATATGCCGGTGATCAAAGGCAGCCAGCAGCCGGATTTGCGAAGAGAGCAACATGCCATTGCCGAAAACGTCGCCGGACATATCGCCGATCCCGACGACGGTGAACGGCTGCGTCTGCGTATCCAGACCGATTTCCCGGAAGTGCCGCTTGATCGCCTCCCATGCACCTCTGGCGGTGATCGCCATTTTCTTGTGGTCGTAACCGACCGAGCCGCCTGAAGCAAAGGCATCGCCGAGCCAGAAGCCATACTCGATGGCGATGCCGTTGGCGATGTCCGAGAAGGTCGCCGTTCCCTTGTCGGCGGCGACGACCAGATAGGGGTCGTCGCCGTCGCGACGGCGCACGCCATCGGGAGGCACGACCTGACCGTCGACCAGGTTGTCGGTCAGGTCGAGCAGGCCACGGATGAAGGTCGAATAACAGGCAATTCCCTCGGCCTGCAAGGCTTCGCGCTCGCCAGCCGCCGGCAGGCGTTTGCAGACGAACCCCCCTTTCGACCCCAGCGGAACGATCACTGCATTCTTCACCATCTGCGCCTTGACCAGACCGAGCACCTCGGTGCGGAAATCTTCCATGCGATCGGACCAGCGCAGGCCACCGCGCGCTACCCGGGCACCGCGCAGGTGCACGCCTTCGACCCGCTCGTTGTAGACGAAGATTTCGTAGAGCGGCGCCGGCGCAGGCAGGAAGGGGATGTCCCTTGATGAGAACTTGAAGGACAGGTAACTCTTGGCCTGGCCATCATGGCCCGATTGATAGGCGTTCGTCCGCAGCGTTGCCTCAATGACCGTCTGCAGCGCAGAAAGAATGCGATCATCATCAGGATTGCTGACCTGCAACAAGGCCGTGCTGACTTCATCGGACAAAGCCCTGGCGCGTGCCTCGTCTGCTACCGGAGAAAAGAGCGCTTCGAACAGGTCGACCAGCGCCCGCGTAATCCGGAAATGCGTCGCCAGACAGCGCTGCACATAGGCCTGGCTGAACGGCAGACCGGCCTGCCGCAGGTAACGGCTGTAGGCGCGCAGGATGCTGATCTGCCGCCCGTCGAGACCCGCCAGCAGGACCAGGCGGTTGAAACCGTCGTTCTCGGCCTGCTCGCGGAACAGGTTCTCGAGCAGGTCGATGAAGGATCGCCGGGTCGTCTCGTCATCCAGTGCCGCAGCCTGCGGCAAGCGCACTGCGAAGTCGGCAATGTGCAAGTCACTCCTGGGCAGGCTGAACGGCTGTTCGGAGAGTACCGTCAGTCCCATGTTCTCAAGGATCGGCAGAATCGCCGACAGCGGTCGCGGCCTGCCGCGACGGAACAGCTTCAGGTGCTGGTGTGACCCATCGTCGCCCTGGGCTGCGCTCAGCTTCACTTCGACACGGCCGCTCTGCTCGGCGGCTTCCAGGCGCTCGA
>DIME01000106.1:0-1133 GCA_002425405.1 Candidatus Accumulibacter vicinus
TTTCCTTGACCATGTTGATTACGTCTTGCGGGCTTGCCATTACAAAATCTCCTGAAGAGGTGCCGGACTCGCCGGCGATAGTAGAAAACAGGGGTGCGGGGGGAACTAGCAGAAAACGTGCCAATCACTGTCCCGGTGGATTTTCATTGTGCCACAAGGTTCTGGCGCGTTCTCGAGGTTTTTTCACGCACCATGTCGGTTCACCAAACCTGATCAAGCACCAAGATGGTGCGCAACGAAAAAAAGCACCCTGCCCTGCGAACGATACAACTGATTTATACTCCGAGCTTCATCAGACGCCTTATCGGGCGCCCTTCAACACCGGCACTCTGGCAGGACACCATGGGAAAATTGACCGATCTGCTGCAACTCGCCCGCGAACGCGGGCGCGAACTTGGCCTCCCGTACACCGGCGCACTGACTCCGGAAGAGGCGTACAAGGTCTGGCAACTGGCGCCCGGTGCCAAACTGGTCGACGTGCGCACGCGTGCGGAATGGGATTGGGTCGGACGCATCCCCGGTGCCGTCGAAATCGAATGGATGAGTTACCCCGAGAACCGGCCCAACAGTCATTTTCTGGCACAACTGAAACAGCAGACCGATCGCGAATCACTGCTGATGTTCATCTGCCGCAGCGGCGTGCGTTCGCACCAGGCAGCGGCACTGGTCAGTCAGGCCACGCCGCGCGACTGCTACAATGTGCTCGAGGGCTTCGAGGGCGACAAGGACGCCAGCGGCCAGCGAGGCAAGATCGGCGGCTGGCGGCACGCCGGCCTGCCCTGGCATAACTGAACGCTGCCAGCCCCGCCTGGCTTCCCGGACATCGATTCGAGTACCCCCACCATGCAAGGCGCAACCATCCACTTCGACCAATTCAACCAGATGCACGACGACGCCTGTCATCAGCGAATCCGTACCGCGCGCGCGCGCCTCGGCAAGGAGGCCGTGCTGCTCTGCCACCACTATCAGCGCGCCGACGTTTATCAATACGCCGACTTCACCGGCGACTCGCTGAAGCTCTCGCGCCTCGCATCGGGGACCGATGCCCGCCATATCGTTTTCTGCGGCGTGCATTTCATGGCCGAAGTCGCCGACATCATGTCGAAGCCCGAGCAGATCGCCATCCTGCCTGA
>DIME01000106.1:1476-12867 GCA_002425405.1 Candidatus Accumulibacter vicinus
CTCGGCGAAGTGCTCGACGTGGATCAACAGCTCACGCCGGTGACCTACATCAACTCGGCGGCCGATCTCAAGGCCTTCTGTGGCGCACGCGGCGGCATCGTGTGCACCTCGTCGAATGCTGGCACGATTGCCGCCTGGGCGTTTGCGCGTCGCGAGAAGATTCTCTTCTTTCCGGATCAGCACCTCGGACGCTGGACCGGCTTCCAGATGGGCATTGCACTCGACGAGATGATGGTCTGGGACCCCGACCTTGAGATGGGCGGCCTCACCGCCGAGCAGATCCGGCGGGCAAAACTTCTACTCTGGAAAGGCCATTGTTCGGTCCATCAGATGTTCCAGCCGGCGCACATCCTGCGTTTTCGCAATCAGCATCCCAACGGCCTGGTCATCGCCCACCCGGAATGCAGCTTCGAAGTCTGCCGGCAGGCGGATTTCGTCGGCTCGACCGAATACATCGTCAGAACGATCAAGGCCGCCCAGCCGAACACGCGCTGGCTGGTCGGCACCGAGCTCAATCTGGTCAACCGTCTCGCAGAGGAAGTCAGGCACGAGGGCAAGATCGTACAGTTCATGGCGCCAACGGTGTGCATGTGCTCGACGATGCAGCGCATCGACCCGCAGCATCTGGCGTGGACGCTCGAGAATCTGGCCGATGGGCAGGTGGTCAACCGGATCACGGTGCCCGAGCATGAGCGAACACTCGCCAAGCTGGCGCTGGAAAGAATGCTCGCCGTTTCCTGAGTGCTGCGCCCGCTGATCCACCACCATCCTCTATGCTCGACGACTGCCTGAGCCGCTTTCTGCTCGACAACCTCGACATCCGGGGCGCCGTCGTTCGCCTCGGACCGGCCTGGCGAAAAATGCTCGAGAATCGCGACTACCCGGCACCGGTTGCCCGATTGCTCGGAGAAATGAGCGCCACCACCCTGCTTCTCGCCGACAACCTCAAACAGTCCGGCCGGCTGACGATCCAGATGCGCGGCAGCGGCCCGGTGTCGCTGCTGGTCATCGACTGCAACGAGCAGTTGCAGATTCGCGGCATGGCCAGATGTGAAACACAACCGCAATCCCATTCCGTTCCGGAACTGCTCGGCGATGGCCAGTTGCTGCTCGCGCTCGACCGGCCATCGATGCGCCAACCCTATCAGAGCATCGTCCCACTCGATGGCGAAAGTATCGCCGAGGTCTTTGAGCACTACCTCGAGCAGTCGGAACAATTGCCCGCGCGCTTTTTCCTGGCCGCATCGGCAAGCGCGGCATCCGGACTCTTCGTCCAGAAACTGCCCGCTGCCGATCGGTGCGATGCAGACGGCTGGACGCGTGTCGAGGCGCTGGCGGCCACTGTCAAGGCGGCCGAACTCTTGACGCTGACCGCTGAAGAACTGCTACGCCGCCTCTTTCCGGAAGAAACCGTGCGCCTTTTTCCGGCCCGGCCGGTCGTTCATCACTGCCCCGAGGACTGGGAGAAAGTCCGTGCACTGCTACGTTCGCTCGGCCCCACCGAAGTCTACGCCACCCTGCGGGAACATGGCGAAGTGCTGATCAAGGACGACCTCTGCAACCTGGAGTATCGTTTCGACACAGCGGCCATCGACGCACTCTTCAGCGATGCACTGCAGACGACATCACCGACGCTGCATTGACCGAACTCAAAGCACCTTGCCGGGATTCATCAACCCCCGAGGATCGAGGGTGCGCTTGATCGCGCGCATCATCTCGATCTCGACCGGGCTCTTGTAGCGCAGCAATTCCATACGCTTCAACTGGCCGATGCCGTGTTCGGCGCTGATGCTGCCGCCCAGTTCATGCACCAGGTCATGGACGATCCGGTTGACTGCGGGCTGCGCGGCCAGAAAGGCCGCGTTCTCGCCGACGGCCGATTTGGACTGGTTGTAGTGTAGATTGCCATCGCCGATGTGCCCGAAGGTAACGATGCGAATCTCCGGGAAAGCCTGTTCAAGCGCCCGGCCGGCGCGCTCGACGAACTCGGGAAGGCGCGAAATCGGCAGCGAGACATCGTGCTTGATGCTCAGGCCAGCGCGCTTCTGCGCCTCGCCGATATTCTCGCGCAGAGCCCACAGACGCTTCGCCTGCTCGCCGCTTTGCGCCAGCAGCACGTCGCCGAGCACGCATTCGTCGAGCGCCGTTTCGAGAAACGCTGCCAGCGCATCGCGCTGCGCCGTATCGTCACTGCCGCCGGAGAGTTCGATCAGGAGGTACCATGGGCTTGCCGGCAACGCCGGATGCGCCCCCGGGATGTACTTGCGGACCAAGGCCAGCGCCGCCTCGGAAACCAGTTCGCAGGCGGTCAGCGACGCACCGAAGCGCGCCTGAAGATCGGCCAGCAGGCGTACTGCCAGCGCCGGTGAGGCGATCGCCAGCCAGGCGGTGGCGGTCGCGCGTGGCAGCGGGAAGAGCTTCAATACCGCCGCAGTGATGATCCCCAGCGTCCCTTCGGCGCCGATGAACAGGTGCTTCAGGTCGTAGCCGGTATTGTCCTTGCGCAGGGCGCGCAGGCCGTTCCAGATCTCGCCGCTCGGCAGCACCACTTCGAGACCCAGTGTCAGCTCGCGCATGTTGCCGTAGCGCAGAACCTGCACGCCCCCCGCGTTGGTGGACAGATTGCCGCCGATCTGACAACTGCCTTCGGCCGCCAGCGACAGAGGAAACAGCCGCCCCGCCTGCGCAGCCAGTTCCTGCACCGCCTGCAGCACGCAGCCCGCTTCGACGGTGATGGTGTTGTTGGCGGTGTCGAGCGCGCGCACGCGCTGCATTCGGGAAAGGCTGATCAGTACCGACCGGCCATCGAGCGCAGGCGTCGCTGCGCCGCACAGGCTGGTATTGCCGCCCTGCGGCACCATCGCCACGCCAGCCTCGGTACAGGCCCGGACCACCGCCGACACCGCCGCGGTGGTCGCCGGCCGCACGACGCAAAGCGCCGCACCGCGATAACGACCCCGCCAATCGGCAAGATATGCCGCCATGCGGTCGGTGCCAGTCAGGACATTCCCGGAGCCGAGCAGATCGCTCAGCGTTCTGATCAGATGCGCATCATTCACATGTTGGCCTTGAGTAGGTCCGGATCGCAGGCGCGAAAGAAAGCACGTACCGATTGCAGGCTCATCGGGGAGTGCGTGACAGCCAAGTATCAGGGAAACGGGGGTCACAATAACGATGGCGTGATGATTCGGCAAGTCCCGGCTTGACAGAACCCGCGTGGACCGGAGAGACTGCCGGACAACTGATGCCGGTATCCGGGGGAGAACGTCAGATGCGTCCGGTCTTTGAAAAATACCGTATTTGGTGCGAAGATCCGGGCACATGTCCATCCTTTCGGCGGGGCATTTATCTTCGACCTGCAGCGGCCTCTCGAACAAGATAACAGGAGCGGCCGCGCCATCTATTGGCTTGACACATGAGAACCCCCCGACCCCCTCCCCGACATCGAGCAGGCACTGCCATGACGCCATACACCATGCTGGTTGCCGACATCGGTGGCACGCGCGCCCGTTTTGCGCTGCTCGACGAATCCGGCGCACCGGATCGGGTACGCATTCTCGCGGTGGCCGACTTCAGCGGACCGGCGGCAGCGATTCAAGCCTACCTCACCGAAGTGGGCGGCCCGGCCTTGCAGGCAGCAGCAATCGCCCTGGCCGGCCCGGTACAGGATGAAGTGGTCCGGCTGACCAATGGCGCCTGGACTTTCGCGCGCGCCGACCTGATGGCAGAACTCGGGTTGAGCCGCCTGCTTCTGCTCAACGACTTCACGGCCCTGGCCTTGTCTCTACCACAGCTCGCTGCCGCCGATCTGCATCAGGTCGGCGGTGGCGTGCCGGTCGAGCGGGCTCCCAAGGCCGTGCTGGGACCGGGAACCGGCCTTGGCGTCTCGGGAGTGCTTTTCGATCGCGGCCACTGGCTGGCGCTGACCGGCGAAGGCGGCCATTGCTCGCTGGCTGCCGCCGACGCCCGCGAGTCGACGATCCTTGCCCTCGCCCGGCGGGAGTTTGAGCATGTCTCCGCCGAGCGCCTGCTTTCCGGCAGCGGTCTGCCCTTGCTGTACCGGCTGGTTGCCGAAGTGGACGGCCGTCGCGGCGAACCCTTGTCGACGGCCGAGATCGTCGCACGTGCGATCACTGGCCACGATGTCCAATGCCGGGCAGTGATCGACACTTTCTGCGCCATGCTCGGCTCGGTCGCGGGAAATCTTGCACTCACACTCGGCGCCCAGGGTGGCGTGTATGTCGGTGGTGGTATCATTCCCAGGCTGGGAGACATTTTCGATCGCTCACCATTTCGCGCTCGTTTCGAGGCCAAGGGGCGCTTCGCTGCCTACCTGGCCGCAATTCCGACCTATCTCATGCTTTCTCCGACGCCGGCCCTGCTTGGCGCTGCCCATGCCCTGGCCGACAGCGAGGGTTGCCCATGAACTTTACTGGAGTATCCGCCTGATGTCCGATGCCGCTCAACCCGATCCCGAAAGCCAAGCGCTGCACTCAGAAATCGAGCACAAACTGCTCTCCATCGTTGCTGCCGAACCCACCAGAGCCAGCACGGCCGACCTTTATCAGGCACTTTCGCACGTGGCACGAGAGCAACTGGCGCGACGTTGGGTCGACACCCAGAATGCCGACCGCGACAACAAGGCACGACGCATCTATTACCTGTCGATGGAATTCCTGATCGGCCGCGCGATGAACAATGCCCTGGCAGCACTCGATCTGCGAGACCAGGCGGCAGCAGCGTTCACCGCACCCGGTCCGTCGCTCGACGAGGTCATCGAATGCGAGCCTGACGCAGCACTCGGCAACGGCGGCCTGGGCAGGCTGGCGGCCTGCTTTCTCGATTCGATGGCCACCCTCGGACTCCCCTCCTGGGGCTACGGCGTTCGTTATGAATACGGCATGTTTGCACAATCGATCCTCAACGGCCAGCAAATCGAGCAGCCGGAAGCCTGGCTGCAGGATCGTTCGCCCTGGGAGTTCCCGCGCGCCAACAAGCACTATACCGTACGCTTCGGTGGCCATGCCGAGCATCACGGAGAATGGGCAGAATGGCATGCCGCCGATTCGGTCGAAGCCAAGGCATTCGATTACGTGATCCCCGGTCACGGGACCGAACGGGTCAGCACCCTGCGTTTGTGGAAAGCCGCAGCGCCGTCGCACATCGACCTCGGCGCGTTCAATACCGGCGACTACCAGCGCGCCGCCGAGTTCAAGAATCGTTTCGAGAACATTTCCTGGGTTCTCTACCCGAATGACAGCACCTCGGCCGGCCGCGAACTGCGTCTGCGCCAGGAATATTTTTTCGTTTCCGCATCGTTACAGGACATCCTGTTTCGCCATCTGGCCGAGCATGGCAGCTTCTGCAATCTGGCAGAGCAAGTGGCGATCCATCTCAACGACACCCACCCGGCGATCAGCGTCGCCGAATTGATGCGGCTCCTGGTCGACGAACATGGGATGGCCTGGGCCACCGCCTGGGATCAGTGTCGGCGCATTTTCTCCTACACCAATCACACGCTGATGCCCGAGGCACTGGAAACCTGGAAGGTCACCCTGGTTCAGCGCGTGTTGCCACGCCATATGTTGATCATCTACCGCATCAACCAGGAGTTTCTCGACGAGGTGGTTCGCCTCTACCCCGGAGACATCGACCTGATCCGGCGCGTCTCGATGATCGACGACGGTGGCGGCCACGACAAGGACAAACGCGTCCGCATGGCGAACCTGTGCATTGTCGGCAGTCACCGGGTCAACGGCGTCTCGCAATTGCACTCGGACCTGATGGTGCAGACCATCTTTGCCGACTTTGCCCGCCTCTACCCCGAACGCTTCCATAACAAGACCAACGGCGTCACGCCACGCCGCTGGCTGGCCCAGGCCAATCCTGCCCTCTCCTCCCTGCTCGACGAACGCCTCGGCAGCAAAGACTGGCGCCTGCATCTGGAGCGCCTGCACGAATTGCGGGCGAGCGCCGACGATGCAAGTTTCCGGAGTGCCTTCGCCGAAGCCAAACGCGGCAACAAGCAACGCCTGGCCAGCTACGTCGCTCGTGAAGTCGGCGTCACCCTGAACCCCGACAGCCTGTTTGACGTGCAGGTCAAACGCATCCACGAATACAAGCGGCAGTTGCTCAACGTGCTGCACGTGATCACCCGCTACAACGCGCTGCTGCAGGGATCGACCGAGGGTGTTGCACCGCGTAGCGTGATCTTCGCCGGCAAGGCGGCATCGTCGTATCACATGGCCAAACAGGTGATCCGACTGATTCACGATGTCGCCGCCGTGGTCAACAACGACCCACGCACGCGCGACCTGTTGCAGGTCGTGTTCATTCCCAACTACGGCGTTTCCGTTGCCGAACTGATCATGCCGGCCGCCAACCTCTCCGAACAGATTTCGACAGCCGGCACCGAAGCCTCGGGCACCGGCAACATGAAGCTCTCGCTCAACGGCGCGCTGACCATCGGCACCGAAGATGGCGCCAATATCGAGATTCGCGACAACGTCGGCGCCGAAAACATTTTCATTTTTGGCCACAATACCGCACAGGTCAGCGCCATCCGCCAGTCCGGCTATCAGCCGCACGATCGCTACCTCAACGATCCCCATCTCAAGGAGGTGCTTGACAAGATCGATAGCGGCGTCTTCTCGCCAGGCGAACGCTCTCGCTATCACGACATCTTCAATTGCCTGGTGCATTACGGCGACTACTACCTGCTGCTTGCCGACTACGCGGACTATATCGCCGCCCAGGCGCGTGTCGACGCCCTCTATCTGACGCCCGCCGAGTGGCAGCGCAAAGCCATTCTCAACGTCGCCGGGATGGGTCCCTTCTCGGCTGACCGAACGATCGCTGACTATGCCAACGATACCTGGAAAATTCGCACACTTTAAGTAAGGAAGTCTCAAATGCTTGACCATGCAGAGATCATCGCCCTTTGCCGGGCGGAACACGGCGACCCGTATGCGGTTCTTGGAATGCATACCGATGCCGACGGTGGACTATGGGTTCGTAGTCTGCAACCGGGCGCCCGCTCGGTGGCCGTCCTGGAGGCCAAAACCGGGAGGCAGATTGCCGAGCTGGCGCATATCGAGATCGAAGGAGTCGAAGGCTTCTTCGAGGGACTGATGCCTCGCCGCCGCAACAGTTTTCCCTACCGCCTGCGGATCAACTGGGAATCCGGTGTTCAGGAAACCGACGACCCGTATCGTTTCCCGACCGTACTCGGTGAAATGGACGTCTGGCTGCTCGCCGAAGGCTCGCATCTGCGGCCTTTTGAGCGCCTCGGTGCGCACCTGTGCGAGATCGACGGCGTGGCCGGAACGGTCTTCGCGGTCTGGGCACCGGATGCGCAACGAGTCAGCGTCGTCGGCGATTTCAATACTTGGGACGGCCGTCGCCATCCGATGCGCCTGCGCCGGGAATGCGGGGTCTGGGAAATTTTTCTGCCGGGAGTGAGCGCCGGCGCGCACTACAAATACGAAATTCGCGCGCGCGATGGCTATCTGCTGCCGCTCAAATCCGACCCGTACGGCTTCCAGGCCGAACTGCGTCCGTCGACGGCGTCGATGGTCTGCGCCCTGCCCGAACCCGTGGAACCCGCGCCAGCAGCGGCCGGAGACGAGTTGGGCGCCCCGTTGTCGGTCTACGAGGTGCATCTGGCCTCCTGGCGGCGGGCTGACGATGGCGGCTTTCCGGACTGGCAACGGCTGAGCGAAACCCTGATCCCTTACGTGGTCGACCTCGGCTTCACGCATCTCGAATTGCTGCCGATTTCCGAGCACCCCTTCGATGGATCCTGGGGCTATCAACCGTTGGGGCTTTATTCCCCGACCGCCCGTCATGGCAACCCGACCGGTTTCCGCGACTTCGTCCACGCCTGCCATGACGCCGGACTGCGCGTGATCGTTGACTGGGTGCCGGCGCATTTTCCGACCGACGAACACGGTCTCGGTCGCTTCGACGGCACCGCGCTGTACGAGCACGCCGACCCGCGCGAGGGCATGCATCAGGACTGGGGCACCCTGATCTACAACTTTGGCCGCCGCGAAGTCAGCAACTACCTGATCGGCAACGCGCTGTTCTGGATCGAACGCTACGGTGTCGACGGTTTGCGCGTGGACGCCGTCGCCTCGATGCTCTACCGCGACTACAGTCGCGACGAGGGACAATGGCTGCCGAACGTACATGGTGGCCGCGAGAACCTCGAGGCCGTTGCCTTCCTGCGCCGCATGAACGAGGTTCTCGGCCAGGAGCACCCGAGCGCTTCCACCTACGCCGAGGAATCGACGGCCTGGCCGATGGTCAGCCGTCCCCCTTCGATGGGTGGACTCGGCTTCCACTACAAGTGGAACATGGGCTGGATGCACGACGTTCTCGACTACATGGCCAAGGACCCGGTGCATCGCCGCTATCACCACAATCAGCTCAGTTTTGGCATGATGTACGCCTTTACCGAAAACTTCATCCTGCCGCTGTCGCATGACGAAGTGGTGCATGGCAAGGGCTCACTGATCAGCAAGATGGCTGGCGACTACTGGCAGAAGTTCGCCAATCTGCGCGCATTGTATGGTTATATGTGGGCGCATCCAGGCAAGAAACTGCTGTTCATGGGTGGCGAAATCGGCCAGTGGAACGAGTGGAATCACGATCATTCGCTCGACTGGGGGCTGCTCGACTTTCCGCTGCACGCTGGCGTGCGCACCCTCATCCGCGATCTCAACAGCATCTACCGCAGCAATCCGGCGCTGCACCAGGTCGATTTCGAGCCGGCCGGTTTCGAATGGGTAGCCCCCGACGATGCCGAGTGTTCGGTGGTCGCCTTCGTTCGCTGGTCGCGCGATCATTCCCGCGCCATCCTCTACGTCGGCAACTTCACGCCGGTCGTTCGGCATGGCTACCGGATCGGCGTACCGATGCCGGGAAGGTATTCCGAAAGGATCAACACCGACTCCGAGTATTACGGCGGCAGCAACGTCGGCAATGGCTTCGAGCCGGTCCATGCCGAGCAGGTGCCGGCGCACGGCCGCGAATGGTCGCTGAATCTGACGCTGCCGCCACTCGCCGCGCTGTACCTCGAATGGATCGCGTGAGCGACCGCGCCGATCTTGAAGCCGGGCGGCCGTGGCCGCTCGGTGCCAGTTGGGACGGGCACGGCGTCAACTTCGCACTCTTTTCGGCGCACGCCGAGCGCGTCGAGTTATGCCTCTTCGACGCGGACAGGATGCGCACGCTGCCGCTGCGCGAATGCAGCGACCAGGTCTGGCATGGCTACCTGCCCGGTGCCGGACCCGGGTTGCGCTACGCTTACCGGGTGCATGGCCCCCAGGCACCCGACCCCAACGACCACGGCCATCGGCAAGGCCACCGCTTCGATTCCCGGCGCCTCCTGCTCGACCCCTACGCACGCGAAGTGGTCGGCCGTTTTTCGTGGCGAACACAGGGCAACCAGGAAAACTGCCTGACCGCCTGTGTGGTTGACGAAGCATTTGACTGGGAAGGTGACGCCCCCCCTGCGACAGCGCTGGCTGACACGGTGCTCTACGAGGCGCATGTCAAGGGCTGCAGCCGGCAACACCCCGGCGTACCCGAAGTGCTGCGCGGAACCTACGCCGGTCTCGCCGCGCCGACGATGATCGAACATTTCCAGCGGCTCGGGGTCACCGCCATCAACCTGCTGCCGGTGTGCCACTTTCTCGACGAAAAGCACTTGGCAGACAAGGGCCTGGTCAATTATTGGGGCTACAACTCGCTCGCTTTCTTCGCCCCGGAACCGCGCTATGCAGCGCGGATCGGCGGACAATCGGTGATTGCCGAATTCAAGACGATGGTCCGCGCGTTGCACACCGCCGGCCTCGAAGTCATTCTCGACGTGGTCTTCAACCATACCGCCGAAACCGACGAGGCGGGCCCGACCCTCTCGTTCCGCGGCATCGACAACCTGAGCTACTACCTGTTGCCCCCCGGTCATCTCAACCGCTACGAAAACTTCACCGGCTGCGGGAACACCCTGAATCTCGCCCACCCGCGGGTTCTGCAAATGGTCATGGATGCGCTTCGCTACTGGGTCGGCGTCATGCACGTCGACGGTTTCCGCTTCGACCTCGCTGCCACGCTGACACGCGACAGCGCCTTTCTTGCCGCCGTGCGGCAGGACCCCTTGCTGCAGCGTGTCAAGTTGATCGCCGAGCCCTGGGACATCGGACCCGACGGTTACCGTCTGGGGCGTTTCCTGCCGGGCTGGAGCGAATGGAACGACCGCTTCCGCGACGACGTGCGCGCCTTCTGGCTGACCCACCAGGCCGGTGTCGGACAGCTGGCACAACGGCTCGCCGGGTCACGCGAAGTTTTCGGTGTCAACGGGCGCGCCCCCCAGGCGGGCACCAACTTCATCACCGCGCATGACGGTTTCACCTTGCGCGATCTCGTCAGCTATCAGAAGAAACACAACGAATTGAATGGCGAGGACAATCGTGACGGGCACGGCCATAACCATTCATCGAACTGCGGTGAAGAAGGGGTCAGCACGGATCCGGCAGTACTCGAAAGGCGCCGTCGCCTGCAGCGCGCGCTCCTCGCCACGCTGATGCTGTCCCAGGGCGTACCAATGCTGCAGAGTGGCGACGAAATCGGACGCACACAGGCCGGCAACAACAACGCCTACTGCCAGGACAATGCGATGACCTGGCTCGACTGGAAGAACGCCGATGCCGAGTTGATCGACTTTGTCGCCGGGCTGATCGGTTTGCGCCGACGTTTCCCGCAACTGCGGCAGCGCCGTTGGCTAACCGGCGAGATGACTATCGACGGACAACCCGATGTGCTCTGGTGGCACCCTGCAGGCAGACCGATGCGCCACGCCGACTGGGAGTCGAAAAAACTGGGTGCTTTCGGTCTGCAGCTCGCTCCCGACCGGCCCGCCGTGGGCATTGCACAGGATCGCCAAACCTTGCTATGCCTGATCAACCGCGATGATGGCCAGACCTCCTTCCTGCTGCCGGCAGGGGTCTGGCAACAGATCTGCGACAGCAGCGCGCAGGCTCCCTTTGCTCCCCACTCGCGCGAGATCAGCACCCCGGTGGCGGCGCGCAGCGTACAGATTCTCAGCCGTTCCTGATTCGCAGAGGCACCTTGGACCCATGACCTGGCGCGCAAAGGCGTGGCGCTGCCTTGGCGGCAGCGTTTTGTCGCGCACCTGAAACAGGCGCAATCCGTTTGCCAGGGCGTGCTGCAGCCGCTCCAGTTCGGCCGCCACGCCAGACTCCTCGGCATTGCTCAGTGCGTATAGCGACGGCAGTGCCAGCGCGCGCAGGATCGGATCGTTGGCCGGCAACCAGATCAGGCCGCTGTGCTCGATCGCCGCCGGTTCGCCGCGCAGCATCACTGCCG
>DIME01000086.1 GCA_002425405.1 Candidatus Accumulibacter vicinus
TAACAGAGGATTCTAGGTTGAACGGCGAAGTCTGGGTGGCATTGATGCCAGCCTTCCAGGCCTCGTCGGCAATCTGATTCGCCGCCAGCACACCGGATGGAAAGTAGAAATCGGCCACCCCGCCCGCCGAACCACTACTACGCATCGCCGCAGCACTGAGCTGGGCAGCCATGTCGCGGCTGCCGACCCGGGTCACCTTGACCGGCAGCTTGCGCTCGCGCAGGATCTTTTGTACCCGGACATCCGCGAAAAAGGGCTCCACGTCGACGGACACCAGGCCGCTCATTTCCTTCACGCTGTCCACCGCGCCACGTTCCTGCGCTTCTGACCGATGCAATTGCTGCGCCTGGTGTTCCTGCGTGGCATACCAGAGCGCTCCCCCGAACAGCGCCAGCACCAGCACCGTGGCGAGCAGCCTCTTGCCAGCCTGCATCACATTTCCTCCTGCTCTGGCCGGGATCATCCGGGCGACCGAACCGTAACCGCTGGTGGGGGTTCAGCGCCAGCGAGTGTTGATCGGCATATTTGCAAAGCGCACGATCAAGCCGTTCGGTTTCTGGAAAAAAGCGCGCCTGCTGGGCGCCGCACAATCTTCCCAGGGGATCGCGCAGAACACCGTACTGCCTGCGACGTGCAGGTCTTTCTTGCTTGCAGTGCCATCGACCAAGCGCACGCCCGGCGGCATGGCCCGGTCATGGCGGCGAATCATTCGCCTCGATAGGTCACCTGGCTCAGGATCTCCGGGCTGCCTTCAATCCTGGTAACCTCCCTGTTGCGCGACCAATAGACGTAATATGGCCCGGCGCTTGCCCACCAGTAGCGCCAGTACAGGACGTCGAGCCAGGGTGTCTCGTCGCTCTGCGGGTAGCCGGCAGCCATGATCACCTGTTCCCTGGTCATTCCCCGCATGACGCGACCAAGCCAGATGGCCTCGCGGATTACAGGCGGAAAGGTGGCCAGGCGCGTCCTCGGATCGTCGAGAACGACCACCTTGTTGATCCATTGCTCGGTGGTTTCCTGGCCCCGGCCGTAATCCAGGCCCATGCGCATGGGTTTGCCGGCGACATCCACATAGGCGCGATAGCGATAACGGTCTATCTTCTTGACCGTGATCGGTGTGCCGACCGGGATGAAGGAAAGCTGCGCGTAGTTGGAGTCGCTGATCCAGTCGCCGCTGTAATGGAGGTTACAGCATGCATAGCCGATACGCACCGGGATCGTTTGTTCGGTCTGCGTCGCCTGTTCGTCGCCGGGCCAGGTGCCCACCGGGCCACCGGCGCAGCCGGCAAGCAGAACAACGAAGGCGGCTGCGGTCAAGCGTCCGAAAGATCTGAAAAGCGCTTTGTTGGGCATGCTTGTTTTCTCCTGCGTCTCCTGGTCGGTATCCGGATCATATCACCCCTTCCCATGTCGGCGTTGCGCAGCGGAATTCACTGCCAGGAACCGGCCTGACCGGGCGCCGGGAACGCCTGATTGACGACGTCGACGCAACGCTATCCACTTGCCGCCCGGGGTTGCGGACTGACTGCAAGCCGACCGGCTGGCGCGGATGCCGCGGAGGAGAGATTCGAGAGTCGCTCGCAACTTTCATAGTAAGGGGCAGGCCTGCTGTCATGCCTGCCCGGCTAGCTGGTTTTCAGACGCAGTGTCCCCAGGTAGTCACGCTTGCCCAATGGAACACCCTTTATCCGCAGGATGTCGTAAGCGGTCGTGGCGTGGAAATGGAAATTCGGCAGAGAAAATGACAGCAGGAACTCTTCGGTCGTGAATGGGAAACGGGCATTACGGAACTCGAAGATCACCGTGCCACCTTCATAGGCATTGATCGCCGCAGGCATCAGGTTCTTGAGCGCGTCGCCTGCGCCGACGATCAGCGCTTGCAAAGCCAGGTAGTCATGTGCCGGGAGGTCGGCCGGCGGGCGAAAGACGCCGTTCTTGATGCCCTCGATTGCACCCAGGGAATGGTGAACGACAGACTGGACCTGGAAGCGAAACGGCAGCATGTCCGGATACAGGCGAGTCTCGACAATCTCCTCCGGGTCGAGATTCTTCTCCCGGCAATAGGCAAGACCCCGGTCCAGAAAGCCGCTGACCGCTGCCAGCGTTTGCAGGTAGCTCTTTACACTTCCGTCATAGAGCGAAATCGCCATGGTTGTTTTCCTGGTTGGTGCCTGGGTTGAAGTCCGGCGAGGAAGCTGCCGGCCAACGTCGGCGGGTGAAGGGAAGATTGAAGGGGATCAGCGTGCTGGTCGGGAATATAGCAGATCCAGCCGGCGATCGTCGCCGACAGATGGGCCCCCCGGTAAGGAATGACGCTCGCCGCGTCGAGACGGCTGCCCTCACAGGGCTGCCGTTCGTCGACTCTGTTCCTGTTCAGCTGTTTTCGGCCTCCAGGGCTTCGCGGACGTTTGGGCGGTGCCGGACGCGTTCCTGGAAGGTCCGCAGCATCGGCCAGCGCGCGATTTCCATGCCTATTCGATTGCACCAGGTGAGGACGGTAAACAGGTAGGCGTCGGCGACGGTGAATTGGTTGCCCAGGAGGTAATGCCTGCCCGCAAGGCGGGCGTCGACGTAGCCCAGGCGGGTGGCGATGTTTTCCTGGAGGCAGAGCCTGTAATCCTCAGGGGTATCCGGCTTGAACAGTGGTGTGAAAGTCTTGTGTAGCTCGGCACTGATGAAGGCCAGCCATTCCTGCAACTGATAACGTTCGAGCGTGTAAGGCCGTGGCGCCAGTCCGCTCTCCGGAATGCGGTCGGCAATGTACTGAACGATGGCCGAAACTTCGGTGAGACGGACGCCATCGCCGATTTCGAGCACCGGCACGTAGCCCTTGGGGTTGATGGCGTTGAAGTCGCTGCCGTCGGCCAGCTGGTGCTGGCGGATATCGACGCGCACCAGTTCGAAGTCGAGGCCGCATTCACGCAGAGCGATGTGCGCGGCCAGCGAGCAGGCGCCGGGGGCGTAGTACAGCTTGACGTCCAGGCTGCCGGGGAGCGGCTGTGGCGTCGACAGGGGTTTCTGGTCTTCTTCAGGCGACCAGGGGATGCGGGTGACTTCGATGGTGAGGAACCCGCTGTTGTTGCCATAGGAAAACGGGGAGTCGTTGGCGAAGAAGTACAGGAAACCGGCTTCGCCGATTTCGATTTCGCAAGCATTCGGGGTGGCCATCAGGTTGCTTTCGTCGTCGATGCGCGCGACGCCGTTGATGGCGCTTTCGACCAGTCCGGTGAGCACGTTTTCCGAGTCAGGGTTGTTCGCTTCCAGATCGGGTCGCGGATGGATGGCGGCCACCAGCGAGAACCACGGGCGTTCTTCCAGGCGGCGGCTGCCCTTCGCAAGATCCATGAACCAGGTGGTGGATTCGTAGCCGTCGGCACCTGCGGGCGTGCCTTTGTCGATCCACGCTCCGCTGGCTTCAATGCGGTATTTCTCGCCGACATCGACTTCGATCCCCGAGGCGTTCCACCATTTATGCGCATAGGCCGGAAAGCGTGTCGAGCCGTCAATTGGAAGTTTGCGGAAAGGGAGGGGTTCACGTTCCGGTTGCAACTGTTCCTCGGGGGGCGCTTCGTCCGTCCGGTAGAACGTGCTGCTGGCAGAAACGTCCTCAAGTGCCTTGGGGCGATAGTCGGCGCGCTCCTGCAACCGCAACAGCACGCTGGGGTGCAGTTCGGCATCATCAGGAATCTTCCGCTCGCCATGTGGGCGTGACCGCCAGACCAGGTTGTGCGTTTCGTCGTGCCGGTCCTCCAGGGCGTTCGGCGCCAGGGGCTCAGTGAGTTGTGCAGGCAACAGCCGCAGGCCGGCGTCAAGGTCGTTGACCTCGTTGATCATCCATTCGAGCGCGATGTCCGAGAGGCCGCAGTGTTCATAGCCGCCACCAATGTCCGCATGCACACCGGCAAACCAGACCTGCTTGATGCCCTCGCGCTCGTTCCATAGCGTCGGCCGGAAGTCGGCCCGTTCTTCATCCACCGCCAAGGCCTGGCGACCGTACTCGACATGCCTGCTCAGTTCGCGGTCGGTGAACTTCATGAAACGCAGTTCGTCGCGGTCGAACATGTGCAGGCCGCTGAACTGTGGGACGCCGAATTCGCCAACGGTGTCCCAGACACCGATCATCCGGATCGGCATCTTGTCGTGGTGTTTCCAGAAACGCCCACCGCGCTTCATGCCACGACCTTCCTTGTAGGCCAGCCAGATGTTTTCGGCCATGTCGGCGGCGTTGTCGTCGAAGGCATCGGCTGCCCAGATCAGGCCGGTGCGAGCGATGAAGGCGCCCAGGCTGCGGGCTGCCCAGGCACCACGCGAGAAACCGAACAGCCAGATCTTGTCACCGCTCTGGTACACCTGCGAGACCAGGACATAGGCGTCGATCATGCAATCGTGCAGGCCGATTCCCTGCGTGCTGCCCAGGAGACTCTGCGTGCGTCCGCCGTTGCCGACACTTTTCAGATAAAAGGCGGCGAGCTCCTCATTGCGTTTGCTGAGATGGGAACGGATCGGCCCTTGTTCTTCGACAAACTGTTCCTTGCCGGGCAGCGTCTCGAACAGGCGATACACATTGGTTTGTTCGATAGGGTCGTTCCAGGTGCCATCCATGCAAACAACTATCTGTTTGGTCATTGTTTCTCCTCATTGTCGCTGCGTTGGTGACCTCGTCGTACGCCAGGGTTGCCGTTCCTGTGCGCCGTGCCTTTTTTGGGGATCCAATAGGATAGCCTGCTTGTGGGTCGCTGGGGAGGCCATCGGCGACGGTATCTGACCCTTTCGCAGAGCGTATCTCCTCCCTCCCTCTTTTCCCTGCGCGGTCCGCACCTTATACTGCGGCATGCCAAATGTGCGAAATTGTCGAAGATTTCAGTCGGACGCTACCGATCAACCCCTCTTTCCCGGGAGTTGCCATGAAACCACTGTTTGCCGATGCTGCCCCCGCCAACAAGTCCACCCCGCTGGCCAGTCCGACGGCGGAGTTTCTACCGGCTACGGAACCCTTGCCGGTCAATCCTCCGGTGCCTGTACCGACGCGTGCGGTGATGCCGCTGGCGGCAAACCTGAGTGCGCCGTCAGCCAGGGTGACCGTCAGCGAGTCCGACCTTACGGCGCTCGGCGACAAATCCACCCGACGGGTGGCGGCGATTTCCGAGCAACTGCTCGGCATGGTGCGCGGGACTGGTGCCGACCAGTTCGGCGTCTCTCTGAGCCAACTCGTCGCGACGGCTCAGCAACTCGACCCCAAGCTCCTCTTCGACAAGTCGCTGCTTGGCAAGCTCAAGGGGTTCTTCATTTCGGCCAAGGAACAGGTCAGGTCGCAGTTCCAGTCGGTATCCGGCCAGCTTGACGCACTCGTCGGCGAACTCGAACGTTCGGCACGTACCTATGAGCAGCGGATTCGCGAGCTGGACGAAATGTATGTTGCCAACGGTGAGGAGTACAGGGCGCTCGGCGAGGCCGTCATTCAGGGGCAGGGGTTGCTGGCCGCGCTGCACGAGGAACTGACAGGCACCCCCGAGACGAGCGACCCGATGCAGGCACAGGCCATCGCCGATCGCCGTCAGCTTGCCGTGCGGCTCGAAAAGCGGATCGACGATCTGAAGCGCGCACAGATGATCGCCATGCAGACTGCTCCGGAGATCAGGCTGTTGCAGAACAATTCGCGGATGCTGATCGCGAAGTTCCAGGATATCGTCGCGGTGACGATTCCCGCCTGGAAGAAACAGTTCTCGCTGCATATTCTGCTGCAGGAGCAGGCGAAGTCGGCCGAACTGGTGACCGCGGTCGACGATGCGACCAACGCGGCCTTGCGCCGCAACGCCGACCTGCTGCGCCAGAATACCACCGAGATCGCGCGCGCCAATCAGCGGGCACTGGTCGAGATGGAAACCCTCGAACATGTGCAGAAGCAGTTGCTCGGCGCTTTCGAGGACGTGCAGAAGATCAACGAGGAGGCCGCAGCGGCAAGGGCGCAGACCGATGCCAAGCTCGGTGCCTTGCGCGAAGAACTGATTGCCGGCTTCCAGAAAACCCGCTAGAAAGGATTCGTCATGTCGCTGATCGACCTCAAGAAGAAGACCCGAATCGTCCTCGAGAAGCGTGCGCTGCCACAGCCGCCACGTTGCCGGGTGGGGCTCTGCATCGATATTTCCGGTTCGATGCACAACGAGTACCAGGACGGTCTCGTTCAGGCAACGGTTGACCGCCTGCTCGCCATCGCCGGTACCTTCGACGACAACGGCGAAATGGAGGTGTGGACCTTCAACCAGAAATACTCGACACCGCCGGTCGCGCAAGCCGCCGATTTTGGCAACTACGTCAAGAAGGCAATCCTCGACAACCCGAACGTGAACAAGTGGGGAGGGACCAACTACGCGCCGGTGATGAATGCGGTCCTCGACACCTACTTTCGCGGCGAACGCGTCGTCACTTCGAGCGGTTTTCTCGGCATGTTCAAGAAAACCGAGCAGCACGCGCCCAGAGATACGCATATCCCGGCGCTATGTTTGTTCATCACCGACGGCGACAACAACGATGAAGCCGAGGCTGAGAAGATCCTGCGCGAGGCACGTCAGTACCGGATTTACTGGCAGCTGGTCGGCATCGGTACCGATACCGATTTCCGTTTCATCAAGAAAATGGCCGACGATCTGCCCAATGCCGGCTTTTGCCACTTTCCGAATCTCAAGATCAGCGACGAGGCGATCTACGAAGCGCTGCTGACCACCGAACTGTGCGACTGGCTGCGCAAGCTCTGATCCGCAGGCCGCGGCGAACGTCAGGCAAGGCATCCAGCAGCGATTCGCCTATTCGTTTCATTTCGAGCAAAGGAGTTTTACATGGCCGTCAATCTGAAGAAAGGGGAGGGGATCAACCTGACCAAAGCCGCGCCGAAGCTGCGCATCGTTCGGGTCGGAATCGGCTGGGACATCACGCGGGTTCTCGGGCAGTGTGACCTCGACGTCTGCGCCTTCGTCCTCAAGACGGTCGGTGACGCACCGGTCTGTCTGTCCGATGGGCACTTCGTCTTTTTCAACAATCTGCAAAGCCCCGAGGGATTTGTCACGCATACCGGTGACAACCGTACCGGGGTCGGTGAAGGTGATGACGAGACGCTGAGGATCGACCTTGCCGTCGCTCCTGCCGATGCGGTTGAGGTTTCTTTCATTGTCACGATGCACGAGGCGCTTGCCCGCCGGCAGCACTTCGGGATGGTTCAGAACGCCTATCTGAAGGTCTACAACGACGAGACTGGCGAGGTTCTCGCCGAATACGATCTCGACGAGGAGTTCGCCGGGCAGACCGCCGTCCAGATCGGCTCGTTGTTCAGGGCCGGCAATGAGTGGCAGTTTCAGGCGGTTGGTGCAGGCTATCAGCGTGACCTGCTCGACTTCGTGCGGGGTTATGGCCTCGAAGCCTGATTCACGGGTTCGGCCGCTGTTCCAGGATACCGCGGCGGCGTCCGTAGGGCCTGTTTGTCCGCAGTTTGCGTCGGATCCGGCCGAAGCGGCGCCTCGACCGGCTGAGCCAGGGGCATCGCTGCCCGCGCGTCAGGTGCAACCGCTCGACCTGCCGCCGGCACAGCCGCTGCAACGGGTCACGGCTCGTATCGCGCCATTGAAGCTGCCCGAGCGCGTAGCTTTCTCCTCACCACTACCCATGTCTACGCCAGTACCGGTCCAGGCGATGCTGTTGCCGGAGCGGGCACCGCCTGCGGCCGCCGTGCCGGCGTACACGCCCGCGTCGCTGCTCTTTGACGAGGGTCGGGGCTCCGACCTCGAACGGCTGAAACGCCAGGCCATTGAAGCCTTGCCGGCGATATCCGCCAGGCAGCTCGAGTCGCTCGACCAGGCGATTCGCGAGTTGTTGCCGGTCGAAGTCGCAAACCTTGCCGCCTGGGGGAATCCTTTGCTGCGCCGCATCGAAGCGATGACCATCGAACTGCAGCGACTGACCGCAGTGGTCGTGAACTGGAACGTTGGCGATCTGATCGAACGGTGCAACCGGGCGATGGGTGCTGCGGGTCTATGGAAAATCTTCAAACGCAACTCGCCGGGATCGTTGAAACCCGCACTCGAGCTGATTCTCGCGCAGGTGGCACCGACGCTCGACGCTCTCGACGTTCTGGCCGGTCGCTTTGTGCCCTGCCGTGATGACCTGCTTGCATCGCTGCTGCTGTTCAAGATCGCGCCGCAGGTGCTCGCGCTACGCGACATCGAAGCCGAAGCGCTGTCGCGTCGCGGCCACTTGCTGACGCTCTCGGCCCAGCACTTCGATCTCCTCGAACCGCAGCTCGAGCAGCTCAGGCGTCAGGTGATCACCTGGCAGAGCGAGATCGAGCAGCTTGTCCGGGTCACCATCCCGGTCTGGGAACTCGCTCACGGCAAGGCCGGCGGCTGAGATGGCCGATGCCGGCCAGGCCCAGGGGTTGGTTTGCCGAACGCTGTGATTGGATTCGCTCGGCGATTGCCGGCAAACCTCTAGAGGGTCGCGCTACGGTCGCTGTTGACAAAGCCGAGCAGGGGTTCGCTGATGCCCTTGCCGAGGGCGAGCACCTTGAAAAGCTCTCCCATTTCCGCTGGGGAGACCAGTTTCTGCGCCGCGTTGGCGAGCGGCAGGTAGCGCATGGGGTCGCTCACCGGCGTTCTTGCCAGAATTTCGGTCAGGCCGCAGTTGAAGAGAAAGCTCGACTGCGTGGTGTAGCCCAGCAAATCCAGTCCGGCCTTGCAGCCGGCTTCGACGATGGCGGTAAAATCGATATGCGCTGTGATGTCCTGCAAGCCCGGCAGGTAGAAGGGCTCGCCGTGCGCGTGGTGGCGGTAATGGCACATCAGCGTGCCGGCATCGCGCTGCGGGTGGTAATACTCGCGCCGCGGAAAGCCATAGTCGATCAGGAGCAGCGCACCGCGTCCCAGGATCGCTGCCCATTGCGCCACCCAGGCCGGCGCCAGCAGTGCGATTTCACTCAGATAGCCGGGTGCGATCGCACATTCTTCGGCCAGTGCCTGTGCATGTTCGAGCAACCGGCCACCCGCTCGGCGATCGCGCCAGATGAACTGTCCATCGTTGACCGCGACGCCGCGCTCGGCAATGGCCTCTGCGGTCCAGGTCACGAGATGGACCGGCATCGCATCAAGCACTTCGTTGGCCAGCACCAGGCCGTCGAAATGCTCGGGCAGATAGTCAAGCCAGTGTACGCAGTGCAGGTAATGCGGCGCACGCTGACCAATCGTTTTGCGCTGGCGGGCGCGCAATTCACCGGACACTTCGAGGATCTCGTAACGCTTGGGGAGCTGACCGCGCTGCGCGAGTTCGAGCAACAGGTCGGCGGCGAGCTGCCCGCTGCCGGCGCCGACCTCGACGATGTGCGGAGAAGTCAGGTCAAGCAGTTGCGCGACCTGCGCAGCCAGGGTCTGAGCGAAGGTCGCGCTGATTTCGGGTGCGGTCAGAAAATCTCCGCCGGCGCCAAACTTGTACGCGCCTCCCGCATAATAGCCCCGGCCCGGCGAGTAGAGCGCGAGGTTCATGAAGTCATCAAAGCCGACCCAGCCCCCTGCGGCTTCGATTCGCGCCGTAATGTCGCGGCTGAGCACCGCGCTGCAGGCCAGTGCCTCGGCCGTCGGGATGGGCAGCGAGGCTGCGATCCGGGTAGTCAATGCCTCACTGTTCGCACACTTCGAAGCGGACCTGACCGTACATTTCGGGATGCGTCGTCGCCAGCCAGTGCTCCGCCTCCGATTCCGCACGCGCCCAAGTGGCTGCGCGCAAGGGTACGAACTGCTTGCGGTCGTCGGCTTCGGGCCATTCGAGAGTGTAGCTGTGGAAACCACCGTGCCCTTGCAGGTGGATTTTGCGTGTCATACTTGGCTGTTCGCGATGCAGTCGGGCAGTCGCGTCTGTCAGCCGCAGCCGGTACCGCGGTCCCTTGCCCTGGTACTGAACGATGAATTCCTGCTGCTCGGCGTCTTCGTCGATGATCTGCCACTCGGCACAACCTTCGATGATCGCCTCGATCGGGAGGTCCGCTTCATCACGAATGACCTCGGCGTTAACGGTGTGGGTTTGTTCCGCCCGGCCTTCGAGCAGTTCGTGCCAGGGCAGGCCTTGCCGGGTTGGCGGTGCAAACGGAAGGGCGTGCTTGCCCTGGCGAATACGGGCGAAGAGCGAGGATTTCCGAATGTCTTCGAGGTCAATCGACGGAAATGTCGAGCGTGGGTCGGTACGAAAGTTGCCCGCTCCCATGTAGCCGACATTCCACAGCGTTTTCAACCATTCGGCGGTGTCGAGAGCGAGCTGTGCCAGGTGATCGTCAAGCTCGGCGCTATGTGCTTCGGTTTCACGCCGGAGTGTTGCTTCCCCAGCCAGCAATTCGGCTTCGCGCGCGCGCGTGCGCAGTAATTCCTGCAGCAGGACGCTGACCCATTCTGCTTCAGCGGCCGGGAGTTTGGCGATGCGCTCGCTCATCATCATCAGATCGTCGGCGTCGAGTGGGGTGTCCAGATGGCTCATCAATGATCTCCCGATGTCAGTTTTTTCACAGTTTACCGCGGCGCCGAAGGAAAGGAGCGTTTTTCGGAAGGCGGTGGCAAGAATCCGCTAGAATCAACCCCTGGTTGCTTTCCTGATCGTTGGGATAGCATGGGGATGGGTGTGTAGGGGATGAGCGGAAAAACGATCTTGGTAACCGGCGCCGCCAAGCGGGTGGGCAGTGTCATCGCGCGCGAAATGCACGCAACCGGAGCCAATATCATGGTGCACTACCGCCAGGCTTCGGCAGCGGCCGAGGCGCTGGTTGCCGAACTGAATGCGCTCAGACGGATCTTCCCCCAGCCA
>DIME01000039.1:0-4548 GCA_002425405.1 Candidatus Accumulibacter vicinus
AACACAAAGGAGTGAGCCATGAACGAGGCAGATCGAAAAAAGCGGAACGAAGATCGGCTTAAAGAGTTGTATCCGACCTTTCGCACCAGACTCAAAAACGTCATCTCCACACTTGAAGCGGCTGGGCTGCGTCCTCGCATACAAGATGCGTGGCGTTCGCCTGCTGATCAAAAGAAGGCTTACGACAGCGGGCACTCAAAACTTCTCTATGGGTTTCATAACGTCACGAGTTCCACTGGCACCCCCGAGTCGCTCGCGGTTGATCTCCTCGACGATGATTCTCCGGTAAACCCTGGAAAGCCCTATCTTCTACAACTGGCGGCCGCTGCCGAGAAAGCCGGTTTAGTAACAGGCATTCGTTGGGGGGTTCCTGCCAAGCTTATTCCAGGCATAAATACCGCCATTGCAAATAAAGACTGGTCTGCGCCGGTTAAGGTAGGCTGGGACCCGACACATGTTCAACCAACAGATGTCACTGTTGCTGAAGCAAAAGCTGGCAAACGTCCGGCTTAGGCCCAACAAGGCACTGTAGCCGACGTATTTGCCACCGCTTCGCTGCGTCAAATACGCGACTGAGCTTCGGCGTTAGCGTGCGGCGCATACCGTTTTCGCAGGAGGTGCGCAGATGATCTTGCAGAAACTCCTTCGCATAGAGATCCCGATCATTCAAGCCCCGATGGCGGGGGCGCAGGGTAGCGCCTTAGCCGTTGCGGTTTCTAACGCGGGCGGGCTTGGCTCGCTCCCCTGCGCCATGCTCGGTGTGGAAGCCATGCGCCAGGAACTAACGACGATCCGAGGGCAAACCACCAGACCTTACAACGTCAATTTCTTCTGTCACGCGCAGCCCGAGCCCGACGCCAGGCGCGAAGCGATGTGGAGACAGTTGCTTTCTCCTTACTTCCGCGAATTCGGAATCGACGCGAGCGCCATTCCCGCGGGGCCGGGCCGCGTGCCCTTCAGCGCCGCAGCCGCCGACGTGCTGGAGGAATTCAAGCCCGCCGTCGTGAGTTTTCATTTCGGCCTGCCCGCACCCGAACTGCTGGAGCGGGTACGCAGGTGGGGCGCGAAAATTCTTTCTTCTGCAACAACTGTTGACGAAGCGCTCTGGCTGGAAGCGCGTGGAGTTGATGCCGTCGTCGCGCAAGGGCTCGAAGCGGGCGGGCATCGCGGTCACTTTCTGTCGGAGGATCTCAACACGCAGGTCGGCACGTTCGCATTGGTGCCGCAGATCGTTCGGGCGGTGAAGATCCCGGTCATCGCCGCCGGCGGCATCGCGGACGCCAAGGGTGTCGCGGCAGCCATGGCGCTCGGCGCTGCCGGGGTGCAGATCGGGACAGCCTATATGTTGTGCGCCGAAGCCACCACGAGCGCGGTGCATCGTGCGGCCCTGAAAAGCGACGCCGCTCGCGTCACGGCGCTCACCAACCTGTTCACCGGACGGCCCGCTCGCGGCATTGTGAACCGCCTGATGCGCGAAATTGGGCCCATGAGCCCCGCCGCCCCGGCTTTTCCTCTAGCGACTGCAGCCATCGCTCCCTTGCGCGTGAAGGCTGAAAGCCTGGGCAGCGGTGAGTTCTCGCCCTTGTGGGCCGGGCAAAATGCGAGCGGATGCAAAGAGATTTCCGCAGCTCTTCTTACGATAGAACTGGCGGGCGCACTCGAAGATGCACGCTAACCCGCCAATCAAGCTTGAGCCGTGTGTGCTGAAAGGCGCAAGCACGGTTCTTAGGGGGGCTGGGCGCGGGCAACCGTGTCCGGCTTACCCGACGTTAGAGCGCATTGCATGAATCCCGCATTCGACTCTGCCGGCTACCTGATTACCACCCCGGTGATCTCTGATGCTGAATGTGACGCCGCTATCGGGCAACTTTCGGCGGGTGGGCCTATTGGTGCTCGCAATCTTCTTCAGCTTGAGTGGTGCGTCAGTCTCGCGCGATTATGCGCCCACCGCTTCTGCACGCGTCTTCCAAGCTCAGGGGTACCCATGTCCGCCGAGTGTTGCACTTTCTGTTCGGTCCGCGCGAGCTGCCATTCGGGCTGCGGTGGGCCCATGCGCTCTCACCAGTCCATCGAGCCGACCGCCCACCAGCGGTGCTGGTGGGTACCCTCCGCGCTGCGCGCTCCGACGGCGGCTCATGCACAACGTTAGATTTATGAGCGTTTCTGCTCCAGAAATATTTGCGGTCAAAACAGCTATTTTTTCCAGTTGTAGCCTGCTGGAAGCCATTGAACGACGAACTTCTCAGAAGGAGATCACGATGAATCTATCCCTCACTTTGCGCGGCTTGTTGCTCACGGCGATCGCTGTGCTTGCTACGGCATGTGCGACTCCGCCATCGGGCGGCGACCCGGGACACAAGGGCTTCAGTCTATGGTCGCCCGGCCGCGTCGACAATGCTTTGCTAGACACCAAATACGGCGGCAAGAATCCGGCGAACACCAACTGTCCCGGGGAAAACATCTCGCCCGCTTTGGCCTGGGCACGCGCGCCATCGGCCACGCGCAGCTTCGTGATCCTGATGGACGACCAGGCCGGCCGTGTCGGGCTCGGGGTGAACCACTGGGTCGGCTACGGCATCAGCGCCAATGCATCCGGCTTGCCCGAGGGCGCGGCCCTCGCGGCGCCGGCCGCCTTCACGGTCGGCAAGAACTCGCTTGGCATGCCCTACCTCGGCCCCTGCCCACCGCGCGGTAACGCGCCGCAGCACTACGTCTACACACTAATCGCCACCTCGCTCGAAGCCGAGGCGCTGCCGCCCGGGCTCGACAAGGCCGCCGTGCTCGATGCGCTCAAGGGCGGCAAGGCGCTCGGCGCCGCCAGCCTCGTGCTGCGCTTCAATCACTGAACATCGGGCGGTGGCCGCTGCGCGGCGCGCAGTGCCATGCAGACGCGGAGTACCGCGCCTGCTCTTGCCGCGGCGCGGAGCTGACATCACGATGGTACGCAGGAGAATTCATACCGGTGCTGCTGCCTTAGCCCGAAGAAACTGCAAAAGCGTTACCGGATATCTTATCCTATCCCCCAGGATAGGATAAGATATGGCCATGACGACACACACCTCACACCCCGAAATCATCAAGCGGCTCAAGCGGGCCGAAGGCCATCTCAAGAGCATCATCACCATGCTCGAAGGGCAGCGCCCTTGTCTGGATGTCGCGCAACAGCTCCAGGCAGTCGAGAGTGCGATTAGCAGTGCCAAAAAAACCCTGGTGCATGACCACATCGACCATTGTCTTGAACAGGTTGTCCGCGAAGGCACCCAAAGCGCTGACGATACCATCCGCGAGTTCAAGGCCATTACCAAGTACCTGTAAGGGAAGCTGATGACCGAGTTTTCTGCCCTGTTGCAGCAGGGCAATGCCTGGCTGTTCGTTCCCAGCGCCATCCTGCTCGGAGCGCTGCACGGTCTCGAACCCGGCCATTCCAAGACCATGATGGCGGCCTTCATCGTCGCCATTCGCGGCACGGTAACCCAGGCCGTTCTGCTGGGGTTGTCGGCAACGATTTCTCATACCGCCGTGGTGTGGGCAGTCGCGCTGGCAGGCTTGTATTTCGGGCGTCGCTGGAACGCCGAGGTGACTGAATCCTACTTCCAGCTAGCATCCGCCGTGCTCATTGTCGGCGTTGCGCTGTGGATGATGTGGCGAACCTGGCGGCAGCAGCACGCGGCACACGACCACGATGGGCATGGTCACCACCATGACGAAACCCGGCGCATCGACACCGGCCACGGGGTAGTTCGGCTGGAAGTGTTTGAGGAGGGTGTGCCGCCGCGCTTCCGGTTGTTCACCGAGAGCCGGTTCGGTCAGGTCTGGGCAGCCGACCAGGTGAGGGTCGAAACGGAACGTGCCGACGGCAGTCGCCAGGCCTTCACCTTCGTGCAGCGCGACGGATTCGTCGAGTCCGAGCAGGAGATTCCGGAGCCGCACGAATTCGTTGCCCGCCTTCGCCTCGGGCATGCGCATCACAGCCACGACTATGATGTCGAGTACGAGCACGACCACCATCATGCGATCCAGGACTACGAGGGGCTGGATGTCTCGGCACCGGGCTATCAGGACCCACATGAACTGGCCCACGCCAATGACATCCGCCGCCGCTTCGCCAACCGGGAAGTGACGACCGGCCAGATCATCGTCTTTGGACTGACTGGCGGGCTGATCCCTTGTCCTGCCTCGATCACCGTGCTGTTGCTGTGCCTGCAACTGAAAGAGGTCGCACTCGGAGCGGCCCTGGTCATGTGCTTCAGCATCGGGCTGGCGCTGACGATGGTGGCGTCAGGCGCCCTGGCAGCCTTGAGTGTGAAACATGTTGCCACGCGCTGGAGCGGCTTCGGGGAGTTCGCCCGCAAGGCACCCTACTTCTCGGGCATGCTGATCCTGCTGGTCGGCTTCTATGTCGGTTATCAAGGACTGCACGCTCTGCCCTAGTAGTCAGGCTATCTGAAATTACTCCGACGGAATGCGCAGCACCTGGCCGGGATAGATTTTGTCCGGGTGAGTCAACATCGGCTTGTTGGCTTCGAAGATCAGCGGGTACTTGTTGGC
>DIME01000039.1:4897-16039 GCA_002425405.1 Candidatus Accumulibacter vicinus
GGTTCGCTCTGATCGACCGACAGCATGTCGTTGACCTGCGATACACCGGTGACGTTGCCGCAGCAGAGGAGGATTTTCTCCTTGCTGGCCTGGTCGCCGGCGACTCCGAAGACCGTCGCCGTTCCGCTTGCGCCGTCAAAAGTCACCGTCAGGCCGGTCACCGGCAGGTTCTGGGTGTTGATGTAGGCCTCGATCGCGTCCGCTGCGGTACGGTTCAGCTCGTCGAGGCGCGCCTTGGCCGCCTCGTCATCGGGCGCACTGGCCAGTTCGGCCGACGCCGCTTCGGTATCCTTGGCATGAAAAAGCTTCTCGCCTGCTTCCTTGACGAAATCAAAAAAACCCATGTCCTTCACTCCTGAAAAAGCGGCGCATGCTGGCGCCGAAAACAATGATTGATGGCTGCCCTCGTTGGCAGACCAAAACCAGTCTAGCAGTTCCGAAGGCATTCTCAAAGGCAGCGCATGACCCCTGCTGCCAGCCCATCTGGCGACGAGGCGACGAGGCGACGACTAGCGCATTGCTGCGGTGCGCCGGTGTATGCGACACTCGCCAACTCGCTCAACCTGCTCCCGGAGCCGCCCGCATGCGCCCAATGCTGATCTCCTGCTCGGCCAGCCTGCTCGCCCTGGCACTTTTCTTAAGCGCCTGCCAGACCGCGCCGCTCCCCGCCCCGCTCCCGGCGAGCGCCCTCGAAATCCACATCGCGCACATCAATGACCACCATTCGCACCTCGAAGCCACTCCCGACTTCGAGATCAGCATCAATGGGGTTCCGACACGCGTCGAGGCCGGCGGTTTCCCTCGTCTGACGACGCTGTTCAAAGCCAGCCAGGGTCTGCCGAACCTGTTGAAACTGCATGCCGGCGATGCGATCACCGGCACCCTCTACCATACCCTCTACCAGGGGGAGGCCGACGCGGCGCTGATGAACAGCGTCTGCTTCGACGCTTTCGAACTCGGCAACCACGAGTTCGACGAAGGCGACCTCGGCCTGCAGCGCTTTCTCGATGACTTGCGCAGCGGCCCCTGCCGGACCACCGTTCTCGCCGCCAATGTCGAAGCGGCGATCGGCACCCCGCTCGCGCCGGTCGCCGCCAATGATTATCTGCACCCCTATCTGCTCAAGTCATTCGGCAACGTCACCGTCGGCATCATCGGCATCGAAGTGCGCGGCAAGACGATGAATTCCTCGCGACCGCTAGCGAGCACGCGCTTCGCAGACGAGGTCGCCAGTGCGCAGAAATACATCGAACGACTGCGCGCGCAGGGCATCCGCCACATCATTCTGCTTACCCACCAGGGCTACGCAGCCGATGTGGCAATGGCCGCGCAGCTCAGTGACGTGGACGTGATCATCGGTGGCGACTCGCATACCCTGCTCGGCGATTTTTCGGCGATCGGAATCGACGCTTCGTCCGGCCCCTACCCGACGGTCGTCCGCAACCGCGACGGCGACCCCGTCTGTATCGGCCAGGCCTGGGAATACGCCAAGGCTTTCGGCCTGCTGCAGGTTCGCTTCGATGCGCATGGCCGCGTCGAGAGCTGCCGCGGCGAGGTGACCCTGCCGATCGGAGACGATTTTCGGCAGAAGGATGCCAGCGGCACTTTCGTCGCCGTCGACGCGGCCACGCGCACGCGCATCGTCAACACGTTGCAGAGAGCCGGCAGTGCACGCGTGGTCACTGCCGACCCACCCGCACAGGCCACCCTCGCCCGCTTTGCCGGTCGCCTCGAAGACCTGAAAAAGCAGCAGATCGGCATCGCCAGCGAATCGCTGTGCCTGGTGCGCGTACCCGGCGAATCGACCAACCGCAGCAGTGGCGTTGCCGGCTGCGAACAGGCCAACACCCTGGCCCGCGGCAGCGACATCGCACAAGCCGTCGCCATCGCTTACCGACAGGCGAGCAGGCTCGCCGACATCGCCCTGCAGAACGGCGGCGGCATCCGTAGCGCGCTGCCGCAGGGCGAAGTCAGTTTCAACACCGCGTACACGGTGCTGCCTTACAGCAACGTGCTTTTCGAACTGCAGCTCAGTGGCAGCCAGATCGTGGAGGTGCTCGAAGATGCCGTCGGCAACTACCTCGATCGGGGCGGGTCGGACGGCTCCCACCCCTACGCCGCCGGCCTGCGCTGGCAGCTCGATCTGTCGCAGCCGCGTGGCCGCCGCTTCAGCGCCATCGAGGTTCGGCGCAAGGGCAGCGAAATCTGGCAGGCAATCGATCCACACGGCAGTTATACCCTGGTGACCAGCGATTACCTCGCGACCGGCAGCGACGGTTATACGACGCTCGGCAGGATCCATCAGACCGGCCACAGCGTGAACACCTATCTCAACTACACGCAAACCTTCGTCGATTACCTGCTGGCACGTGGTACCGTCAGCCGACCGGCGGCCGCCGATTACAGCCACCAGCGGGTGATCAGTCGCGACGGCAGGGTGCTGCCCTGAGAGAAGCCCTAGAGACCATGAAAAAACCATACATCGTCGGAATCGATCTGGGAACCAGCAATACGGTTGTCGCTTACAGCGCGCCCGGCAGGAGACAAGTCGAGCTGTTTGAAATCGAGCAACTGGTCGGTCCTGGCCAGGTGGCTGCACGGCCGTTGCTGCCGTCGGTGCGTTTTCATCCGGCCGCCGGGGAGATCAGCCCGGGTGATCTGCAACTGCCATGGGTGACCGAGGAAGGCGACGCGCCGCTGGTCACCGGCCGCCTGGCGCTCGATCTCGGGGCGCAGGTTCCCGGGCGGCTGGTCGCCAGCGCCAAGAGCTGGCTGTCGCACGCCGCGGTCGATCGCCTGGCGCCGATTCTGCCTTGGGGCGCCGAAGAGGAGGTCACCAAGGTCTCGCCGGTGATGGCCAGTGCGAGCTATCTCGCGCATGTCCGCGCTGCCTGGCAGCACCGTTTTCCAAAAGCGCCCCTCGAACAGCAACAGGTGATCCTGACCGTCCCCGCTTCCTTTGACGAAGGCGCGCGCGCGCTGACCATCGAAGCCGCTCGGCAAGCCGGCCTGGCCAATCTGCGGCTGCTCGAGGAACCACAAGCGGCTTTCTACGACTGGCTGTTCCGTCACCAGCAGAGCCTGGCCGATGAACTCGCGGCAACGCGGCTGCTCATGGTCTGCGACGTCGGCGGCGGCACCACCGATCTGACGCTGATCCAGGTGGCGATCCAGGACGGCGAGCCGGTACTCACCCGCATTGGCGTCGGCGACCACCTGATGCTCGGTGGCGACAATATGGATCTCGCGCTCGCGCACCTCGTCGAATCGCGCTTGCCGGCCAGCGAAGGTCGCCTGTCAGCGCCGCGCTTTTCACAACTGACCGCTCGTTGCCGGGTGGCCAAGGAACAGCTCCTGGCCGCCGACGCCCCCGAGACGGTCCAACTGACGCTGCTCGGTGGCGGTTCGCGGCTGATCGGCGGCGCGCGCACGGTCGAACTGAAGCGCGATGAAGTCCTGCAGGTGATCGTCGACGGCTTCTTCCCGCGCGTGCCGCCCGATGCACCCGTTCAGCAGCGGCGCGCCGCGATTGTCGAGTTCGGGCTGCCCTACCCCGCTGACCCGGCGATTACGCGCCACGTCGCCGCTTTCCTCAGACGACACGCGCAGGCCGCGCGCCAGGCACTCGGCGACGCCACCGGCCCAGGCGGCGAACCAGGACTGCCGGTACCGGACACGCTGCTGTTCAACGGCGGCGTTTTCCGTGCCGATGCCCTTGCCGAACGTCTGCAGTACACCCTCGGCGACTGGCGAGGTGCAGCGCTGCGCCTGCTGCACAATGATAACCCTGACGTCGCCGTGGCCCGCGGTGCGGTGGCCTACGCGCTGATCCGCCAGGGACAGGGGCGGCGAATCGGTGGCGGATCGGCTCGCAGTTACTTTCTGCTTCTCGATGATCAGGGACAGCAGCGGCGCGGCATCTGCCTGCTGCCGCGTGGTACGGAAGAAGGCCACGAAATCCGGCTGCCCGAACGCATCTTCAGCCTGCGCCTCGGGCAGCCGGTACGTTTTCACCTTGCGTCGTCGGTCGCCGACAATGCTTATCGGCCGGGCGAAATCACCTTTCTCGACGACGATGATTTCGTTCGCCTGCCGCCCATCGCCACCGTCGTACAGGCGCCCGCCGAGAGCAATCAGCGGGAGGTGCGCGTGCAACTGAGCACCGCCATGACCGAAGTCGGCACCCTTGAAATCCATTGCGTCAGTGTTGACGATGCCGCCCGCCGCTGGTTGCTCGAATTTCAGTTGCGTGGCGACGACGGCCATACTGCGGTGTCGTCGGCGGTCCTGCCGGCACGTTTCGCTGATGCCGTGCAGTGCATCGAGCGCATTTTCGGAGCCAGCTCGCAACCGATCGAAAACAAGGAGGTGCGTCGCCTGCGCGGCCAGATCGAGCATCTGCTCGGCAAACGCGAGGACTGGGAGATGCCGCTGCTGCGCGCCCTCTTCGACCTCCTGTTGCCGCGCGCGCGCCGCCGCCGGCGGTCACCTGAACATGAACGCCTGTGGCTCAATCTGGCCGGTTTCTGCCTACGTCCCGGTCTCGGCTACGCGCTCGACGAGTGGCGGATCGAGCAACTCTGCGACTTGTTCCCGCAGGGAATCCAGTATGTGAACGAAAGCCAGAACTGGTCGGAATGGTGGATCCTCTGGCGACGCGCGGCGGGCGGCCTGCCGGCCACCGTTCAGGATCAACTTCTGGCCGAACTCGGCCCCTGGCTGCGTGCCGAGCCGACGAAGAGCCGCAGCCGCCTTGCGACGACCATCGCCGGCAGTCACGACGACATGCTGCGCCTGCTTGCTTCGCTCGAAAGACTACCCGTCGAACGCAAGCTCGAAGCCGGCGAATGGCTGCTCGAACGCTTGCGCAAGGGCTCGGAGAAAACGCTCGGCTGGTGGGCGATCGGCCGTATCGGCGCCCGCCAGTCGCTCTATGGCAGCGCCCACCAGGTGATCCCGGCGGAGGTTGCCGGCCGCTGGCTGCAAGCCCTGCTGGCGCTGGACTGGAAAAAGGTCGAACCGGCCGCTTTTGCGGCAACGCAAATCGCCCGTCTGACCGGCGACCGTGCGCGCGACCTGCCGGACGACATCCGCAGCGCGGTTCTCGCGCGCCTGGCGGCGATCAATGCCAGCGCCACCTGGATCAGGCAGGTGCAGAGTGTCGTCGAACTCGACAAGGCCGACCAACGCCGCGCTTTCGGCGAGTCCCTGCCAGCAGGATTGAAACTCGTGTCGGAATCCGGGAGCGCCTGCATGCGGGCGGCCGACAAACCGCTCGCAGCCGCCTCCGAGGGAGTCACCGGTCAGCGCCAGGGTCTCGGCCAATGATCAAAAATATCATTAACTTAATGAGTTATCGATGACCATCGGGGCGCGTAGAGGCACTTTACGCATTGACATCGAAAGTACGTATTCCGGATAATGGCCGCCGGCAGGGTCCATGGACTGCGTTGCCGAAGGATGTTTCCAAGGAGTTAAGCATGCGGGCGAAGAGAAGCGTAGATCGCCGCCAAACAAATTCTGGTCCACTGGCCGGAATGGCGGAACGCCGCTATGGCATTGACCGCCGCAAGTTTCAGTTGACGGGAGAATCGATCGCGGCACTGGAAGCGCGGCTGGCGGCACTGGCGTGTCAATGCGACGAAAACGGTGAGGACGAAGGTTCCGGGTGGGACAAGGTGATCATTCCCCTGAGCTAACGGTCATGACTTTTCCAGGCGCCCCCGACCGGTCCGAACCGGAAGGAAGCGACTTCCGGGGTGAATGGTCGGCTGCCGGCATCTGCAGATCACCGCGCCGTTCGAAGGGCACATTGCCCAAACCGGAAACGTGGATGCGTCCGACGATCCGGTAGTCGACCCGCTCCCGGCCGCCTTTCTGCAAGTCGCGAAGCTGTTTCAGGGTGCTCCCCAGCGTACTGGTGGCCATCACCTCAAGTACCGCTTCGCCAAATCGCGGGACGCTGACCGCCTTGTCCGACAGGCCCTTGATGAACGCTTGTCCATTGAGCTCGATCTCGAAGTTCAGGCCATTGATCGGCAATTCCACATCGTTCGGATTCTGGATTCGCAGTTTGAGCAAGAAACGTTGTTCAAACAGGCCCAGTTGCACCAGATTCAGGCCGGCAAGGCTGACCTCGGGCTTTTGTGAAAAGCCTCCGAGTCCGGCACACGCGCTCAACAGGGCGATCGACACGATCGCCAGACAGCTTCTCATGAGCACTGGCCGCCGGCTTCCAGAACCCGCAATAACGACGCCGTATCCGCACGCCCCCAGCCCATCGCCATCAGGGCATTGAGTTGATGATCGACCTGCGCGGCAACCGGCAGGGGCACCCCCAGACGATGGGCTTCGCCGATGACGATGCGGTAATCCTTGTGATGCAGACGAGCCTCGACCCCGGCAACGAAGTCCCGATCGACCATTCTCCCGCCCATCACTTCCAGCACACGGCTGCCGGCTGAACCACCGGCCAGCGCCTGCCTCACCCTGGCCGGATCGGCACCGGCGGCGCGGCTCAGGTGCAGCGCCTCGGCCACGGCCTGAATCGCCGCGACCATCAGCATCTGATTGCACACCTTGGCGACCTGCCCGGCGCCGTGCTCACCGACATGCACGACCGATCTGCCGAGCAGGGCGAAGAGGGGCCGCACCCGTTCGAGTACCGCCGCCTTGCCACCGACCATGATCGCCAGTGTCGCCGCGATCGCCCCCTGCTCACCGCCGGAAACCGGTGCATCGAGCATGTCGACGCCCGACCGGGACAGACGCTCGGCCAGCGAGCGTGCGGTTTGCGGCGCGATGGTGCTCATGTCCACCAGGATCGAACCCGGGGCGAATCCCGCCAGCAGGCCATCCGCGCCGAGCGTCAGGTGCTCGACATCGGCATCGGCGGTGACCATCGTGAATACCGTCTCGGCGCATCCGGCGACCGCCGCCGCCGATGCGCAGTGCAGCGCTCCAGCCGCCAGCAAGGGCTGGCAGGAGGCGGGACGCCGTGCCCAGACCGCGACCTGATGCCCGGCATGCAGCAGATGCAGCGCCATCGGCCGACCCATCACACCGAGGCCAATGAAACCGAGCCGCATCAGGAGCCTCCCTCGCCTCCGGACAGTCGCTCGAGCAGCTTGAGAATGGCAATCGAGTCCTCCTCGCCCAGTCCCGAACCGACCATCGCGTTATACATCTGTGCCGTCGCTGCCGACACCGGCAGGCACAGGCCCAGTTCGTGCGCACTCTGCATGACGATGTTCATGTCCTTCTGATGCATCCAGGACTTGAAACCCGGCTTGAAGTTGCGGTCCAGCATGCGCTGGCCATGATTTTCGAGAATCTTTGAATAGGCGAAACCGCCCAGCAGCGCTTCGCGCACCCTGGCCGGGTCGACGCCGCTCCTGGCCGCGAAATTGAGCGCTTCGGCGACGGTCAGCACACCGACGCCGGTGACGATCTGGTTGGCCGCCTTGGCCACCTGTCCCGCTCCCGAATCGCCGACATGCACGATGTTCCTGCCCATGCAGGCAAATGCCGGTCGGGCGCGATCAAAAGCGGTCACCGTGCCGCCGACCATGATCGACAGCGTGCCGGCGATGGCCCCGACCTCGCCTCCGGAGACCGGCGCGTCGAGAAAATCGATGCCCTGCGCGAGCAGGCGCGCGCCGATGTCGCGCGCGGCTGCCGGCCGAATGGTGCTCATGTCGACAGCGATCAGGCCGCTTCTGCCGGCACTCGCCACCCCCCGTTCGCCGAGCATCACCTGTTCGACATCGGGCGCATCGGCCACCATCGAGATCACCACATCGACTCCCTCGGCCACCTCTGCAGGGCTGGCCGCCGCATCGGCACCGGCGTCGAGCAAAGGCTGCATCGACTCCGCACGCCGCGCCCAGACGGTAAGCGGGTACCCCCCATGCAGGAGGTTCAGCACCATCGGGCGCCCCATGATACCCAGACCAATGAATCCGATTTTCATTGTTGCTCCTTTTGTGATGGCCGAATCGAACCCCGAAGTGTAGCCACAATCCTGTGGCGGCAGGCCAGCGCTTTCGCCTTCAGGCCAGGACCGTCACCACGACGCTGCGTCGATGCGCCAGCGTCCGGTGTTCCCAGAGATAGATCCCTTGCCAGGTCCCGAGACGTAGCTCGCCCTTGCCGATCGGAATGCTCACCGAGCTGCCGGCGAGGATGTTGCGTGCATGTGCCGCCATGTCGTCGTCGCCCTCGTCATCGTGCAGATAAGCCGGGTCGCCGTCAGGTGCCCAGCGAGCGGCCAGGGTTTCGAGGTCGCGGCGCACCGAGGGGTCGGCGTTCTCGGTGATCATCAACGAACAGCTCGTATGCTGGACAAAAACATGCGCGACGCCGATCGACAAGCCGGAAGCGCGAACGATATGGGCCACCTCGGCGGTGATCTCGATACTGCCGCGCCCGCGGGTGCGGACATCAAAGCTTTCCTGATAAGCCATCCAGCCCCTCCATCTGATCCTCACGCAGCCCGATTTCCTTCCTCCAATCTTATCTCCAATCTTCCGTCGCGCAGAAGATTCCCAGTGAAAATACGCGCCTTATTCATGCTCATCGCACGTGTACACCGCGGATCCGGAGACTCTGGTAATCTTGAAAATCTGGTTCGTTCCACTGCTCACGAGGCACCGCCCATGCGTTTCAACCTGTTCGCTCGCGTCCTGATCGGTGTGGCACTCGGTCTTCCGCTGCCACTCCTTGCCCAGGAGCCTTCGCCGAGGGCAAACGAACATCGCGTCGCCCTGGTGATCGGCAATTCAAGTTACACCCACTCGCCACTCAAGAACCCTGTCAACGACGCGCGTGCGATGCGCGACAAGCTGAAGAAGATGGACTTTGACGTGATCATTCGCGAGAACATGAAGGCTCGCGACATCGGTGGCGCGCTGCGTGAATTCCGCAGCAAGCTCAAGCCGGGTTCGATCGCGCTTTTCTTCTACGCTGGCCACGGCCTGCAGATTCGCGGCGAGAACTACCTGCCGGCCGTCGACGCCGAAATTTCCAGCGAAGAGGATGTTCCGCACCAGAGTCTGAACGTCAATACGGTCCTCAACACCATGGAAGATTCGAAAGCCGGGGTCAACCTCGTGCTGCTCGATGCCTGCCGCAACAACCCTTTCACCCGCAGCTTCCGATCGGGCGCGGGTGCCGGTCTGGCGCGCATCCAGGCACCGAGCGGCACGCTCATTCACTACGCCACACGGCCCGGCAGCGTTGCCGAGGATGGCGACGGCGTCAACGGCACCTATACCGCCGCGTTGCTGGCACAAATCGAAGAGAAGGGGGTGCCGATCGAACAGGCGCTCAAGCGTGTGACGGTGCGCGTCAAGAACGTGACCAAGGGCAAACAGGAGCCATGGATGGAAGGCAGTCTTACCGGCGACTTCTACTTCATCATCAGCGGACCCACACAGATCAATATCCAGTCGGCGCCGGCCGACGCCGACGCAGCGGCCTGGCAGGCAGCGGAAGCGGCCAATACCGCGGTGGCGTATCAGGCCTATCTCAACGAGTATCCAAAGGGCGTTTATGCCGCAGCCGCCCGCGTCAAACTCGCCGGCCTGGCCGCGCAGGGTCAGCCGCAGCCGCAGCAGCAACAGCAGCCGCGTGTGAAAAGCGAGGGTGCGCCGCCGGAGGACCGGGATACGACTTTATGGCAGCAGGTTCAGGCGGGGGGAAACCGCGATTACTACGAAACCTATCTCAAGGAATTCCCGCGCGGCAAGTATGCACCGCTGGCGCGCGCAGAACTGAAACGGCTGGCGGCACAGGAAAAGGAACTGCAGGTGCAGGCGGAAAAACAGGCCTGGGAGAAAGCCCAACAGATCAATAGCGAAGAATCTTATCAGAGTTATCTCACTGAGTACCCCCGAGGAACCTATGCCGCCCTCGCTCAGGCAGCGCTGAAGAAGGCGCGCAAGGAGGAAGCGACACGCATTGCGCAAGGCAGGCTGAGCATGCGTGACCAGCAACGACCGACCGACGACCGCAAGACCCCAACCGAGCGGCCCGAGAAGAAGAAACAGGACGAAATCCGTCAGGCCGCGATTGGCGCATTGAGCCTGGCGCGTCTGTCGCCAGGCGATTACCCGATGGGCGCCGCAGCCGATGATGTCACCGACAATCCCGAAGCCGACGAAGCCGCCCGCCCGCAACACAACGTCAGGATCGGGAACTTCGAACTCGCCTACTACGAAGTCACCGTCGGACAGTTCCGAAAATTTGTCGAGGCCACGGCTTATCTGACCGAGGCGGAACGTCCGGGCCGCAGCCCTGGCTGTCACGTTGCCCGCAATGGTGGCGATTTCGTCATTGAACATAGCGCCAACTGGCGTTCTCCGGGCTTCGCTCAGACCGACAGTCATCCGGTCGTTTGCGTCAGCTGGAATGACACGCAGGCCTATATCGCCTGGCTCAACGGCGGTGCCACTGGATACCGGCTGCCAAGCGAGGCCGAATGGGAATATGCCGCGCGTGGCGGCAGCGTCACGCCACGCCCGTGGAGCGATACCGGCAACTTCTTTGCCCGCGTGTTCCAGTCCAACAAGGGAACGGATCCCGACCAGCCTCCGAGCCGCGCCTGCCGCAATGCCAACATCGCCGATGAAACGCTGAAGAAGCTGCTGGCTTGGCCGGTCACCCATAATTGCAGCGATGCTCAGGCCTACACCAGCAGTGGCGGCTATTTTGGTCGCAACGGTTTCAGTCTGTATGACATGATCGGCAATGTCGGCGAATGGACGCAGGACTGCTGGAACCCGAACCACAGCGGCGCGCCGCTCGATGGCAAGGCACGCACATCCGGCGATTGCTCGCAGCGGGTGATCCGCGGCGGCAGCTGGAGCAGCGGCCCGGCCTATGCCCGCTCCGCCGCGCGACAGAAGAACGCCGCATCCTACCGGGCCGCCGACCTCGGTTTTCGGCTTGCGAAAACCTCGCCCTGATCGCCGGGAGCGCGGATCGCCCCACCTGGCGGACCAGCAGCCACGGCAAAGCCTTATAGAGCAAGCCTGTCCTGGTCAGTTCGCCAGAGAGAGCTAGGGCGTGTCCTCAATTGAGGGCTCATGCGCGTTGGATGCTGGCGAACCGATGAAGCAGCGGCACGCACTGAGAGACGAC
>DIME01000040.1 GCA_002425405.1 Candidatus Accumulibacter vicinus
TTTGCCACGCGCGCGCCGGGCGTCTTCGTGGTCTTCGAAGCACAGGGCGCCGAGGCCGGCGTGGCGGTCGTAGACGCCGTGGCCGTCGAAGTGCAGGACGTGGTACGGCTGGCCGGCGCGCTGCGCACGATCGAGTTCTTCGCGCAAGGCGGGCAGCGTCGGCGGCGTCAGGATCTGCAGTTCGATCTGGCCGGGGAGCGCTTCGATGGCCTCGACCAGCGGTCTGGCGCTGGCGCGGCGGTCGAAGTAGGCGCAGGCGTCGTCTTCCGGCCGCGGGCTGACGAGCAAGACGCGGATCGGCGTCGCCAGGACGGCGACCGTCACCGCCTGTTCGCTCGGCAGCCGCCGGCGCACGCGCACCGGCTGCGCGCCCTGGAAGAGGAAGCTTCGCCCGTCGTGCAACAACTCCCACGGCAGGCCGAGCAGCAGCGTGGCAGCTTCGCGGGCCAGGAGGATGTCTTCTTCACTGCTGCCGGCGTCGGTCGCGCTGTCGACTTCGACCGAGAAGCGGCGGACAACGCGCGCGTTGCCGATCGCGGCCCACGATTTGAGGACTTCGGCGACCGGCTGCGCGGGCAGCGCGGCGTCGTGCAGCAGCCGGCCCCAGGCGGCGAGTTGTTCTTCGATGCGCGACGCGCGCCCAGCGTCCAGCGGGCTCGGCCAGACGGCGTAGTCTTCGAGGTACCAGCGCAGGTCGTCGGCTTCGATGACGCCGAGCGGCGCTTCCAGCGCGAAGCGCGCGCTATGGACTTCGCGCTGCCCCGGCGTCGCCGGGACATGCACGAGCCGGGCGCGCGCGCCGGCGCGCCGCCGCCCGTCGGCGTGGGTGACGAGGCGCGGGTCGCTGAGTTCGAGCAGCAGTTCTTCGACCGCTTCGGCCGGCGGTTGCGGTTGTGGCTCGGCGTCGCTCGGCAGCCGCCGGCGCAAGGCGACGAGGATGGCGTGCGGCGCGGCGTCGAGCGCGCTGCCGGCGATCGCGACGGGGATCGGTGGCTCGTCGAACAGCGCCTCGAAGGCGCCGAGCGGCGTGCCGTCGAGCAGCAGCGGGACGACCGGGAAGTGCTCGGCGCCGCCGCGCTGCCGCTGCACGGCGAGCGCGTGCTTCAGTTCCCTGCCGACCCACGCCGAGCCGTGCGCCTGCGGCGAGACGAGCACCAGCACGCCCGACGAGCGGTCGATCGCGGCGCGGATCGTCGATTCGAGCGGGTCGCCGCCGTGGAACGTGCGCGAGTCGATCGTCAGCGACGTATCCAGCTCGGCGAGCGCAATGCGCAAGCGGCGGACGATGCCGTCGTCGCCGCTGCTGTGCGAGACGAAGTAAGTCGGGGGAAGGGTGGGGGCTTCGCTTGCGGAATCGTTCTTTGCCATCGGAGCTCTCCCAGCGCGGCGTTGGCGCCTGTTCTGCGAGCGGAGAAGTGTACGCCGGATTCCCGCGCGGCGCTTGCGGTTGTTGCCGCGCGATCTGCCGGAGGTCGTGACGCGCCATGGAAGGCAAAACATGGAACGATCAGTGTTCAGATCGACGACCGGCTCGGAGAGGCCAATGCGCTGACCTCGCCGGGGCGGCGGCATTTCGCGACCGGCGACCCTCGCCAACGGCGGCGCACGGATTTGAACGACGAGCAACGGCGTGCGATGATGGCAGCGCGGCGCGAGAGAGACGGCGCCGGCCGATTTTCGCGACTGGAAACCCTGTGGGAGAGAAGAACATCACGACCGAGTCATCCGCTGCCGGGGACCCCTGCGCCGACCGCGACGCCCCGGCGACGCCGTCGCACGCCGACGAGGCGGTCATCCTGGTGCACGGACTGTGGACGCCGGCAACGGTCTTCCTGCCGCACGCGCATTGGCTCAAGCAGCAAGGCTATGCGGTGCGGCGTTTCGCCTACCCCAGCGTGCGCGCCACGCTGTCCGACAACGCGCAGGCGCTGGAACGTTTCCTGGCGATGATCGAGGCGCCGGCGATCCACTTCGTCGGCCACAGCCTGGGCGGACTGATCATCCTCGAAATGCTTGCCGAGCTGGCGGACCCGCGCCTGCGCCGGGTGGTGCTGCTCGGCACACCGTGCCTCGACAGCCACTGCGCGCGACGCCTGGCGGCCCTGGCGGGAATGCCGGCGCTGCTGGGCCGATCGATCATGGAAAGCCTGTCGCGCGCCCGCTTCGCGACCATCACGCCGCGCTCGCCGGTCGAGATCGGCGTGCTCGCCGGCACGCGCAGCATCGGCCTCGGTCGTGTGGTGCTCGATCTGCCGCGTCCCAACGACGGCGTGGTCACGCTCGACGAGACCCGCTTGCCGGGCGCCGCCGACTTCATCGCGCTGCCGTTGGCGCACTCGGAAATGCTTGCCTCGCGCCGCTGCGCGGCGCAGATCATCGCGTTCCTGGAAAGCGGCCGTTTTCTGCATGAGCCGACGCCTTAGGAGCCTTGTCCGGCGACTGCTGCCGGCCGCCCTGCTGACGAGCCTGCTGGCCGCTTGCGGCAACCTCGGCTACCACGCCCAGGCGGCGCGCGGACACCTGGCGGTGATGCAGGCCGCCGTGCCCATCGAAGCGCTCCTCGACGATCCGGCCGGCGATCCGGGGCTCAAGGCGAAGCTTGCCGAAGTGCGGGCCATACGCGATTTCGCCAGCCGCGAACTGGGCCTGCCCGACAACGGCAGCTATCGCTCCTACGCCGACCTCGGAAGGCCCTACGTGGTGTGGAATGTCTTCGCGACGCGCGAGTTCTCGCTGCAGCTCGAGCGCTGGTGCCTGCCCTTCGTCGGCTGCGTCGGCTACCGCGGCTATTACGACCGGGACGAGGCGGCGAACTTCGCCGGCGCGCTGCGCGCCGCCGGCTACGACACCCATGTCGGCGGCGTCGTCGCGTATTCGACGCTCGGCCACTTTGCCGACCCGGTGCTCAACACCTTCCTGCGCCTGGGTCCGCTCGAGGTGGCGCGGATCGTGTTTCACGAACTGGCGCACCAGCTCGTTTTCGTGCCGGGCGACACGCCGTTCAACGAATCCTTCGCCACGGCGGTCGAAGAAGCCGGGATGCGGCGGTGGCTGGCGCAGCGCGCCAGCTCCGAACAAGCCGCCGCCTTCGCCGCCCAGCGCGCACGCCAGGCGGCTGTCGGCGCGCTGCTGGAGGATTACCGCGCACGCCTGCGGGAGCTCTATGCGAGCGCCGACGATGAGCACCGCCGACGCCAAGACAAGGCCGCGCTGTTCGCCGCGCTGCGCCGCGACTACGCCGAGCTGAAGGCCGGCTGGGGCGCTTACGCTGGCGGCGACGCTTTCTTCAGCGACGATCTGAACAACGCCAGGCTCGCTTCGCTGTCGCTCTACCAGGATCTGGTGCCCGCTTTCGAAGTGCTGCTCGCCGAGCAGGACTTCGACTTGCCGCGCTTCTACGAACGGGTCGCCGGGCTCGCGGCACTCGGCCACGAGGCCAGACACGACGTGCTGCGGCAAATCCTCGCCGGCTCATCGACCAGAACTGTTGACGTGGCTAGGCAGCATTTCCGCCCCCATCGAGCCAATTGACCGCCCGGCTGACCGTCGAGTAGTGTACTCGGAAATGCTCTGCGATCTCCTGCATGGTATACGCTCCGGTCAGAAAAGCACGCGCCATGGCCTCGCGGCGCAGCGGGTACGTCGCAGCGAACTCGGCGAGCGGCTTGGCCAACACCCGCCGTTGCGCGCGGGGCATCTCGCGCCACTTGTCCACGGGCTTATAGGCACCCAAGCGTTGTTCGACAAAGCGCTCGCTACCGAGAAGGATCTGGTGGCGAAGCCCTTAGGTGACGTGGTACACCCCACCGGCAAGCTCGATGCATAGCAATTCTGTGCCACTGACCCCAATCGGCTTCTGTTTATCGCCCCACTACGCCTGCGGACGCCTGGCACGCCGCGGCGTCTGGCGCCCGGTATTCGGGCCGACGTTCGCGATAGCATTCGCAATCGGGATCGCCGGGCAAATCGCCGACAGGCAGCGTCTGGGTCTTCGCAACCTTGGCCCTTGCCTCCAGCCCGCCCCTGAATGCCGACATCGAATGGTTCGCCACGGGATTGCCCTTGGCGTGGATCAGGTTGAATGAAAACTCGTTGATATTCGGACTCAAGGTATAGAACAGCCGCAGGAACGAGCGCAGGTACTGAAGCGCTTCGCCGCGCTCGTAGATACGCACAATGCGAACGCTGCAGTTGACCTGCCGGTCTGTCACCAGGGTGGAGTAGCCGGTCACCGGCGAAGGATCGAAAACCACCGCACCTTTCACTCGGAAATCGCTGTAGGCAAGAAGCTGCGCAAGGCCTCCGCCCAGTGAGTGGCCAGTCGAGTACACGTCATATTCCTGAATCGACGGAAAGACCTCCTTCGCCCTCGCCAGCGCCTGGTCAACCAACTGCCCGGCACGGGCATGCACCACCTGGTACTGGTCCTGCCCGGGCAGGGGCAGGACCCGCGTGAACCAGCGCAAGTTGCTGCGCCAGTCGGACAGGCTGCTGAAATCCGTTCCCTTGAAGCCAATGACAAGCACGCCCCTGCCGCTGGATTCCGCACGACCGAAGGCCATCAATTCGAGCCCGGTCATTTTTTCATCGTCCTTCAACGCAGTCCGCCAGTCATAGAGCAGCCTCCATCCGGTAGCGCTGAGTTCCGGAAATTCGTTGCAGTCTTCGGATTTCTTCTCGGCTGCCAGATCAGTGTCTGACAGGTTTTTGCAATACACATGACCTGCCACGCGCGAAAACGGAACTGCCCAGACAGCGATTCGTTCCGCCTGCTCAGCAGGCATTTCCACAGCCGCCCTCCGTTCGTAGGTTCGGTGCAAGCCGGGCGAGGTCAGATCCGGTTCACTACGCATGCTGGCGCATCCCTGAAGCAGGATGGCAAGCGCAAGGACTGGTATCACAAATCGGCTTGAGCGCATCAGACCGCCCTCCTGAATGAGACCCGATGTCGAACCGGCATCCGGTCAGCCACCTGCTTGTGCGCTTTAGCAGAGTGCGAAGTCAAGTCTTGCAATCCAGCACGATCGCCGCTACCCCGATCACCCATAGCCCTACCCCCATTCTGTACCGACGCGGGGGCGGCAACACGACGCCACGACACGCCACGACGGGGCACAATTCCATGTGTGACCCCAATTCACCCAATTCAATTTGCTGTGCTTCGAAGACCGGCAATGAGGTCTATCAACCGTCGCCAAAGCCGAAGAACTCGCGCATCTTGTCGAGGATGCTCTTCGTTCGCAAGGAGAGGCCGCTGGGCAGCGCTTGTGCCCGTTCTCCGGCAGGCGTCCTCAATCGCTGTTCCCGGCTGGCGAGAACGCGCGCGATTTCGCCGGCAGCCTCCGGTCGTGACTGGATGACCCGTTCGAATGTGGCCCTGTCGAGTCGGTAGCACTGCGCGTAGCTCCGGGCGATCAGCGTCGCGCGGCGCGGCTCGCCGGTCATCATTCCGATCTCGCCGAGCACTTCGCCCGGACCGAGCACCGCCACGTGTCGACCGGGCCTGTCGGGCAGTTCGTCGAGCCAGACGTCAACCTCGCCTTCGGCGAGCAGGTAGAGCGAATCACCGGTTGTCGAGCCTTCACGGAGAATGACGTCTCCGTTGGCGAACGGAACGTAAACTAGATTGTTGGCCATTTGTGCGATCTCCTCGTCGCTGAGCACCGCGAAGATCTCGGCGGACCGAAGCGCCTGGTGACGACGTTGCTGCTCGCGTTCCTCGGGAGCCTTCTGGGTGTCGAAAGACAGACTCACCTCATTCTGCGCGACAGCAAGTTCGATGCCAGCGCGCTGCAGTGCGGCGAGCAGACGGCCACGGACTTGTGAATCGGTCGGTGAATCGGGCTCCACATCGATCAACCAGTAGCGCAGCGCGTAGCGCGCAAAGCCGGGGCCGAATTCCATCAGCACGCAGCTCGGCTCGGGCGTCCGTGCGACGTTCGGTATCTCTGCCGTGCCAATTGCTGCCAGAGCGACTTCCTGCACGCGTCCCGGCGGAATCGAGGAGGCGACGTTGAACCACAGCCAGCGCCGCCACTCGGGCCTTCTCTGCACCGGACTTGAAACGATCGTGAACGAATTCTTCATCAATACGCTGTTCGGGAAGATCACCGTTTCGCCGTCGCGCGTCTCGAGCGCCGTGTAGCGCCAGCGAATTTCGCAGACCTGTCCGGCGACGTTGCCGATCGTGATCCAGTCGCCGACCTTGATCGAGCTCTCGATCTGCAACAGCAGGCCACCCATCGTGTTGCCGAGCGTATCCTGCATGGCGAAAGCAATTACCGCGGTCAGTACGGCCGACGTCGCGACGAGGCTCGTCAGGTCCATCCCGGCGAGACGCAGGCGGACAAGAACCCAGGCGATGTAGCCGAGGAAGGTCAGCAGATCCTCTATGATCCGCGGGATGCGCAGGCGGATCAGCGGGAAAGCCAGGCGAAAGAGCAGAAGCCCGAGCAGGTGGATCATGATCAGACCGGAGCCGACGACGAACATCTCGTGGACGATCTCGGCGCTGTTGTGCAGAGCGAAGGCATTGAGACACGCCGAACTGAACTTGCCGAGGATGCACAAGCCGTAGAGTTCGAGCGAAGTGACGATCGCCCGCCGGCTGGCGGGCAGCAGCCGAAAGAGGATCAGCCCGAGCCCGAAGGTGAATAGCAGCGCCCAGGGCAGCTCCGGACGCCAGAAGTAAGCGAGCGCCTTGTCCCAGAATTCGAGCATGCGCATTCCTCCTGCAAGTTGGCCGATTGTCCCGTGATTACCGGTGCCGATCCCGGGGGCGAGTCCGTTTTTCCATCCCAGCCGTTCTTCGGGTACCGCCATCGCCTGGACGTTGGACGGGGCAACTTGCGCGTGACGGCTCGCTTCCTGGACGTGGACTATCCTGGGCAAGGCAGCGCCGTCATTCGCCCCAGTTCCCGACGAATCTCCGGCTGGCGACGACCGGTAGCTGAATGACCGCTGCCCCATCGCTGTTCCCGACGGGGTGACGGCGGGCACTCTCCACGTCCCCTGTCGAGTTTGCACTTGCCGCGCGTACGCAGACATCGCCCGGACAGCCTTCGCAAGGATACAGCTTTGCCGGCGAGCGCGCGTGCTTCCGGCCCTATACACTCGACCCGGCCGCTGGCAAGGCGACCTTCCTGCAGAAGAAGCTGCCTCTGACCTTGAAGTAGGCGACCTGCTGGCGGAGTTCCTGCGCCATCTGTTGCAGCCACGCGGCGTTCGCGACGTTGGCGCGCATCGTTGCATTCGTCTCCTCGGTCATCTGCGCGACGTGCTCGACGTTCTTGGCCACCTCGTTGGCGAGTTCGCCGCTCTCGACGGCAGTTGACGCGAAATCCATCAGCGACTACTGAAGGGGTTGAGCATTTTCACGCCCGAACGCTCGACATCGCGCGTACTCGGGTGACCAGCGCAGTGGCGGCGAGCAAGCCATCGGCTATGGGCAACGGATCAGGAATCCCCAGTTGTCCCCAACGATCGGCGACTTCTTGGCCAATGGGCAGCAAACGATTGCCCACCGAAGCACGCAGGGTGGTAAGCCAAACGTCTAGCCTTGCTGCCGCGATGGGGTCACGTCGACGCAGCAACTCCGCTCCCCGGCGGATCTCGCCCAGGACGATCACGGAAATGTGGATGTCGGTGGAAGAAATGCTCGCGTACCAAGCCTGAACGCCCGGTTCACCGCGCTCACCCTTGCGCAGTTCAGCCAGGACGTTGGTGTCAATCAGGAATCCCACGCCATATCTCCGCGCCCGTAGTCCGGCTGCCTGGCGAAATCCGCGTCCTCACCGACGTTTGGCATGGCGGCGAGCAGACACTTCAAGTCTCCAGTCGCCTCGCTTTCTGGTGGATCCTGGAGCAGGAGAATGACTTCAAGGCGCTTGTGCCGAAGCGATTCAGGAACAGCGATCGATATCGGTGCGTCTTCATAGAACTGTCGAATAACTTCCATCGCTTATTGATCCTCCCAGATAGAGGCAAGTAAGGGGTATGCAACAGGGTAAGGCTCGATCTGTTTGCCGAATCAACGAATCGATGCTCCGCTGTCTTGGGGTCAAGTCGGGCACTTGATCATCAACAAGAACGGTTGACGCGGCTAGGCAGAATTTCCGCCCCCATCGAGCCAATTGACCGCCCGGCTGACCGTCGAGTAGTGTACTCGGAAATGCTCCGCGATCTCCTGCATGGAATACGCTCCGGTCAGAAAAGCACGCGCCATGGCCTCGCGGCGCAGCGGGTACGCCGCAGCGAACTCGGCGAGCGGCTTGGCCAACACCCGCCGCTGTGCGCGGGGCACCTCGCGCAACTTGTCCACGGGCTTCCAGGCACCCAAGCGTTGCTCGACAAAGCGCTCGCTACCGAGAAGGATCTGATGGCGAAGCCCCTTCCAGAGGCTCGGTTGTCCGATTCCCTCGACGACGAAGGCTGCGTAGCCGGCCTGCGCCTGAGCGCGCTCGTCGCCGAACTGGCCCAGGAGCCAATCGGTCTCCAGCCATTCCGGTGTCGGTACCGCTGCGACCATCGCGCGGTAACTGCTCCATGACCAGTCGTCCGGCCGCGCCACCATACCCGCCCTGACTGGGTTGAGTACGACGTAGCGCGCGAGTTCCAGCAGGTAGGTTTCGCGTTCGACCAGAATGGCCTTGAAACGCCCCTGAAACAGATGCCCGACCAGCGCATGGCGGCGGTTGAACCGCTACGTATAGACGCCGTTCAACTGCCGCATCCCTTGCGAGAGGTTGGCGTCTGGCGTTTCCAGTACGAGGTGAAAGTGGTTGCTCATCTGGCACCAGGCATGACATCGCCAGTTGAAACGCGCGCAGACCTGGCCGAGAACCGCCAGCCACTCGACGCGATCTTCGTCGCTCCGGTAAATGTCCTCCCGACGGTCGCCACGTGAAGTGACGTGGTACACACCACCACGGTGAATTTGTCCATTGAG
>DIME01000041.1:0-11455 GCA_002425405.1 Candidatus Accumulibacter vicinus
GCTGGCTGGGGGAAGATCCGTCGGAGTTTCCCCAGGTCACCACCGAGCCATCGCTGCGCAGCGCGGCAAAGGCATCCTGGTTGCGCACCTCGCCAGCCGTACGACCGGGAATGGATTGCGGCAGCACCGTGATCGTCAGACCGAGCAAGCCGTGCCACTCCGGTTTCTGCAACAGCGGACTGCGGGTCTCGCCGACGTCGAGTCGCCAGTCGCCACCGAGGTCGACATGGCCCACCGGCGCCGAGGACGCAGCGACAGGGGCGCCGAGGGCTTCCGCCAATGCAGCCACAAAAGCGCGGCCAGCGTTCCCCTGGCCCACTTCGCAGCCGTAGATCTGAAGATCGCCCTGGTCGTCGAGTGCCTGACCGATCAGCGCCAGGTTCCGGGAATGCTGTTCGAGGTTTTCGTGCGTCAGTTCGCTCGCGCCGAGCAGCAGGGCGCCAGAACGACCGTGCGCCAGAATACGAATCGAAGCCAGACCGCTCCGGCCGTTCAATGCCGCCTGCACCTGCGGCACACCCTCGCTGTCGCTATCGAGCAGCATCCACTCGCTGTCGGCGCCCAGGCCGGCAATCAGACCTTGATGATCCGCAACGCGGCTGTCGATAAAAACAAGGCGGGTACCCATGATGAAGCCTCCGTAGAAGATCGATGTGGAAGTTCTCGATCAGCATTCTCTGCCGACGAGTTAGCGCAGTTCCGCACAATCTTCCGTCAAAAAACACCATTGTTTTTGATCCAGGTCAATGTTGACGGGATTATTCGTGCTGTATTCCGGACGTCGCCGTGGCGCGCGGGCCATCGCCTGCGCGCTGGTCCGCCAGGGGCATGGGCGGTGGATCGGCGCGCAGCTACTTTCTCGTCATCGAGGAGACGGGGTAACACCGGCGAGGCCTCTGCATTCTGCCGCGCGGCACCGAGAAAGCTCACGAGGTCCGCTTGGTGGAGCAGACCTTCAGCCTGCGCCTCGGCCAACCGGTACGCTTTCACCTCGCTCATCTGCTTAAGCAGATCAAACAGCGTCAGCAAGCGCGACTCGGTGCCAATGAACTGCCGCTCGGAGAGTTGTGCCAGCCAGGCAATGGCCTTCTCGGTCGCGGGCGTCAGGTCAAATTGCGCCTCGTCCGTGCCAGGCTTGTAGAACTTGCGCAGCCAGCCCTTGTCGGGTGCGGCCCAGTCGTTCAGGTAGTCCAGCGCCGGCTTTGGCAAGGCGGTTTCACCCAGCTGCAGGCGCAGCGCATACAGCTCATCTTCCAGCGCCTCGGCCAGGTCCGCCGCCGCCATCAGTAAATTGATACAACGCAGCAATTGAAAGTGGACATACCGAACAGAGAAGATCGGCGATTTTTTGAGGCGCCGATAATCACGAAGATCGCCGATTCAGTTCCTGGAGAACGGGATCAAAGAGCAGCATCAGGAAAAACTGGTAACATGAAGCTTGCCCTTTGGCAGACGAAAAACCGAGGGGACCTCCTCACTTCAAGCCGCATGTGGCGCTCAAACCCCTGCTCGAATGGCTGCACAGGAACGGCTCGGATCAGGCCAGCCGCAACACGGTCTCGCGCGCCGTGTCGATCTACAACGCGTGGGCGGCAAGCCAGGCGGTCAAGCCGACCCAAGGCTCGCTGTTTGAGGAGTACGACTGATGACCGCTTTCATTGATGCCGAGCTTGTGGCCTTGTTGCGAGATCTGGAATCGGACCGGGTCGAGCGCAAGCAATCCTTCAAGGGCTCTGCGCCGGACAAGGTTCGTGAGGCGGTATGCGCCTTCGCCAACGACCTCGCCGGGCATGGCAGCCCAGGAGCCATTTTTATCGGCGCAACGGATGACGGCACACCCGCCGCCGATTTTGCAGTAACAGATGAGTTGTTACGACAATTGGCCGATATCAAGACCGATGGCAACATTGCACCACCGCCAACGCTGCTGGTGGAAAAACGTCGTCTCGCCAGTTCCGACTTTGCCGTTATCACCGTGTGGCCTTGCGACACGCCTCCGGTACGCTACAAGGGCCGTATCCATATACGCTGGGGACCGCGCCGGGGACTGGCCAGCGCCCAGGACGAGCGCATCCTCAACGAGCGGCGGCGTCATCGTGATCGACCGTTCGATGTGCAGCCCGTTTCGGGTGCCACGCTGGAGGAGATCGACCGGCTGCGCTTCGAGCAGGAGTATCTGCCCTCGCTCGTGGCGCGCGATCTTCTGCTGGCCAATGAACGCAGTTTTGAGCAAAAGCTCGCCGCAACCAAGCTGATCGCCGCCGAAAATGAAGCGGTGCCCACCGTACTGGGACTACTGGTGTGCGGCAAGTTGCCATCCGACTGGATCGGTGGCGCCTACACCCAGTTCCTGCGCATTGCTGGAACCGACCTCACCGACCCGGTACAGGATGAAGAGGTCATCCACGGCACGGTGGCCGACCAGATCCGCCGCCTGGAGGAAAAACTCGAAGCCCATAACCGCCGCCGAATAGATTTCGCTGGCGTCGATAGGGAATCGGTTGGCGAGGACTATGCTCTCGTTGCGTTGCGGCAACTGGTGCGCAACGCCTGCATGCACCGCAGCTACGAGGCGACGAATGCGCCGGTGCGGGTGTACTGGTTCGATGACCGCATCGAAATCCACAACCCCGGCGGACCGTTTGGCAGCGTGACGGTAGAGAACTTCGGCCAGCCCGGCGTCACGGATTACCGCAATCCTAATCTGGCCGAGGCACTGCGGGCGCTGGGGTATGTACAGCGATTTGGCGCGGGCATCGCCATTGCCAAAAAGCACTTCGGTGCGCGGCTGTCGTTTCAGGTGCAACCCGGTGTGGTCGCGGCCCTGATCCACAGGGAGGGGCCATGATCAGCATCGCGTTTTTCAACAACAAGGGCGGCGTGGGCAAGACCTCGCTGGTCTATCACGTGGCCTGGATGCTTGCCGAGCTGGGCTACCGTGTACTGGCTGTCGATCTCGATCCACAGTCAAACCTGTCGATCATGGCTCTGGACGAAGAGCGTCTGGAAGCATTGTGGCCGGACGTTGCGCATCGGGAAACCCTGTTTGGAGCGGTCGAACCCCTGTTCGGCGGCACCGGGGACATTCGGCCCGCCCATATCGAGCCTTTGTCGGATGCCCTGGGCCTGATTGTCGGGGACCTGGCGTTGTCACGTATAGAGGATGATCTTTCTACCGAGTGGCCGCGTTGTCTGGAAGGACGGGAGCGCGCGTTTCGCGTCACCACGGCGTTCTGGCGAGTAATGAAAGAAGCGGCCGGGCGCCATCAGGCGGATGTCTTGCTGATCGACGTCGGCCCCAATCTGGGTGCGATCAATCGCGCCGCGTTGGTGGCGGCAAGCCATGTTGTGGTTCCGGTCGCCCCCGATCTGTTCTCGCTACAGGGTTTGAAAAACCTCGGGCCAACACTCCGGCTCTGGCGCGATACCTGGCTACAGGCCAGACCCAAGGCTTCGGCAAGCCTGGGCGAGCAGCCTGGCGGCGAGATGGCCGCTGTCGGTTATGTTCTGATGCAGCACGCCGAGCGGCTCGGGCGACCGACCAAAGCCTACGCCAAATGGCAGGCGCGGCTGCCACACGCCTATCGGGAAAGCGTGCTTGACGAACAAGCCGGACCAACGGGGCCAACGCCGGACCCGCAACAGATTCAACGCATCAAGCATTACCGCAGCCTGATGCCCATGGCGATGGAGTCGCGCAAGCCGATGTTCGCGCTGCGTGCCTCGGACGGAGCGATCGGTGCGCACCAGACCAACGTGCAGCAGTGCTACGACGACTTCAGAGATCTCGTTCTTGAAATCGCCAGGCGTGTGAAATTTTCCCGAGGCGCCAAACAATGAGACCACTGCTCGACACCGTGTGGCAGCGGCGTGGCACCAGTTGGATTTGGGACGAGGAGGCAGGCATGCCTGAGGCCCGCATAACGCCCGACTGCCGGGGCTCTCGCAGGCATCAGGCATGAAAGGGCAACGCGTATTGCGAGGTACAGAGGAAAAGCAGGCCGAAAGCCACGTCTCACCACCTCCGGCACCATCCACGCCCCGGCTTGCCGCCTGGCACGCGTAATCGCCGGCAGCGATCTCGCCCCCCAGGCAGGATGACCCGCGCAGAATGGCCAACACCCGCGCGAATCGCTCTGGCTCAAACCGGAATGTTCAGCCGAAACACCGTCACGCCGCTGCTGGAGCGGACGTCGACACTGCCGCCGTGGGCACGCAGGATGGAACGGGTAATCGCCAGGCCCAGCCCGGCGCCGTCGCTGAAGCGTTGCCGGGAGGAATCCGCACGGTAGAAAGGTTCGAACAGTCGCGGCAAGTGCTCGGCAGCAATCGTTTCGCCGGTGTTCTCGACCGACAGCCGTACCCAGTTTTCGCCAGTTTGCTCCAGATGCACGGCCATCCCTCCTCCGGTCGGCGTATGCCGCATCGCATTCGAGAGAAGATTGTGGATGGCCCGGCGCAACATCAGCCGGTCGCCCGAAACGACGGCGCTACCCGAGCAGGATAGGGAAACGTTCTTCTCCTCGGCAAAGGCCTCGTAGAATTCAAACAGCCCGTTCACTTCCGCACGCAGATCGACGGCTTCCCGGTGCGGAATGATCAGCTGGTTTTCGGCCTTGGCCAGAAAGAGCATGTCCGAAATCATCCGCGACAGGCGTTCGAGTTCCTCGGCGTTCGAGGCCAGAACCTCCTGGTATTGTTCGGCTGTCCGGGTTCTGGAAAGCATCACCTGGGTCTGGGTCAGCAGGTTGCTGACCGGTGTCCGCAGTTCGTGCGCCAGGTAGGAAGAAAAATCCGAGAGGCGCCGGAAGGACTCCTCCAGGCGTGCCAGCATGTCGTTCAACGTCCGGGCCAGGGCAACCAGTTCGACCGGAACGGAATCGACCGGCAAGCGGGCATTCAGCCGCTGCGCGGTGATCGCCGCCGCCTCGCGCTTGATCGCCTGCAACGGCGCCAGCCCCCGGCGCACCGCAATCCAGCCGAGGAGCCCGATCGACAAGGCGGCCAGCACCATGAACGACCACAGGGTGGTCCTGAAGTTGCTCATGAAGTGCTCATGGTGCGAGATCCCTGTCGCCACGGCCACGAGTGCCGGCGGCGCGCCCTCGATGCTCGTCCGGGCAAGACCGGAGATGCCACGAAGAGGCTGCTGGTCGCGAGTCTTCCAATAAACCGGATGCCGGGAAGCGGGCTCGACGCCCCGGTCCAGAAGAGTGCCCGGAAACTCGGCGCCAGTCGTGGCGAACAGCGTTTGACCGTCTGGCGCGACGACCACCACGGCGAGCCCAGGGTGGCCGACCAGGGAATCCTCGAGGTGCTGCGGCATGGCTTCGAGGTCGGCCGTGGAGCGAACTTTCTCGAGGGCATGCCGAGCCAGTTGCAACTTCCCGGTCAGAATCTCCATGTCCAGTTCTTCGAAATGTCGTTCGACCAGGTTGGCAATGAGCACACCGAGCAGCAGCAAGACCAGGGTGGACGCCGACGCGAACAGCAGGGTCAGCCGGAAGCTGATCGATTGCCGCCGGACTGGCTTCACTCGCCGCTTTCCAGTACGTAGCCCATGCCGCGCACCGTGCGAATCAGTTTGTCATCGAATCCCTCGTCCACCTTGAGCCGCAGGCGCTTGATCGCCACCTCGATCACATTGGTGTCGCTGTCGAAGTTCATGTCCCAGACTTGCGAGGCGATCAGCGAACGGGGCAGCACTTCACCCTGCCGCCGCAGAAGCAGCTCCAGCAAGGCAAACTCCTTGGCCGTCAGATCGATTCGCCGGCCCGCTCGGGTGACGCGTCGGCGCCGCAGATCGAGTTCCAGATCCGCCGCGCGCAAGAACCCGGATTCCCTGACCTTGCCGCCTCGGCGCAACAGCGTGCGGACGCGGGCGAGCAACTCGGCAAAGGCAAACGGCTTGACCAGATAGTCGTCTGCGCCGAGTTCCAATCCCTTGACCCGATCATCCACCGCGTCGCGGGCGCTCAGGAAAAGGACCGGCATGTCCTTGCCCGCCCCGCGGATGCCCTGCAGGATTTGCCAGCCGTCGATTCCCGGCAGCATGACATCGAGAATCACCAGGTCATAGGCTTCGTTCAAGGCGAAGTGCAGGCCGTCCAGCCCGTTGCTCACCAGATCAGCCACGAAACCCGCCTCGAGCAATCCCTGTTTGAGGTAAGTCCCCGTTTTCGGTTCGTCTTCCACGACCAGGATCTTCATCGTCGTTCTCCATTGCCCATCCCTGCCCATGGCGCATTTTGTGCCGTATGATCAGCCTTTCGGCGAAGATTACCGAAATGTAATCTTCGCGTCAGCGTCCGGTTGGGAAGGCTTGCTTATACTGCGCCACGCGCTTGGCAAGCGGGGTCTTTGCCGAGAGCCCACCGGAGAAACCAGCTGGATCGTGATCATCCGATGGACACGGCATCATCGACAGGAACCATTCAAGCATTGGGAGACGGCATGCGAGGAGGCAAACCCATCAGGACATTCGCCTGCTGCCTGATGCTGGGCCTGGCGACGCCGGTCCTGTCGCAGGAGGTCGTCATCGGCCGCACGGTCGAGAGCCTGCTCGAATTCGCGAAAGTTCGCAATCCCGAATACGCGGCCATGCAGGCGGAAGCGGACGCGGCGGCGGAACGGGTCACGCCGGCAGGCGCCCTGCCCGACCCGAAGTTCAGGATGGAATTGCGGGACATCACCCACTCCGGCGAGCAGAACCCGACGCTCTCCCCGAGCCGCGTCGGCAGCACGAAGTACCTGCTGTCGCAGGATCTTCCCTGGTTCGGCAAACGCGATCTGAAACGCGAGGTGGCGGAATTCGAAGCAGCGAGCGCCAGAGGACGCGCCTTGGGCACCTGGTCGGAAATCGCTGCCAGGATCAAGACGACCTACGCCCAGTGGTACTACGTCCAGCGCAATGAGCACCTGACGCAGGAAATCCTCGACCTGATGCGGCGCCTCGAAAAAATCGTCCAGACACGCTACACAAACGGTCTGGCGACCCTGCAGGACCTCATTCGTGCGCAGGTCGAGCAAACCAGGCTGCGCAGCGAACTGGTGGCCCTGGAAACCGAGCACCACCACCTGCGCACGCGCCTGAACGCCTTGCTCGCCCGGCCCGCGGCGGCACCGCTGGCAGCACCGGAGAAGCTGCGCCCGCTGCCGCCACCGGCGCGGCTCGATTACGCCACGCTCGAAGAACGTGTCCGCGTCCGTAACCCGCTGCTGGCGGCCGAAGCCGGCAAACTCCAGGCAGCGGAAAAAAACCGGGAACTCACCTACAAGAACCGTTACCCGGATTTCACCCTCAGTGCCGGACCGATCCAGTATCAGAGTGCGATCAGGGAATGGGATGTGATGGTCGAAATGAACATTCCGCTACAGCAATCCTCGCGACGCGCACAGGAACGCGAATCGGAGGCGATGCTTTCGGCGGCGCGCGCGCGCCAGGAAGCGAGCACCCACCAGGTGCTTGCCGACCTGGCGGAGAATCTGGCCGCCATCGACGGCGCGCGCCGGAGCGAAGCCCTGGCCACCAATGACCTGCTGCCCGAGGCCGAGCTGACCTTCAGGGCCGCGCTCGCCGGCTACGAGAACGGCAAGCTCGATTTCGCGATGCTGCTCGATGCGCAGCGGCAGATTCGGCAGGCCAGACAGGACCAGATCAGGGCGCAGGCCGAAGGACAGGCCCGCCTGGCGGAAATTGAACGTCTCCTGGGAGAAGATCTATGAAGCAGGGCGCGCGCATTGCAACCGGCGCTTTGGCGGTCGCCGCGCTGGCCGCCGCTGCGGGCTATTGGGCCGGCACGCGGAATCCCCCCGGCCGTCCGGAAGCAACTCACCAGACGGCCGCCACTGCCGGCGACCCGGCGGCAAAGGAACGCAAGCTCCTCTATTACCGCAACCCCATGGGCCTGCCCGACACCTCGCCGACACCGAAGAAAGACTCCATGGGAATGGACTACGTTCCGGTCTATGCCGACGAAGCCGACGAGGAGGCGGGCGCCGCGAAGCAGCTCAGGATCAGCACCGAAAAGGTTCAGAAGCTCGGCGTCAGAACCGAGACCGTCCGCCTGCGCTCGCTCGACCGGATCGTTCGCGCGGTCGGTCGCATCGAGCCCGACGAACGCCGCCAGTATGCGATCGCCCCCAAGTTCGAGGGCTACGTCGAACGCCTGCAGGTCAATGTGACCGGTCAGATGGTCGGCAAGGGCCAGGTGCTGTTTGAAGCCTACAGCCCGGAACTGGTCTCTGCCCAACGCGAATACGTGCTCGCCACGCAGGCGGCGGAATCGCTGCACCCGGCCGGCAGCGAAGCCCGCAGCGGCAGCGACATGCAGCAACTGGCCGCGGCGAGCCTCACGCGCCTGAAAAACTGGGACATCTCCGACGAACAGCTCAAGGCCCTGGCCAGTTCCGGAGACGCCCGGCGCACGCTCAGCTTCCGCTCGCCGGTTGCCGGCGTGGTGACCGAGAAGAAGGCCGTGCAGGGCATGCGTTTCATGCCCGGCGAAACACTCTATCAGGTGGCCGATCTGTCTACGGTCTGGGTGATCGCCGACGTCTTCGAGCAGGACATCGGGCTGGTGCAAACCGGTGCGCCGGCCAGAATCAAGGTCAACGCCTACCCGGAGCAGGTTTTCGAGGGGGCCATCCGCCATATCTATCCGACGCTCAAGGCGGAAACCCGCAGCATTCCGGTCCGCGTCGAGCTGAGCAATCCGGGCATGCTGCTCAAACCCGGCATGTTCGCCCAGGTCGAGCTGGCGGTGGCCGCCAGGGGCCAGGTGCTGACCGTGCCGGTCTCGGCAGTGATCGACAGCGGCACGCGCCAGATCGTTCTGGTGCAGCTCGCTGAGGGTCGCTTCGAGCCGCGCGCAGTGAAGCTCGGCGCCCGCAGCGATGACCAGGTCGAGGTGCGCGACGGGGTGCGCGCCGGCGAGCAGGTGGTGGTCGCAGCCAACTTCCTGATCGACGCCGAAAGCAACCTCAAGGCGGCTGTCGGCGGTTTCGCCCAGGCGCAGCCCCCGGCCGGCGAAACCACCGCCAGGATGACCCCGGCAAACACGGGACACCGGGCGGAAGGCCAGGTCAAGCCGGCAAGCAGGCCCGAGGCCAGCACCGGAACCGCGGCACAGGCCAATCCGCACGCGGCGCACGCCGGCCACTGACGGCAACCCACGGAGCCCTTCGCCATGCTGGCCAAACTCATCGACTGGTCGAGCAGGAACCGTTTCCTGGTCCTGCTGGCCACCCTGTTCGTCATCGTCGGCGGCATCGTCGCCATCCTCAGGACGCCGCTCGACGCACTGCCCGACCTCTCGGACGTGCAGGTCATCGTATACACCGAATACCCCGGCCAGGCGCCGCAGGTGGTCGAAGACCAGGTCACCTATCCGCTGACCACGGCGATGCTGTCGGTGCCGCAAGCGAAGGTCGTGCGCGGCTTCTCGTTCTTCGGTGCGTCCTTCGTGTACCTCATCTTCGAGGACGGTACCGACATCTACTGGGCGCGCTCACGCGTGCTCGAATATCTCAACTTCGCGTCCAGCCGCATGCCCAGGGGGGTGACGCCGCAGATCGGCCCGGACGCGACCGGCGTCGGCTGGGTCTATCAGTACGCGCTGCTCGGCAAAGACAGGAGCCTCGCCGAGTTGCGCACCATCCAGGACTGGTATCTGCGCTACCAGCTCAGCAAGGCGCATGGCGTCGCCGAAGTCGCATCGATCGGCGGTTTCGTTCAGACCTACCAGGTGACGGTCGATCCGGTCAAGCTGCGCGCTTACGGCGTGCCGCTGCGGAAGGTCGTGCAGGTCATCCGCGATTCCAACCGCGACGTCGGCGGCCGCGTCGTCGAAATGGCCGAAACCGAGTACATGGTGCGCGGCAAGGGCTACCTGCGCGGCATCGGCGACCTCGAAGCGCTGGTGGTCAAGAGCGACCAGGGAACGCCGGTGCTGATCCGCGACATCGCGCGTGTCGAACTGGCGCCCGACGAGCGGCGCGGCCTGACCGAACTCAATGGCGAAGGCGAGGTGGTCTCCGGCATCGCCATGGCGCGCTACGGCCAGAATGCCCTCGAAGTGATCCACAACCTGAAAACCAGGATCGCCGAACTCGGCTCCGGCCTGCCCGAAGGGGTGACGGTACAAACCGTCTACGACCGCTCCGAACTGATCCACCGCGCCATCGCCACCCTCCAGAGAACGCTGATCGAGGAATCGCTGATCGTTGCGCTGGTCTGCATCGTTTTCCTGCTGCATGTGCGCAGCGCGCTGGTGGCGATCCTGATGCTGCCGGTCGGCGTGCTCATCGCCTTCATCGCCATGCGCCTGCTCGGCATGAACTCCAATCTGATGAGCCTCGGCGGCATCGCCATCGCCATCGGGGCGATGATCGATGCCGCCATCGTCATGATCGAGAACGCCCACAAGCACCTGGAGCGGCTGCCAGCGCAGCATTCCCGGCAGGATCGCGCCGCCGCCATGCTGCTGGCGTGCCAGGAAGTGGGACCGGCGCTGTTCTTCTCGCTGCTGATCATCACCGTCTCCTTCCTGCCGGTCTTCAGCCTGGAGGGCCAGGAGGGGCGGCTGTTCTCGCCGCTCGCCTTCACCAAGACCTTTGCCATGGCCGGCGCGGCGATCCTGTCGGTGACGCTGGTGCCGGTGCTGATGCTCGGGCTGATCCGCGGCCGGATCCTGCCGGAAGCGAGAAATCCGGTGAACCGCGCGCTGATCTGGGGCTACCGGCCGATCATCGCCGGCGTCATGCGCTGGAAGAAGCTGACCATCCTGGCCGCGCTGCTGGTCCTCGGCATTTCGATCTACCCGGCTTCCAGGCTCGGCTCCGAGTTCATGCCGACGCTCAACGAAGGCACGCTGTTCTACATGCCGACTTCGCTGCCGGGCATGTCGATCACCAAGGCGGCCGAGCTGCTGCAGACCCAGAACAAGATCATCAAGAGCTTCCCCGAGGTCGAGTCGGTCTTCGGCAAGGCCGGGCGCGCCAACACGGCAACCGACCCGGCGCCGACCGAGATGTTCGAGACGGTGATCAACCTCAAGCCGGAATCCGAATGGCGCCCCGGCATGACCACCGACCAGCTGATCGCCGAACTCGACCGGGCCCTGCAGTTCCCCGGCGTCGCCAACGCCTGGACGATGCCGATCAAGGCGCGCATCGACATGCTCTCCACCGGCATTCGCACGCCGATCGGCATCAAGGTCTTCGGCAAGGATCTCGACGAGATGGAAAAGCTCGCCAAGGCCATCGAGACGGTCGTCAAGGCCGTGCCCGGGACGACCAGTGCCTTTGCCGAGCGCATCACCGGCGGCTTCTACCTCAACATCGAACCCGATCGCGAACAACTGGCGCGCTATGGTCTGGCGGTCGGCGACCTGCAGGAGGTCATCGGCACGGCGCTCGGCGGCGAGATGGTGACCACCACCGTCGAGGGGCGCGA
>DIME01000041.1:11812-12064 GCA_002425405.1 Candidatus Accumulibacter vicinus
GCCGTGCTGGTGCCGACGATGGACGGCGCCATGGTGCCGCTCGGCCAGGTGGCCCGCGTCGAGGTGACGAAAGGCGCACCGGCCATCCGCACCGAGAACGCCCTCCTCTCGGCGTATATCTTCGTCGACATCCGCGACCGCGACATCGGCGGTTACGTCGCCGACGCCAAGAAAGCGGTGGCGGAACAGGTCAGGTTCCCGCCCGGCACCTACATCACCTGGAGCGGCCAGTTCGAGTACATGGAGCGCGCC
>DIME01000041.1:12392-19250 GCA_002425405.1 Candidatus Accumulibacter vicinus
GAAACGCTGATCGTCCTGCTGTCGGTGCCGTTCGCGCTGGTCGGCGGCGTCTGGCTGATGTGGGGGCTCGATTATCACCTGTCGGTCGCGGTTGCCGTCGGCTTCATCGCGCTCGCCGGCGTCGCGGCGGAGACGGGCGTGGTGATGCTGATCTATCTCGACCATGCCTGGCAAGCGGTCAAGGAGAGCTGCCGCGCCGCCGGGCGGGAACCGGGGGTGGCCGACCTCTACGCCGCGGTCATGGAAGGCGCCGTCGAGCGGGTGCGGCCGAAGATGATGACCGTCGTCGCGATCATGGCCGGCCTGCTGCCGATTCTATGGGGCACCGGCACCGGTTCCGAGGTGATGAGCCGCATCGCCGCGCCGATGGTCGGCGGGATGATTTCGTCGACCGTCCTCACCCTGGCGGTGATTCCGGCGATCTATGCGCTGGTTAAGGAGGGGCGGCTGCGGCGCGGGATCGAGTAGTTCGGGTTTCTGGCACGGCCATGCCGCGCTACGCCCGGCGTTCGCCAGACTGGCCATGCCGGTGGCTACCGTGGCTGGCGCCGACAGGCAGCAGGCAGGCAGGCATTTCTCGTCGACCGATTTGCCGAGTATCTCGGCAGCGGCCCTTCCGCCGGTTATATGGTGCGGGTGCAGAACCCCATCGTCCTTGACGAACGGAGCGAGCCGCAGCCGGACATTGCCCTCGTCAAACGCGCCAACCATGACGACCGACAGCCGCTGACGTCCTGTTGATCGTCGAGGTTTCCGACACCACACTCGATTACGACCGCGATGGCAAGCTTGCGCTCTATGCGCGCCACGGCATTCCCGAGGCCTGGCGGTGTGATGTCAAGGGCGGTGGAGTGCCTAACCAGCGCGCAGCGCTTTAGTTCAACGTCAAAGCTCAGGCGACGGCCGCGGCTTCTTGCGGCCGCTCGCCTGGAACGAATGGTTGGGAATGGATGCATGATTTCAAGACATGACCCCGCAGCTCTGACCCCGCAGCTCCGTGTATGACCCCACAGCTACGTGTATAGTAACATACTGATAAAGCATGTATTTTCTGGTTTTCTGCCAAACACTAATTATCGGCGGGGACGTTCCGCTACAATGAACGTTGTCGAATATTGCCCCGACCGTCCGCACAGTCCACACCACTATGACATCTTCGTTGATCTTCAGTCTGAAAGTTCAGGCGTTTCGAAGCTTCCAGGAGGAAGCACGTCTCGACATCTGTCCCTTGACGCTCTTATATGGTTTCAACCAGGCGGGTAAGAGCAGCCTGTTGCGCCTGCTGGTCCTCTTGGCGGATTCTCTACAAGACGGCGCCGGTCCCCTGGACCTCCAGTGCCCGGCGCTGCGCGGCGCAACCTTCAAAGAACTGGGTTGGTTGGGAACGAATCCGGCCCTCTCCCCCTGGATAACCCTGGTTGCGCCAGAGGTTACTACAGAACCGACACTGAAGGTCCAATTTGCGGACGATGACGGACTGGTAGTCAACCGTCTGCATCTTGTGCCAGGAGCCGGCGACAAATTTTTGGTTGACCTGGATGGCGCTGTAGTTCGCGACGGAAATGGGATCGAAGCCGAATACGCAGGGCAGTACCGGGGCCAGGATTGGAGTGGCAGACTGAAGTTCGTCAGCCTGTTCCCCGATGGCCTGCCGGAACAAGCGAAGGAATTGTCAGCGCAGGTCCGCAAGGCACTGGATCCGTTGCAACGGATCCAATGGCTGCATGCCAACCGCACTGGAGAAGGCACCGACGAGACCAGAAGGGCCCGCTGTTGCCGCGCCAGCGGGGCTGATCTCCCTTTGGTACTGAGCGCTTCGCAAGAAGAACAAGCCGTACTCGAGGCAACGTCTCGATGGTTGAGCCAGCAAGACGGGATGGGCAACGAGATCGCACTTCGTCGGATGTCTTCCGGCCAAAGGCAATTGGTGCATCGCGCCAGTGGCCGCGAGGAATTGCCGCTCCATTTGGCAGGCGAGGGCCTTCGAGCGTTGTTGCCAATACTGCTGTCTGCCACTTGGGCGGAAACCAAGAGCCCAACGGCTCCATCACTACTTGCCCTGGAAGAACCGGAAGCCTACCTCCATCCGACGCTCCAAGTCGCTTTGTTTGATCGACTGCTGGAGACCGTTCGGGCTGGCATTCCCGTAGTTCTAGAGACTCACTCGGTCTACCTTTTACGCGCAATGCAACTGGCAGTTCTGGACGGACGTTTGCAGTCCGGACAGGTAGCGTTGCACTGGATCGAGCAGCGAGCGAACGGCGCTGGAAGCGTGACGCGGGTTGACGTTAAGTCAGACGCCACACTGACCGGCTGGCGGCCCGACCTGTTCGAGAAAGAGCAGGAACTGGCACACCGTATACTCGATCTGCGCTGGAAGAAAACAGGTGGGGGATGATTTTTTGGGTTGACGACAAACTGTTTGGTGGTCAGAGCCGGGATGTGGACCGGCTGGCTCTGTTGCGCAATGCGGCCCTGCGTCGACACACCGTCATCATATCGGCGAGCCCGCAGGCTTTGTGGGATTCCCGCCAGGCCCCAATATTTGATTCCTGGCTGTCGACGTTGTCTCCGCGGCTACAGGCCGAAGTGTCGCTGCTGCGTGAACGCACCCAGTTGGTCACAGCGAGCGCGATCGCTGTGGGTGCCAACAGAGTACTCGTTGCCGAACGTCGCCCAGACGCTGATGGCTGCTGGCTGTCTCTTGACGAGGCGGCCAGGGCTGCTGCAGAGCCGCTTCAAGTGATGGTTGAGCATCAAATCAACGACGCAGCCTTTCTACGCCGGGCAATGCCACCAGTGTGGCGAAAGCGGTTCGAGGATTGGGAGGGTAAAGGCGAGATTCGTTACGCAAACGGTGGCGGTTTGTCCGTGATGACTGCTCTGGTCACGTTTTTTACCGATGACAACACGGCAAGGCGTTGTTTCGGACTACCAGCGGAAGTCTGGCGGCTGCTTCATTTCTTGGTCTTCGACCACGATGGGGAGCGGCCCGAAACGCCCGGCGATCAATCCAAAGAGTTAGAACGGCGGTGTAAGAGCAACGGCATGATACAACGCATCCATCGACTCGTTCGAAGGGATCAGGAACATTACTTGCCGCTGGAGGCTCTCCAGTCGATCTCGAATGCCCGCGTCCAAAACACAGTTGAGCGCGATATGTTGCTGGAAAAACTAGAAAAACATTTTGCGTTGGGACAAGCCCGTCATTTTGTTCCGCTTCCCCGGATCGGCAGTGATCCCTTTTTCAAGAGCGAGTTCGTCGAGGAAATAGCTTGGTCCGACGACTGGTTCGAGCGCGATGATGCCTGGCCTGAGATGACGCAATTGGCCGAGCGCATTGCATCCGCGATTTGATGGGAGAAAGACGTGCCGTTCTACGAACGCCAACCCTACATTCAACCTCTCTACTTAGTGGTGTCCGAAGTGATGCGCGGGGAGATCCGCATACCGCGGTTTCAGCGACCTGGCACAGAAGAGACCTGGAAAGCCGAGCAACGAGGCGACCTGCTAGACAGCTTGTACCGTGGGTTCCCAATAGGGACCATTTTGCTCTGGTCGACCGCGAAACCGATCAAGACGATCGATCATGTCGGCGGCTTCTCCATTCCGCCTTCCCCGGCGAACAGCAGTCAAAGGCTGTTGCTTGATGGTCATCAACGTCTCTCGACACTCGTGCAGATCTTGGGTCCCGGCTTGCTCGGGGATCTGGGGCGATCCGGCGCTCAAGTCGTTGGGCAGCCTCTCAATGAGTCTGCAGACTCGGAGCGATGGACCTTTGAGCTGAACCCCGCCAAGAACGAAGACAGTCGCGAGCGCTTCATTCTCTTACGAGCGGGGCAAATTCCGACACCGACCCAGCTTCCACTCAACATTGCGCTTGATCGGACGGCCTTGAACAAGTGGATCCGAGATCGATCGCAGCCGTTGAGCGAGCACCAGATTGCTGAAGCGGATGCACTTCGCGACCGCCTTCGCGAGTACAGCATTCCTGTTGCCGTGCTGGTTGCCGACTCCCTGCAAGACGCTACCGAGAGCTTCAAACGCATCAATTCCAGCGGCGAACCGATGAGCGCCTTTAACATGGTCGTCGCCCTCGCTTACCAGAGCGACTTCGATCCTCAGGAGATTTTTCAACAGTACCGAGCCGATTTGCTGGATCCGCTCGGTTGGCAAGGTATTTCCGATACCGACATCCTGCGCGTCTGCGCCGGTCTCATCGGTCAGGGACCCGCAAAGTTCCGAGTTGACGAGATGGCGAGGAAGCTCTTGCAGAGCCGCGAGGTAATTGAGCAGACCTTCAAGCAGGTCGAGCAAGCAGCCAAAAAGCTTGGTGATTTCTGCGGAATACTTGGCCCAGAAGCGCTTCCGTATTCCTGGCAGCTAATTACGTTGGCGATTTGTCTGAAAGCCACCACCGAATTGTCGGCAGATGAAGACGATGCCGTCAAACGTTGGTTCTGGCTAACCACCTACGGCGAAGTATTCGCCGGAGTAAACTCAACGGTCTATGATCGGAGCAAGAAGGCATTGGAAGCTATGATGCGCGGTCAATCCTGGATGGCGATGGAACGTGATGTGACGTCAAAAATACGCCAGCCTCAACGCTTCGACTTCCGTGCGGCCCGGTCCAAAGCATGCGCCCTTGCCATGGCTCGTTTCCACGATAAGTACGAGCAATCGGGCCAGAGCAAGCAATACGGTCTAGCCCACCAGGCCCTAGCCAAGGGTGCCGGGGCGATGGCCCTCCTGCTGACCACCGGTCAGCGCTCCACTTGGTGGCATCTGATGGTCGTGCCGGACGAGGACTCGGTTGTAGGTTATCGGGAGGCTCTGAAACGGAGGGAGCGGGGAATATGTGAAACAGAGGATAACCGTTTGCTGGCGAGCATCGGCGTTCCCGAAGAGGTCGAAGGGAACGTAAACGAGCTTCTTGGCGCTCGGCGGGATGTTCTGTTGAAGAACGAGGAGGAGTTCGTCAAAGACTTGGGTCTTCAGTGGGCTGACCAGTAATCGCTGGCACGCGGCTCGAAGAAAGCGCGTTGTGCGTTCACTCAAGACGCGTCAGCCGAGCGCTCTTTCTGGGCGATTTCCCGAATTCCGGTGACCAGAGATTCCAGTTATAGTCTCTTATGAATGAGATCTTTACATTTTCTGAGCAGAATTGGTCATGCGGCTGCACCGGCGAGGGCGGGGACAATGGTTTGTTCAGTGATGCGGCAAGCGGCGGCAATGGCGCTGCGGCCGAGTCGTGTCAGGTAATAGCGATAGCTATGGGCGACCTTCTTGATCAAACCGAACTTGCGCAGGCGCCAAAGATAGCGGGTGATACTCGACACGGAGAGATGGGGCAAGAAGGACTTCAGATCGGCACGACAAATGCCCCGGAGGTTGAACTCTGGACGCTGCAAGGCACGGAGCAGAGCTTGCTGCGTCGAGTCGAAGAAGTTGAAACCCTTGAGCGTATGGCCGTCGACGGTCTTGGGGCGGGTGAGTCGATGCAGGTTGCGGTCGCCGGCGGAGAAGTCGTCGAGCGCGGAAAGGTACTCCAGGTAGCGTCGGTTACAGCCGAGCAGAATTTCGCGCAAGTCGATGAGACTGTAGATCGTCTTCTTGAGGGGTGCGACTTCGTGGCTTTCGTGGTGATCCCGATGTTCCACCTTGCGGTAGTGTTTGAAGAAGGAAACGTCGTTGGTCGTGGTTTCGAGGCGCAACACGCGATTGAACTTGTCGTACATTTTGACCGACACCTGACCGAGGCGGTGCTTGATACAGGTGCCTTCGATGCGGGTGGCAAAGCGGCTACCGATTTCCTGCGCCAGTTGCGGCGTGATCTTCTTGCCCAGGAAAGTGGCCACCTGCTCGGCCTTGACCGAGAAGATCGCCTGCCGGGAGAGTGCCTCGTAGAGCGGCTTGAGGATCTCTTCGGAACGAAACACCAGATCAGTAGAGTATTCAACCTGCATCAGGCTCCAGTGATAGGTCTGGCCAAAGACATCGAGCACCGGGCAGCACTGCTGGGTGTAGCCGTCCAGAATCGCATGCAGAGTGTCCGGGGAGAAACCATCCGCAAGTTGCTGAGCCCGTTCCCAGTCGTCGATGCGGATGAAAGCGTTGTCGGCCGTGGTGTAGCCGATGCCTGCAGCCGTCAGCGAACGCGCCAGCCAACTGTGACCATTGCAGTAGAACTGAAGCCGGAACGGGCACCAAGTAGGCACGCGCAGGAAGGTCAAGCCCAGTGTCTCGTCGATGAAATAGAAGTAGTAGTGCAGACACTTGCCCGAGGTATGGCGCAGGAAGGTTTGATGTGTGCGTTTGTCGTGCCAAGGCTCGTAGGCGTCGCACGCTTCCATCGCGGAGAGGATATGCACCAATCCTGGGTGATCGCCACGTTCCTTGATCACCGCGGCAACGACGTCTTCCTTCCGGACGTGCGTCTGAGAAATGTGCTGGATCTGTACCCCTTGTTGCGCCGCCAGAGCCTGTGCTCCTTCACGGATACGCTCACGCAACGGTTCCGCAAAGCGCGGGTAGTCAAAAATCCGGATGTGCTGAGCGTTGAGAAAACTCGTCATTCCCGCCGCGTAGCAAGCACCCGGCAAGGTGCCCGTAATCACGATCCGGTCATAGCAGGAAAGCACTCCAGCAAGACGCTCTTCATAGCGATCCGTCAGCATCTCGGTCATGGTTGTCTCCACTCAACTGTTTGCGCTATGACCACAGCTTCTCCCTCTTTGGTTCCGGCTTCGCCGGCTTAGGATACTAACCGAGGTTTAACATGCCTAAAAAACATGGCTCATTATGGATTCCAGGTTGGTGCGGGCGGGAGCCAAAAAAAATAAGGGGCCACGTTCGCTT
>DIME01000043.1 GCA_002425405.1 Candidatus Accumulibacter vicinus
TTCGAACGCTTCTGAGAAAGGGGCTAGCGATGCGCGAGCACACGCCGCATCGCGCGTGTCCTCACGGCCGATGACATGGCACTGCTCGCCGCCGCCCGCAGCGACGCCGAGCGCTCGACTTGAGCGGCTGATTCTCTCAGGTCTTCCAGCCAGCCATGCGGTCGGCGGACCCGGTGCTTCGTCGGCCGGGATTCGGTGCACGGCGCTTTTAGAGGACCAGCCTGTCCCCTGGCAGGCCGTGGGCCTTCTGCAGACGGGCGACGGTAGGCAGGAGATTGAGACCGGTTTCCTGTCTGCATTGCCTGGCACGCTCCGCGAGATCGGCGAAGCTGAGGTCGACCGGGTCACCGGCCGTGGCGAAGACGATGGTGTTGCCGCTGTCGCAGGATGGGAAGGCCAGCGAGCGGCCGTCGAACGCCTGCGTGATGCGATCGACACTGGCCGCAAAGCCGCGCTCGCGGCCCAGCAGATTGATCGCCACGAGCCCGCCGCTGTTCAGACGCGCGCGGCAGGCCTGATAGAACGGCAGTGTGTCGAGGACGCCGGCACGGGCATGGCGGTCGAAACCGTCAACCAGGATGTAGTCGTAGGACGCGCCGCCGCGCAGCATGTATTCGGCGCCGTCGGCGACGACGATGCGCAGCCGGCATGGGTCGTCGGGCAGCCGGAAGTGCAGTCGGGCGACCAGGACGACTTGCGGGTCGATCTCGATTGCCGTGATCTTGGTTGCCGGCAAGTGGTGATAAACGAACTTGGCGAGTGAGCCGGCGCCCAGGCCGATCAGCAGCGCTTGGCGCGGCCAGGGTGGGTCGCGCAGCAACAGGCCCGCCATCATCTCCCGCGTGTAGGGCAGTTCGAGTGCGTACGGCCGCTGGATGCGCATCGCACCCTGCACCCACGCGGCCGAGAAGTGGAGGTAGCGCACACCGGACTTCTCGCTGATCTCGATCGACTGGCGTGGCATCAGACTTTGCCGCAACCATCCTGGCAAGCGGACGGCGGCGGCGAAACGCTGCCGTATCCGGCTGATTCGCTCGGCAACGCTAGCCTTGAAGGAGCGCAAGCGGATGTCCGATCATGCCGCCGGCGGAGGCTGGCGGGGTGGCGGTAGTCGCGGCACGCCGGAACCGCTTCCCGGCCTTTCGCGGTGCGCCTGCTGTTTGCCGACATGGCTTCTGGTCGTCGATTCTTGGGGTAGCCAAAGGAATGTTCCGGGTGGATGACGGTGCGCCAGCCGGCCCTCCGTTCGCCCGACACCAACATCGGACCACGACCCGGTGCGCGCGCAGCGCAGGCGCTATGATACGTCCCGCTACGGTGCAAAGGGTCAATTTAAAGCTCAGGGACGCTGCGCGGCTTTATCGCGCAGCGTCCCTGAGCGCGCCGGGTTGGGCGCGCCTGTGCCCCGGCGACGTCATTTGCTCGCAAGGGATTGGCGCGCGTTCTCCAGCTCGGGGCGGCGCTCGCCGGAGCCCGCCATGTCAAGCAGCCTCTTGAAATAATGGTGCGCTGCGTCGCGGTTGCCGGACTGCGCCGCAGCCTGCCCCGCGCCGTAAAGGCTTCTGAAGCGATTCGGGTCACGTACCTGGGAACGCTCGAACTGCGCAAGCGCCTCTGCCGGCTTGCCGCTTTCGAGCAGCATGTCGCCGAGCAACTCGCGCGCCGGCACCAGGCGGCCCGGGCTGACCCCATGCTTCTCGCTCGTGTCTTCGAGGTCAGCGGCGGCGCGCATCAGATCAATGGCGGCTTCGCGGTTGCCACGCGCGAACGCAATCCACGCCGAAGCGCCGAGGCGCTGAACTTCCACTTCGGTCGCCCAGTAGGCATTCCTGGCAGCCTTCAGCGTATCGACGATATGCGCAAGCTCCTGAACGTCACGTTCTGCCGCGGCCGCGTCTCCGCTGCGTGCGGCGCCCAGCGCCCGCGCATAATGCGTGCCGGCCTTGATGAAGGCGAAGCGCGTCGGCTGCGGCTGTAGCTGCGCAGCCTCTTTCCACGCACCGCGCTCCATGGCGTAACGGGCGGGGATGGCGGCGCGCGCGTACGCTTCCCCAAGAGCCGGGTTGGCGCTCTTGTCCACATCGGGCGCTTCCGCGACGACCCGTCGCGCAGCGGTATCCTGGGCGAGTTGCAGGTAGGCGTACTCCAGATAATCCATGGCATGCAATTGGTCGTCAAAGTCCCCTGCGGCCTTGGCGACGTTGGCGGAGCGCAGATTGGACGCCACCGAGTCCTGCCACGCACCGACGCGCGTGAAGATGTGGGAAGGCATGTGCAACGCGTGCGGCGCCGACGGTGCGATGTCGGTGTAGCGCCGCGCCGCCTGCAGCCCCTTGTCCGCGATCGGCGGATAGTCGTAGCTGTGGATGAGGTAATGGGCCGCGCCGGGGTGGTCCGGGTATTTCCGGGACTGGGCTTCGAGGACGGCGGCGGCTTTCAGCGCCGATGCAAATGTCTTCTCGGTCAGATCCTGCGTCACCGTCAAATAGAGCGCCGAGAAAATCTGTGCCTCGTCGTCGTCGGAAAAGCGCTTCGCCACGTTCTCGAAGGCATCCGAAAGCGAACGGATGCGTGCGCCGTGCGTTCGCTCGGTGGCGCCGCCAAAATACTGTGCCACGGCCTCGACGAACATGCGTTCGCGCTCGGTCTTCGCGCCGATGGCGCGCCCGCGCTCGATCGCCTCCTTTGCCTGCTGGACCTGCGCAGGATTCGGGCCACCGGCGAAGGGGTTGCCGATGAGGATGGTCGCGATTCCCCAGGTGGCGATGGCGCAATTCGGGTCGCGCTCGAGCACCTCGCGAAACGCCTGTTCGCCTTCCCGCCACCAAAACGAGTGCAACAGTGCCATGGCGCGTTCGAAGCGTGCCTGTACCGCCGGAGCACACGAATTGTCGAACGAAACCCGGCCGAGTTGCTCGGGCGGCTTGCCCGTTTTGCCGTGGGAGTGATCCGACTCATCAGGCGAGTGGGCCCGGACCGCGGTCGTGGCCGCCAGCAACAGCGCAAGCAAAGGTGCTGCGAGGGTGATCCGCTTTGTCATCCTTGATTCTCCTGGTCGAAAATTCCACTAGCGGGTACCCGCTGGAGCGCTGAAATCAGGCCACCCACTCACTTCGCCAGCACGATGTCGATGAAGTCGGCATGCCGGCGGACGTAAAATGGCCGGTAGTGATTGTCATCCTTATAGACCGGCTTGCCCGCTGCGGTCATGGCCGGGCAGCGCCTTTCCGGGCAGAGGTGCGCAACCGGATCGATCACCTTGGCGCCTGCCTTGCGGGCGATTTCTGTGAGGCGTTTGCCAAGTTCGCCCTGGTCGTCGGCAAGCGGAATCGATTCCTGGCGCGGCTTCACGGTCAGCCCGCTGAATCGGGTGCCGGCAAAGAAATTGCGCGGTTCGAATGGTGGGCCGTTCGGGTTGTCGAGAATGAGATACACCTCTTTCTCGACAGCCAGCGAACGAATGAATCGCTCGAGATTGGCCAGTTCAAAGTCGATGTCCATGTTTTTCGAGTACCGAGGACTCGATTTAAGGAAATAGAGGTTCCAGGCGGCGCCGATCACGACCGTACTGATCTTCGAATCATGGACCAGTGTCGTTACGTGCCGCCGGTAACTGTTGCACGTTTCCACATGGTATTCGTTGGTCTGGCCGCTGTCAGGAACGGGCGCACATCCTGCACTCGTCAGGAAGAGCGCGGAGCGATATTGCTCCGGGTCGCCGTCCAGCAAGCTGGCGATTCTGGGGCCATATTGCTCGATATGTGAATCGCCAATGAACAGTACCGGCTTCGCGCTGCCCGTTTTCGATCTCACCGTCACGCCGCCGAAACTGGTTTTCTGAAATCCGGAGGGATATTCCCAGTCGTGCAGCGCTTCGAGAATCGCTCCAATCGATTCGTGGTCGTTTCTTGGCCGCAGTATTTCAGCCTGCGTGACCAGGCCGATCACGAACAGGCCTGCCATGGTCGCGGCCAACGCGATCACCGTCCTCGTGCCGCCACGCCGCATTCGCTTTTCCACCAGCGCATACGTCAGATAAGCGAGCAGGAAACTGGCCGCGACCATCAGCGCGCGCGTGCTGGTCGGCGGTGTTTTCCCCCGCACGATCCAGGCCATCGAAAGCAGCAGCCAATGCCAGAGATACAGCGGATAACTGATCAGTCCGATCCCCACCATTCCGCGACTACTCAGGAAGTTCCTGTTCAGCCACGCATTCGGTCCGGCCGCGATGATCAGAAAAGTGCCCATTGTGGGAAGCAATGCCCACCACCCTGGAAATGCGGCGTTCTTGTTCAGCAGCGCAACACTGACGACGATCAACGTCAGGCCGACAGCGGACTGCCGATCAGGGTGTGTGGTCAGCACCTGCGGGCGATGCAGCACGAGGTAGGCAAGGATACCGCCGACCATGAGTTCCCAGAAACGGGACCATGGGGAGTAGAAGGCGGCTACCGGGTCGGCATGGACGGTGAGGATATTGACGGCGAACGATGCGATGGCAATCAGGAGGGTGATGCCGAGGAAATTGTAGTTGCTGTAGTTGCGTTTCCACAGCAGGCCGAGCAATAGTGGCCAGAAGATGTAAAACTGTTCTTCAATCCCGAGTGACCACAGGTGCAGGAGCGGTTTGGTCGAAGCGTCGTTGTCAAAATAGCCCGATTCGCTCCATAGCAGAAGGTTGGAAACAAAACCGCTCCCTGCCGCAATATGCATGCCCAGCTGCTTCTGCTCGTCGAGGACGAGCAGGAGCCATCCCAGTCCCCACGCGGTGGCCAGCACGATCGCCAAGGCCGGAAAGATTCTCCGGATTCGCCGGGAATAAAACTCGAAGAAACTGAAGGTTCCTGCTTCGAGATTCCCGAAAATGATGCTGCTGATCAGGTAGCCGGAAACGACGAAAAAGATGTCGACACCCACGAAGCCACCCGGCAGGGTTCGTGGAAAGGCATGAAAGATGACCACCAGCAGGACGCCCAGCGCACGCAAGCCATCGATATCCGGGCGATACTTTGGATGCGTCAGGTGCGGTAGCGTGGATACCTCGAGCGCCGGTCTGGTCTTGGACATTCTTCTTCGTGAGCTTCGTGCAGTGCCGTTCAGCCGGACTCCCTCGGGGTCACGGCAGTGTTGCAGGGTCAAATATTCCAGAGGCGCCATCCGGGCGCCGCGACTGCATTCGGCGTGCCCGCGTACGCCCGTAGCGGGCGCAACGCCCGCAAAGCGATGAGAATCAGGTTGTCAAACGGTCTGCTCATGCCCAGGCTGCTGGGCGTGGAGTCTATCGCGAAGAACAGGAAAAGCCAAACCGCACTCGGTCTTTGCGCGGGGTAGCCCGGCGTGCGGCGCAGACGCGGGTCGCTCCGGGTCGGTGGTCGAGCCGTCAGGGCGGGACGACTCTGCGCGGCGGCCGTCGCCGTCGCCCGGCTCAATGCCCCCCCACATGGGCGGCGACGAAGCCCGCGTCTTCTCGAGATCCAATCCATATCGGCAGGCGGCAAGGCCGATTCCTGGCGCCTGCCGAGGCGCGCGCGCCAGGAATTCCCGGCGCCGGTGGTGGCGCACCGTGCGCCTAGGATCGAGAAAAGACGGCGATGGCCACCGTACACAGCGCGAGCAGCAGATTGACGCCCACCAGCTGGCGTATCGAATTCAGGCTTGCCGCCGCCATTGGCCAGGCGGCCGCGTCGCAATGCGATCGCAATCTGGGATAAACGATGCCGTAGGCGAAGGCGAAAACACCGGCCATCGTCAGACCCAGACCGGCCATGAGGTGCCAGCCGAGCGGTGCCGACTGGAAGCCTGTCTGGGCGAGCATCGTCAAGCCGCTGACCAGGACCAGGGTCACCGCATAGGCGACGACCCGGAAAAAGCGCTTCAGCGTGGCGACCCAGAGGGGCAAACGTTGTGGCAGGTCGAGAAGCTGGGCGGCGGCGGGACGAAGGCAGAAGTAGGCGAAAAACATTCCGCCCACCCAGGCGATGACGCCGGAGAGATGCACAAGGATCAGGACGGATCGGAACATGTCGTCGAGTCTCTATCAGAACCTGCAGGCGGCCGCTCTCCTGACGGAAGCCGCGTTGCGCGCCGGCGAGAGAGAGGAAGAGCTGGTGAGCCTAACATGGATCGGGGTCGGCCGAGCGAACGAGAAAGACCGGTCGGTCGACGGTCGGGGCGGGCGCTGGCCCCGGCACGGGCTCAGCGCCCGGCGGCGGTCAGGCAGTCGAGCAGCAGCAGGATTTCGGCCGCGTCGTCGTAGTCGAGTCCGGGCGTATCGGCGAGCGACGCGCTGCGCTCGCCGGCGACGACGCGTTGCAGCGCGGCGACGAAAGGCGGCAGCCCGGCGGGCGGGTCGGGCAGGCCGGCCAGTTGCGCGAGTCCCGCGTCGGCGCGGCCGGTGTCGCCGGCGAGCAGCAGGCGGGCGAATTCGGCCGCCAGCGGCGCACCGCCGGTGTGGCTCTCGCCGCCGTCGCGGCGGTAGGCGAGGTAGGCGTCGCGTGCCTGCACGCTCGCCTGGCGCGCTTCGCGCGCCCGACCGTTGTCGTTCTCGATGTCGGCGAGGATGGCCCAGGTTTTCCACGGTGTGGCGGCGTGGCCGAGGTCGCGCATACACTCGATCGCGCGTTCGATCTCGCCGCGCGCTTCCTGGCGGCGGCCGAGACGGTGCAGCGTGGCGGCGAGGTTGTTGCGGACGAGGCCTTCGTCGGCCGCGTCGCGCAGCGCAACGTAGCGCTCGGCCGCCTGCCGGTAGTGTGTGACGGCGTCTTCGCGACGGCCGAGAACGTCGGCGTAGAGATTGCCCAACTGGAGCAAGGTGCCCGCCTGCTTGGCGACGTCGTTGCACTGCACCTCGATCGCCAGCGACTGGCGGTACGCGTCTTCGGCGGCTTCGCCGTGGCCGGCCTCTTGGTGGACGATGCCGATCTGATGCCAGGCGACGGCCACCGTCGCCGCTTCGCCGAGCGCCGCGAAGCGTTCGCGCGCCTCGCGCCACGCGGCGAGCGCTTCCGGGAAGCAGCGTTGCAATAGCCGGACGGTACCGAGCTGACCTTTGCCGACGGCGATGTCGCGTTCGTCGTGCCGCTCTTCGGCCAGCGCAATCGCCTGTTCGTAAGCCTGCGCCGCTTCGTCGAGGCGGCCGAGATCAAGAAGGCAGTACCCCCGCTCGCTGATGCAGGCCGCCGCCATGCGCGCCGCGCCGCAGCCGGGCCGGCGCGCTTCGACGGCCTCGAAGCGCCGTCGCGCTTCTTCGAGCGGCGGCAACGCGGCGTCGGCGTGCCCGGCCGACCGCCGCATGCGCCCGAGAAGGAAGCACGCCACCGCCAGATCGTAGTCGGCGCTGGCGTACGCCGCTTCGCCGGCCGCCTGCGCGCGCTCATGCAGCCGCTGCGCCGCCGCCAGCGCTTCGCCGACGCGGCCGGCGGCGAGGACTTGCTCGACGCGCGTGCGTTCGGCGTCGAACTGTGCGCGACCCCAGGCCACCGGGTCGAGCGCGCGGCTCGCCGAATCGCGCGCCTGCGCGACGCGCGCCAACAGCCGCGGCCGGTTCAGCCATTGCAGCAGCGTGTGCAGCGTCGTCGTCAGATCTATCGTCGCTTCCGCGTCGCCGGCGTGCTCGACGCATTCGAGCAGCGCCATCAGGTTCGGCAGTTCCATCAGCGTCAGCGCGGCGGCCATTTCGCCGTTCTTCGAGCGCTCGCGCTCCAGGAACCCGGCATACTGCCGCATCGCCTCGGTCCAGCGGCCCGCGAGCGCCGCGCGCGCCGCCGGCTCCAGTTGCGCGGCGAGATACGGGCACAGCGCCGGGTTGAGGCTCAGATGGTTATGGCGCTCGGCGCTCGCCAGCCCGGTGGCGACCAGAGCTTCGCCGAAGGCCTGCACCTCGGCCGGCTGCCAGCCGGTCATCACGCGCAGCACGTGGAGGTCGACCGCGCCGTGGAAGACGCCAAGCACCGGCGCGCGTTCGCGTAGCGCCGGCGGCAGCCGGCGCAGCGAGAGTTCGACGCTGGCCAGCAGCGAGTGCTCGCGCTGCCCCGGGAAGCGCCGCTCCATGGCTTCGATCAGTTCGACCAGCGCGGCCTGCGTCGCCGCCGCGCCGCGTTCGCGCAGCGCCGGCGCGAGCAGCGAGAGCGTGCGCGCGTGCCCATGCACGGCGTCGACCAGCGATTCGATCTCGGCGCGCTGCGCTTCGGCGGCGTGGCCCATGCCGGCGGCGTCGAATCCGAGCGCGCGTTCGACGAGCCGCACGGCGTCAGTGCGGCTCAAGCGTTCGAGTTCGATGCGCTGCGTTGCGCCGGCGAACGGCGCCGGCAGCGCTTCGCGGCTGGTGAACACGAGGCGCGTCTCGCCGCAGGCGAGCAGCCGCGCGGCGAGACGCAGGATCTCGTCGGCGCGCTCGCGTTCGTCGGCGGCGAGCGCGCTGTCCTCGCCGGCGTCGCCGGGCGTGCTGGCGCCATCTTCGGCGCTGGCGCCGTGTGACCCGCCTCCTGCGTCGAGCGCGAACGGCGGCGCCAGCACGCTCTCGAGGTTATCGAGGACGAGCAGCGTCGGCTGCTCGCGCAGTTCGCGTTCGACCGCCATCACCGCCGCTTCCAGGCTCGGCTGCGTGGCGACGCTGAAGCGCTCGCCGAGCAACTGGCGACCAATTTCGTCGAGCACGGCTTGCCGATCGCCGTGCGTTTCGAGCGAGACGAAGGCGGCGCACGCGACTTGCCGGGCGCGCACGCGCCAGCGGGCGAACTCGGTCGCCAGCGCGGTCTTGCCTTCGCCGCCCTGGCCGCGCACGACGGCGTAGCGTTCGACGGTGAGCAGACGTTCGAGCGTCAGGAGTTCGCGGCTGCGGCCGACGAAGCCGTGCGCCGGTGCTTCGGGCAGCTTGCCGAGGCGGTGGGCGAGGCGCTTGCGCCAGTCTTCGATCGTCTGCGCGCTGGGCGTCGCGCGGAAGATCTGCGGGTCGTCACGGTCCTGGTAGAGGACGGGGACGAACCAGTCCTGCAGCCGGAATTCGCCGACGCCGAGGTCGCGGCGTACCGGGTGATCCTTCAGTTCGCGCTGCCCGGCGAGCATCGCCGAGCCGACGCGCTCGCCCCGGCTGAGCGCGCGGTAGAAGGCTTCGACGAAGCGCCGGGACGTTTCGACGAGGACGCTGTGGCTCATCGCGACGACCGAGCCGACGCCGGTCCTGAGCAGTGCGCTGGCGACCGATTCGTTGGCGCTCTCGGCCTGCGCGGTCTGGCACGCTTCGAGGAAGACGAGCGGGATGCCGTGGTCGCGCAGCAGGGCGCCGAGTTCGGGCGAGGGGACGTTGAG
>DIME01000001.1 GCA_002425405.1 Candidatus Accumulibacter vicinus
AGCTTTCTCCTGTGTGGAATGGGGCGCGCCATGGGTGCCAATGGAAGTGCGGGACGGATACCTACACGTACGCTCCATGTACTTTTTTGCTCGATGAGCTGATGGGTACAGTACTGCCACCGATCACGCGCGGACATCCTCCATAACGGCGCTCAGCGGACGAACTTGAGTCCAACAGGGATGATTTTTTTTTTCGCTGCTCCGGACGCTCACCACCTTGTCCTTGGCAGCCGCAGCGTCGTTGACGAATGTCGCTGCCATGTGGATAACTCTGGAATGACTGGCCGCTGAAACCATTGCTACGTCTTGTCTGATGGTGCCCAGGAAGGGAATCGAACCCCCACACCTTGCGGCGGCAGGACCTAAACCTGCTGCGTCTACCAATTTCGCCACCTGGGCACGGCCAACCCCGACAAGGGGTGCATGCGCTGCACAGTCGGTCACTCGTTCGCCGGCGACCATCGATTCGGCTGTTTATCGCATGAGGTCGATATTCTAACCGCGACAATCCTATACTGTCAGCTCTCCGCGCTTCCGGTTCAAGCCGGACTACGCCAAGTTCCTCCCCGATGCCTGTCGACCACTACGAAAACTTTCCGGTTGCCTCGCTGCTGCTGCCGCGACGCCTGCGTCGGCCGGTCGAGGCGATCTATCGTTTCGCGCGCGCTGCCGACGACATCGCCGACGAGGGCGATGCCAGCGACGCGGTACGCCTGCAGGGACTTGCCGGGTATCGGGAGGAACTCGACGCCATCGAGCGCGGTGAACTTCCGGCCGGGCAGGACTTTGCGGAGTTGGCGACGATCATCCGGGAGTGGCATCTGCCCGTGCAGTTGCTGCGCGACCTGCTCGACGCGTTTGCGCAGGATGTCGTCAAGAAGCGCTATGCGGATTACCCGGAACTCCTCGACTACTGCCGACGTTCCGCCAATCCGGTGGGCCGGCTGCTGCTGCACCTGGTCGGGCAAGACAGCGAGGCGAACCTGCACCGTTCGGACTGCATTTGCTCCGCTCTGCAACTGGTCAATTTCTGGCAGGACATCGCGATCGACTGGCAGAAGCAGCGCATCTATCTGCCACTTGGCGACCTTGAACGCTTCGGCATGGCCGAATCAGACATCGCTGGCGGGCGCTGGAGCGAGGCCTGGGCAGCGCTGCTCGATTTCCAGGTCGAACGGACGCGCCGCCTGATGGGCGAGGGCGCACCGCTGGTTCGGCAACTGCCGGGCCGCATGGGCTGGGAGATACGGTTGACGGTACAGGGGGGGCTACGCATCCTGGAGAAGATTCAGCGCGTCCGCGGCGACGTCTTCCGGCATCGTCCTGTGCTTGGCGCAAGCGACTGGCTGTGCATCGGCGGACGCGCGTTGGCCATGTAAGTCGTGGGAGAATGGCGGCCTTGTGCCGATCCCGAGTTTGCGAATGACCCCCGACGAATATTGCCAACAGAAAGCCGCCCGCAGTGGCTCAAGCTTCTATTACAGCTTTCTCTTCCTGCCGCCCAACCGGCGGCGTGCGATCACGGCGCTCTATGCCTTCTGCCGGGAAGTCGACGACGTCGTCGATGAATGCCAGGAGCCGCAGCTTGCAGCGACCAAGCTGGCCTGGTGGCGACAGGAACTGGCCCGCCTCAGCGCCGGCCAGGCGCAGCATCCGGTGACCCAGGCACTGCAGGCGGCGAGCGCCGAGTTCCATCTGCCCGAGCAACAGTTGCAGGAAATCATCGATGGCATGGAAATGGACCTGCAACAGTCGCGCTACCTCGATTTCAAGGCGCTGTCGCTCTATTGTTATCGCGTTGCTGGCGTCGTCGGTCTGCTCGCTGCGGAAATCTTCGGCTACCAGGATCGCAAGACACAGAAGTATGCACACGATCTCGGCATCGCTTTTCAGCTCACCAACATCATCCGCGACGTCGGCGAGGATGCGCGCATGGGCCGAATCTACCTGCCGATCGAGGATCTGCAGCGTTTCGGGGTGACCGCTGCCGATATCCTCAAGTCTTGCCATTCGGACAACTTCCGCCGTTTGATGGACTTCCAGATCGAGCGCGCCGAGCGTTATTACGTCCAGGCAATCGACCAACTGCCAGCGGCTGACCGCCGGGCACAGCGCCCAGGTCTGGTGATGGCGGCGATCTATCGCACCCTGCTTGACGAGATCAAACGGGATGGCTGTCAGGTCCTGACGCAGCGCACTTCGCTGACGCCGCTGCGCAAGCTCTGGATCGCCTGGCGGACCTGGGTGCGTGGATGAGAGCCGCGATCATCGGCGGCGGTTGGGCGGGCCTGTCGGCTGCTGTCGAACTGGCGAAAGCCGGCCTCCGGGTGACGGTCTTCGAAGCGGCGAAGCAACTCGGTGGCCGTGCCCGCAGCGTCGAGGTGCAAGGGCAGCGGCTCGACAACGGACAGCACATCCTGGTCGGCGCCTATCGCGAAACGCTGCGTCTGATGCAGGAAGTCGGCGCCGATCCGGAGCAGCTGCTCAGGCGCCTGCCCCTTGAACTGAACTTCCCGGCCAGCCAGCCGCTTCCCTTTCACCTGCGGCTGCCGCGTCTGCCCTCACCGTGGCATCTGGCGTGCGGATTGCTACTGGCGCGCGGCGTCCGCCTGAGCGAAAAGATCAGTGCCGTTCGCTTCATGCGCTTGCTCAAGGTCGCAGCCTACCGGATCGGCGAAGACTGTACGGTAACGACCTTGCTCGATCGCCATGGCCAGCACGGCAGCCTGCGCCGCCACCTCTGGGAGCCGCTCTGTCTGGCAGCGCTCAATACCGTGCCGGCACAGGCTTCGGCGCAGATTTTCGTCAATACCTTGCGCGACAGTCTCGGCAGCGGGCGTGCCGCGACCGATCTCTTGCTGCCGGCAGCCGACCTCGACCGGCTGTTCCCGGCCGCCGCGGCGAACTTCATTCGCGCGCGTGGCGGCGAAATCCATCTGTCGGCCCGCGTCGAAGCGATTGACGCCGGGCCCGGCATTCGTGGCGAGTCCTTCGACCATGTCATCGTCGCGGTCGGCCCGCAGCACGCAGCGGCCTTGCTTGCCCGGCACGAGGCAACGATCGCCAGTGCGCAACTGCTTGCCGAGTATACCTTCGAGCCGATCGGCACCGTCTATGGGGGCTATCCGTCGCAGGTACGCCTGCCCTGGCCGATGCTCGGACTGGATGATCGTGCGGGTGGTCAGGTCGGACAGTGGGTATTTGATCGCGGTGCGCTTTGCGGCACCGCTGGAGTCATGGCCTTCGTTCTCAGCGGCCGTGGCGCCTGGGAAACACTCGACAATGCCGCGCTGGCCGCCATTCTGCATCACCAGCTCGCCGTCACCCTCGATTGCCGGTTGCCGGCGATGCGCTGGTTCCAGGTGATCCGCGAACGGCGGGCAACCTTCTGCTGCCGTCCCAATCTGCGCCGGCTCAGCGCCAGAACCGCACTCGCCGGCTGCTGGCTGGCGGGTGATTACGTCTGCGCCGAGTATCCGGCAACGCTTGAAGCGGCGGTCCGCAGCGGTGTCGCGGCGGCCCGCGAAATCCTGCTCAGCGAATCTCTTCCAGTTCCCCGGCGTGCATCCGCAAGCGGCGGCAACAGCGCGCTGCAATTTCTTCGTCATGGGTGACGAGAATCAGTGTGGTACCGCTCTCGGCATTGATCGAAAACATCAATTCGATGACCTGATGACCGGTGGCGGCATCGAGATTGCCGGTCGGCTCATCGGCGAGCACCAGCCGGGGCTTCGGGGCAAAGGCGCGGGCCAGGGCCACCCGCTGCTGCTCGCCGCCGGAGAGATGTTTCGGATAATGCCGCAGGCGGTGCGCCAGCCCGACCCGCTGCAACCAGTGCTCGGCCTCGGCGCGGGCGTTGGCGGTGCCGGCGAGTTCGAGCGGCAGCATCACGTTTTCGATGGCGTTCAGCGACGGCAGCAACTGGAAGGTCTGAAAGACGAAGCCCAGCAGGCGACCGCGCAGTACCGCCCGTGCATCTTCGTCGAGCCTGCCGAGGTCCTCGCCCACGAGCGCAACCGAGCCGCTGCTCGGCAGGTCGAGGCCGGCCAGCAGGCCCAGCAGGGTGGATTTTCCGGAACCGGAGGCACCGACAATCGCCACCGTCTCGCCGGGGGCGACGGCGAACGAAATCTCGTGCAGAATGGTCAACGGCTCGCCCCCGTTATCCACCCGTTTGGCGAGATCACTCACCTCAACGACCATCGATGCGTCTCGACCCATGTCCCGTATCCCACACTACCGCAGCCTGTTGCTCGCCGGACTCCTGCTGATCGCTCCGGCGGCACAGGCGGTGCAAACCATTCTCGTCTTCGGCGATTCACTGTCGGCAGGCTACGGCATCCGCCAGGACGCCGCCTGGCCCGTCTTGCTCGCCCAACGCCTGCAGCAAAAGAGGCTCGATTATAGCGTCGTCAATGTCAGCATTTCGGGAGAAACCACCAGCGGCGGCCGCACCCGCATCGACGCAGCGCTGGCCAGGCACTCGCCACAGGTGGTGATCATTGCCCTGGGTGCCAACGATGGCCTGCGTGGTCTGCCGGTGGAACAATTGCGCGACAATCTGACCGCCATCGTCACCAGCGTCCAGAAGAAGAACGCGCAGGTGCTGCTGGTCGGCCAGCGCATCCCGCCCAATTATGGTCCCTACGCCCGGCAATTTCATCTGGTTTTCGGCGAGGTGGCGAAAGCCCGCAAGACCGCGCTGGTCGACTTCCTGCTCGAGGGCGTGGCAACCGAACCCCATCTGTTCCAGTCCGACAACCTGCATCCGACCGCTGAAGCACAACCCCTGCTGTTGAACAACGTCTGGCGAGGCCTCGCCCCACTGTTAAAATAACCGATTGTGAACCCATGGCCTTCCCTGCATGAAATCTGACCTGGTCAGCCTCCGACGGCTCGACGATCTGGCGGCCTTTGACGAGATCATCGACGTGCGTTCGCCTGCCGAGTTTGCCGAAGACCATATCCCCGGCTCGGTCAACTGTCCGGTTCTCGATGACCAGCAGCGTATCGAAGTCGGCACCCTCTACAAGCAGGTCTCCCCCTTCGCCGCCCGCAAGGTGGGCGCTGCGCATGTTTCCGAGAACATTGCCGGGCATCTGCGCAGCCGCTTCTCCGACCGCCCGAGGCACTGGCGACCCTTGGTCCTGTGCTGGCGTGGCGGCCAGCGCAGCGGCTCGATGACCTACGTCCTGCGGCGTGTCGGCTGGGATGCGCAGCAACTCGAAGGCGGCTACAAGACCTATCGTCGCCTGGTCATCGAGAATCTCTCGGAAGCCCCGCGGTCATTGCGGCTCAAGGTGATCTGTGGTGCCACCGGCAGCGGCAAGAGCCGCATCCTGCAGGCCATCGGGCAACTCGGAGAACAGGTGCTCGACCTCGAAGAACTGGCCTGTCACAAGGGTTCGGTACTTGGCGTCCTGCCGGACTGCCCGCAGCCCTCGCAAAAGATGTTCGAATCCCGCCTGCTCACCGCGTTGCAAGGCCTGTTCCCGGATCGGCCGGTGTATGTCGAGGCGGAGAGCCGCAAAATCGGTTCGCTCCAGCTCCCTGCCGCCCTGATCGAGCGCATGCGTGCCGGCGAGTGTGTGCACATCGAAGCGTCTTTCGATGCGCGTGTCGATTTCCTGTTGCGCGATTACGACTACTTCCTGGTCGCTCCTGATTCGCTGACTGCCCGACTGCAAGCCTTGCAGCATCTGCAAAGCACGGAAACGCTGCTGCGCTGGCGAGCGTACGTCCATCAGGGAGGCTGGCGCCCACTGGTCAGCGAACTGCTGGCACTGCACTATGACCCGCTCTACCAGCGCTCGCAGAAGCAGAATTACGCCGGATTCAGTTCGCCACTGAGGTTCGACACCGACGACCTGACACCTGCCGGCATCGACGCCCTGGCTCGCCGGGTGTGCGACAGATGATCGTCGGGCCCCGGTTCAGGCGATCAGTTTCAGATCGAACACCCGTTCGACCAGCCAGATGCCGGCGATGGCGATGACCAGCAGCGAGCCCCCCGTGAGAACGCCTCGTCGATAGATCCACCGGTTCCGCACGCTCCACGCCAGCGGCAGGAACAGGGCGACGATCGCCAGCTGTCCGACTTCGACGCCGAGGTTGAAGGCGACCAGTGCCAGCAACAAGGCGTTCTGCGGCAACCCGAGGTCGGCCAGGACGCTGGCGAAACCGAAGCCGTGAATCAGGCCGAAAGTGAAGGCGAACAGCCAGCGGCTGGCACCCGCCATCACGATCAGGTTGTTGAGCGCGGCGACGATGACCGATGCAGCGATCGCCGATTCGACCCAGCGCGACGGCAACTGGACGACGTCCAGCGCGGCCAGCGTCAGGGTGATCGAGTGCGCGAGGGTGAATGCACTGACCACCTTGACGACCTCCCAGAGCGCGTCCCTGAAGCGCGCAGCGCCTGTCCAGCCGCCGTCGACGCGGAGCAGGACCGCCGGCAGCAGCAGTGACAACAGAAACAGCAGATGATCGAAGCCGATCCAGATGTGCCAGACCCCGTGCGCGGTGTAGTCGATGAACTGGCGCAGGCGGTCGCTTTCGGCGAGTTCGAATCGCTGCACCGGGGTCGCGGCGCTGAAGATCGCAGTGCGTGTCTGGCCGGCATGCTCAAGACGCAGCAGCCCGCGGTGCTGCGGATCGATATCGAAGAACAGCTGGTAGTGGGCACTCAGAACAGTCGGCTTGGTCCTGCAGTTTGCGCTGAAGCGCAAGACCGCGTAGGCGCCATCGCTGTGATCGTCGACGAGGTGTTCGAGGACGGTCGTCGTGCACGCCTCGCCGTCCGCCGACAAGGCCAGCCGCGCCAGTGCGTAAGCGGCAATCTCGGCATGCTGGGCGCGCAGTTCGCCCCAGGTGATGGCGCCGTCCTGGTTGTCGTCGAGGCCGAGTGCGTAGTCGAGGTCGCGCAGGGCAATATCCCACTGACCTTGAATGGCCGTTTCGGTGACTTGCAGGCTGAGGTAGCTGTCGCTGGGCTTGTGCGCCAGCGCGGCCGGCGAGGCAAGCAGGATGAGCAGCATGGCGAAGCCCTTCAGCACCTGCAGCAAAACGAGGCGGACAGTCTGCATGGTCAATCCTGGCGCAGCAAGCGGTTGATCACGACGTCTTCGCTGCGCGCTTGCGCGAGCCATTGGCGTGCGCTGGCCAGCGTTGCGAGGTCTCGGGTGGCGAGGGAGGTTTCCACCAGGAGGCGCAGATCGGGCAGTTCCTTCTGCACCGTCCAGTTCTCCCGGGCCAGCGTCAGGGCCGCCTGGGGATCGCCAAGCAGTTCGAGCGTGAAGCGCGCCTGCTCACGCTGATGGACGCGGTCGCCGCGCAACTGACTGGCGGCAAAGCGGGCGCGCAACTGTTCGACATGGGCAGCCAGCTCGGGAGAGTTCAGCGCCTTGAGCGCCAGTGTGTAGCGCAGGAGCAGGGCGTCGCTGCCTTGCCGTGTGGCGAGCAGTTTCACGACCTGCGCCGGGCGGCCGTGGTCGAGCAGCCAGTCGGCGTAGGCGTTGAGGAGATAATGATCGGAGCCGTCGATCGCCAGTGCCTCACGAAAATGAGCCTCGGCGGCATCGTCGAGGCCGGCGCGTGCCGCCATCTCGGCGAGCATGGACAGGACCCAGGCGCGTATCTCGGGGCTGACCTGGAGCTGCCTGGCGAGCAGGGCATGGAGTGCGTCATGGCTCTCGCGCAGTCGCCCATTGACACTGGCCAGCCCGTAGCTGCAGGCCGCCCAGACCAGTTCGGGTGCGAGACGGCGCAGCGCCGTGCAGTCGGCCGCGGCAGCCGTGTAATTGCCCTGCACCTGCAGGATCGTCGCGCGTGTCAGGCGCGCCTGGCCGTCGCGGGGATTGCGCCGGATCAGCGCGGCCAGGTCCAGCAGCGCGGCGTCGAAATCGTGGTTGCGCTGGCGCAGCGTCGCCCGCAACAGGAGAATCTCGGAAGGCGGTTCGGACTGCTCCCACCAGTTTGCCAAAGCGGCCTGGGCGTAGCCGGCAAAACGCGGATCGCCCCGGACCCGCCCAAGCTCGGTGTAACGACGAGCGATCTCGACGGCGAGATCGAGCCTTTGCGGTTGTCGGGCGAGTTCCTCGCGCAGAACGCGCAACTCGCGCGCCGAGGGATCGGTCGGCGCGAATGGCAGGCGCTCCAGCACCTGCGCGTCGGATTGTGGAAGGTAGGGCACCGCCATGGCGTTTGCCGTGACGAGGCACCAGCTTGCGGCGAATGCCAGGAAAGTGCAGGAAATACGGTGCATGCGAATCCTCCCGCTTGAGGCATGGCGGGCAGGGCGAACGCCTGCCCGTCTGCTGCGGTGATGCCGTCTTCGTCGCCAGGCCGGGCCAACTGAAATCAGTCGGTCGGGCAGAGTATCGGCAGGAACGGCGGCGTCGTCGAGACGCAGCCGGAGGTGCCGGGGTTCTGGTGCCGACTGTTGCGGCCACTATTGGCGAACGCCACGTAGGGGAAGGTTTCCTGGTAGGGAACATCGTTGCCGTTCACGCCATCGCCGATGCGGTTGTTGGGGAAGACGTTGAATGCCGGGTTGAGCACCCCAACCACCACACGCGCCGCGATGTCGGTGGCGTCGTCCGAGAGTCGGCGGCCGTTGGGAAAGCCGCCGAAATCACCAGCCAGGACACCGAGACGCTTGCGCATCGCCTTGGACGTTGCCGGAATGCCGGTGTTGAGCCGCAGCAGGTCGGCGACGGGCCCGGCTTGGGCGGCCGTGCAGCCGGGGCAGATCGGTGCGGTATAGGTCACCAGCGGCAGCAGGTCAAGGCGCGGCGGGGTCGGAATGGCCACCACGCCGCCGTAGGCGGCGTTGAGTACGCGGGCAAGCAGCGGATCGAGCAGATAGCCCGCAAACTGGCTGTCGTTCTTGGGCTCGGACATGCTGAACTTGTCCTTGTCGCCGGTGCCGATCAGGAGTTCGTTGATCAGCGGATTACCCATCCGCTGGATCTGGACGAAATTGCTCGACAGCGAGGGCTTGCCGCCGGCAGTCGACGGCTGTGCCTTGATGCGTGGACGTGAGGTGGTGCCGTAAGTGCCGATCACCGCTTTGGCGTCCGTTGCCGGATGGACCTGGCCGTCGCTGGTGAGCAGCGTGGTCGGCAGTTCGACGACGATGCTGTTGACGTTGTAACCGGCCACCGCGTCGGGTGCGAAGTTGACATCGTCGGCCGCATCCTGGTCGTCGGTCAGTACTGCCGGGATACCCGTGGCAAAAGCGCCGGTGCGGAAGTTGAGGGTGTCGAAAGCGGCGCCGAGGTCGATGTAGAAGGGGTCGTCGACAGTACCGGCGAAGACCCGGATGCCGCCGCCGAGATCGTAAACACCCTGTGCGGCAAGGCTCGGATAATCGGGCATGGTCCGCGGTCCGACGTTGGCGGGAACGGCGTAAAGCTTTCGATTGCCGCTGCTGAAGACGGTTTGCCAGACGCTACCGACCTTTTTCTGGATCGTCACGGTATAGGTCTGACGCAGGCTCAGGCCGGCGGACCCCGGTCCGTCGAGGGCGGTGATCGCGGGGGGCACGATCGGCGTGCCGGGAGGAACCGGCGCCGGTGAATTGGCCGGTGTCGAAACGCCGCCACCGGCACCGACGAAACTGGTGAACACGCCAGGTGCGCGGATTTCGCTCTGGAAGCGGAAAACGATCTTGACGTCTTCATCGCCATCGAAATTGTTATCGACCTTCATCTCGTATACGACCTCGGGATCGAAGGGATGGTAGTTCGGTCCATTGGCCGGTTCCAGCAACGGGTCGGTATTGAGAATCATGGTGACCTTGTTGGGATTGTCGTAGCTGACGAAGGCGTACCAGTCAGTGATGTCCGCCTTGTGGTCCAGTGCGGTCAGCGGTGCCTCGCGGTGGCTGGCGGCGAACACCCCCGTGACCGGCAGGGCAAGGCACGCGGCTGCACACAGCAGGGTAAGCAGGGAACGGCGGTTTGATGCGGCAGAGGTCTTCATGTTCATTCTCCAGGATGAGGATGCGTCGAGGTCGAGAGGCGAGCCTGCGCGGCAGCCCCGGTACGATGGGGTACGCAGGGATGGCGGCGGCGGATGCGTTGTCCACCGATCAGTGCCAGCCCAAGCGAGAACAGCGCGCCCGCGCCGGGTTCGGAAACGGCGATCGGAAGCGCTGGGCTGGACACGGTCGCAAACCGGATTTGCGCCCCTGGCGCATGATCAACGATCAGCAGCGCGTCCTGGACGGGTACCGGGTCGCTCGAAAAGTCCAAATTGGTATGGACCAGGGTCAGGTTGCTCCCTGAGTCGAGCAGCATCAGCGACAGGCGATCAGGCGCGCCGTTGCCCGAGAAGCGGGTGGTGAAACTCAAGTCGAAGGAAACCTTCGTCCCCAGGGTGAGGTCCTGCAAAAACTGGCCGAGGCCGAATGCATCGGAGATCGTGAAGGGTGGGCCACCGGTACACCCGACGCCGACGCTGCAATCGAGCCCGCCGAGCGTCCCGTTGGTGACGATTGAACGGATGGTGACGGTGTTGTTGCCCAAATCGCCATCGCCATCGAGCAGCGCGAAATCCAGGCGCGCAGACGTGCCGTCAAGCGCTGTGGTATCCAGATTGACCAGCACGGCATGCGCGTTGTGGTGGATGCCACCGAGAATGAAAGCACTGGCCAGTGCGGCCAGAGTGGCTGCGAAGCGGGTGCGGGTGCGTGGTCGACGCTTGACCACCGCCAGGCGTTCGCCGGCGGCAATCCGACTGTGATTCGGGTTGGGATGGATCATGGCTTGAACCTCCTTGATTGGATCTAGAGAACCCGGATGAACCGATCAGGCCCTTGCTCCGATCCCATGATCGCTGGCCTGCTTCGTCCTCCGTCGGATGGCCTGACTTGATACCGATCGTCTGTGACGCGGCAAACCCCCCAGGTACCACCAGATACGCAGGAAACCCGGCAGCGGATGCATGCCAGGCGAAAATCCGGGGTGATCGCGGTGTGAGCAGCGGCGGGGCCGCGCTGCTGTCTGTTCAGGGGCCGGTGATCAGTTCGATCAGTTCGGCGGCGCGGGTCGTGGCATCGCTCCTGCCCAGCGCCATCAGCGACTGCACGAAGCCCTGCTCGAACAGCAAATAACTCGCCAGGGCGCCGCCGCCGCCCTTGAGCATTCCGAGGGCGCCCAGGGCATTACGGATCGTCGTCGGCAGTTCGTCCGTGTATTGCAGCGCCAGCGCGTCGAGCGACTGCGTCGGCGCCATCGCCAGCACTTCGATGGCCTTGTAGCGCATTGCCGAAACTGCCTCGTGCGGCAGTTCGTTGATCGTTTTGGCGACGCGTCGGGTCTGCTCGACGTCGGCCTGCAGCGTATCGTGAAAGACGCTCGCCATCACATGCCCGGCCATGCTGCCCAGGCTCGGGCCGCCTCCAGGCGTTCCCGGTGCAGTCGCCAGCCACGGGCGTTCAGGCTGCCCGACGCCGATCACCAGAATCTTCTGCGCACCGAGATGCATCGCTGGCGACAGCGGCGTGATTTGCCGCATCGAGCCGTCGCCAAAGTATTCTTCCTGACCCTCGACGGTCAATGCCGTGGCCGGAAAGATGAACGGAATCGCGCTCGAGGCCATCAGGTGCGCGATCGTCAAGGGCTGGAACTCGGCGCGGCGCCCGGGACTGGTCCATGGCTGAAACGTCTCGCGGCTGGCCGTCTGACAAAAGGTCCAGTGTACCCCGCTGGTATAGCTCGACCCGGTCACCGCCAGCGCATCGATGGTTTTCGATCGCAGGGCGCTTTCGATGTTGCCGAGCGAGATGCCCCGTCGCAGCATTTCCGCCAGGGGCGTGTTGTCGAGCAGCGCCCCTTTGGCCTGGACGTGCTGTGACAATCTCAGGGCCAGCGCAACACGGCTGAAGCGCAGCCAGCGCGAAGTGTTCAGGCGGTAGACGTCGGTCGACCGCAGCCGACCCCAGAACACCGCCAGTTCTTCGAATGCCTGCAAGCCTTCGCGCGCGCGCGCGGCCAGAAAAGCGGCGTTGATCGCACCGGCCGAGGTGCCGACCAGAATCTGGAACGGAAAAGACCGCACGCCACCGGAATGCGACTGCAGCATGTCCGCCAATGCGCGCAGTACGCCGACCTGATAGGCCGTACGCGCGCCACCGCCCATCAACACCAGGGCCAGGGGTGGCCGTTCATGTTGACGCATGCCGGCATGAATGATTGTCGCAAGGCTCATGGTTGTGCTCCGCAAGGGATCGGTGATCCGGGAAGACCGTCGTCTCTGGCCCGGAACACAATGCCTGGAAGCCAAGCATACCGGAATCGACTCACGCCGGCTCACTGTCAGGCGTTGGCGGCGATCAAACATTGCCGCACGCAAGCCAGCCCCAAAATGCTGGTCCACTGCACGGAATGCGAACATCATAAGCGGGTGCCGCATTCCTGCGGTCATCGCCACTGCCCGCACTGCCAACATCATGATTTCCATGTGGCTCGGTCAGCTCCCCCGGGCTCGTCCAACACACGGTTCAGATCGTGGCTTCGCACGATCTAACCTTATTCGTCAGGCGGCACCATGCGTCGGATGATGCTAGACTAGTCAGCATACTAGTCATTGTGGAGCGAGCAATGCAAACATGGCCTATCCAGGACGCCAAGGCACGGTTCAGTGAGTTCCTCGAAACTTGCCTAGCCGAAGGACCACAGATGGTGACGAAGCGAGGAGCAGAGGCCGCTGTACTGGTGCCCATAGACGAATGGCGGCGACTCCAGGCGGCAGCGCGGCCTTCACTCAAGCAACTTCTGCTTTCTGATCAGGGACGCACCGAGCTTGTTGTTCCTGCGCGCGGTGCAGCTCGCAGGCGCACGCCGGCGGCAGCAAGGTGAACTGATGTACCTGCTTGACACCAACGTTGTCTCAGAACTGCGCAAGCCGAAGCCTCACGGAGCCGTGCTGGCATGGTTTGAAGGACTCGAAGATACGCAGCTTCATCTTTCTGCGGTGACCATAGGCGAGATTCAGTCTGGCATCGAGATCACGCGTGAGCAGGATGAGGCGAAGGCATCAGAGATCGAAGCCTGGCTTGAGATGGTGGCCGGCTCATACAACGTTCTCTCGATGGACGCGGCGACCTTCCAAGCGTGGGCTTAGTTGATGCACAGGCAGTCGGACACCGTGTACGAGGACGCCATGATTGCGGCGACGGCCAAAGTCCACGGCCTCACGGTTGTGACCAGAAACGTGGCTGACTTCAAGCCTTTCGGAGTGCCGCTGCTGAACCCGTTCAAGACTTGAGCCAGCGGGTCGCCGCGGACGTGGATTGCGCCGCCTAACGTCCAAATTCAGCGGTGAGCGAAGCGAGTCCGCTGCAATGCAGTGTTGGGCAAATTTGTTGGATTGGCGGGGGGAGGCACAATCTGGACGCCGGCCGCCTTCAGTCTGGCCTCGCCACGTTGTATCTCTTCGAACAGTGCGTCCAGATTATTGCCATACTTGGCGCCAATCGCATCCTTGATGCCGTGGACTTCCATCATGATTTCGTCAGTCATCGTCACTTCCTCCAAGAAGTTCCTCGGGGGTGCATATGATCGGGAGGAACAATTCGAACTGTTCAAGATACCCGGCGATCTTTTCCTGAATCACTGGATTGGCAATGTGACGGCAATTCCAGGTCAGAAGGAAATCAACGTGATGCAGTGTCGAAACAACAATATGGAGCGCATCCTCGATCGCCCTGGCAGGAATGATGGCTTGCTCGATAAGCGATCCGGCCAAGCGAATCATGTCTTGCGTCACCGCGAGGACGGGTATCCCCTCAAGTGCCGCAAGCCTTTTCTCCGCAGCCACCGGATCGCCAGCGCCGCACTCTTGCCAAACAGATTGAGAAACAAAAAGTTCATAGTCCGAGCGTCGCTCCCACCAAGCCAGCGTTATTTGCTGATGGGCGGCGCCAATAATGGTCTTGCTGGGGCGTGCGGTCAGGTAGCTAATGACGGAGGTCTCAACGTAGACTTTGCGCTTCATGAAGTTGGTCCTTTTTCGGAAACCGTGGTCTGTCCCCTAAAACCAAGCCCGGAGCGAACCGGCAAGCGCAGCTTGCCGGCGGTCCCCTGGAACGATTGGTTGGGCGTGGTCTTCAATACGGAGCCTCGAGCTTTTCGAAGTGGAGAGCGTTGAAGTCCTGCAACTCCTTCACGCTGCCTAATCCCTTGGCGCCGAGATGACCAGCAAACAACTTGCCGTCCTGCGCCCAAACAATTCGGCCGCCGTCGACCTCTGCCCACTCCCAAGTGGGGCAAGTAACAGTTTCGTCCGTGCGTGAGTTCCACAGTTCGTGCTCGTCGAAGTAGCAACCCTTCCCGACCGGATGATGGACTGTTGCATGGGCAATTTTACGAAGCTGCCAGTGCGCGCTAACGCGCTTTTCGAACACGGCCACTTGCCCACCAGCGCTATCGGGTGCGGTGTACTTCATAGCCCAGCCGTTGCGTTGTAACCGGACGTAATAGACACCGGGACACTCGCCGCCATAGGCTTCATGCCAAGGATAGGTCTTCGTCTGGATCAGCCGCGCGTCGTCGCGCTGTTTCTCGTGACCGTAACCATCGTTGAGCCAGTATTCATGGGACGAAACAAACAGCCCGCCTCCATGCCAACAGTCCCCTTTTGCGAAAAGTGTAAGGGCCTTTAGGTATGGGGCTCGTGAAATCGCAGTCCATGATCCTTTCACAACTGAGTCCCATCGTCCGTTCATTGCAAAGTAGATCAGATGGCGCCCATCAGGCGAAAGATCGCAGCGACGTTCGTAAATGCGCCCGTAGAGCCATTGACCGACTTTGAATTGATCGGTCTTTCGATCCCATCCAATGACCGCTGTGTGACGCGACGGACCACGCCGAATTACAACGGCGGCGGAGGACTCGCTTGCGAGAAGCACATGGATGCGGGCTGGCACGGTACGAGGCATCGGTTACGGCCAACGTTTGAAATCACCGGCGCTGCACGGCTTTATCGCGCAGCGCCGGTGGATTGATGGGTTGGGCCACTGTAGTTACGAAAAGCTTGACACGGGTAGCTTTTTGTAACGACAATGGGTCGATGATTACCTGGGACGAACTCAAGCGGAAGAGGAACCTGAAGAATCACGGCATTGATTTGGCTGAGGTTGCTTGTGTTTTCGATGCCCCGATGGTCACGGTGGAAGATAAACGCGAACATTACGGCGAGCAGCGCCTGCAAAGCCTCGGCTGGTTTCACGAGCGCGTTGTCTTCTTGGTATGGACGGAGCGCAATGACGGCGCTCGATTGATTTCCTGTCGTTACGGTGACAAACATGAAACGCGCGCCTACTTCAAAGCCCTCGACCTTTAGCAAGGAACAGAGAGCGGCAGCCATTGCGGCCGCACCTGACAAGGTGAATGATCCGGAGTGCCCATACGACCCCAACGATGCGGCGTCGGTAAAGGCTTTTTGGGCGAAGGGCAAAGTTCGCCTGCCCGGCCAACGAGGCCCACAAAAGCAACCTACCAAAGTAGCGGTAACGGTGCGATACAGTCCCGAGGTGGTGGAGTATTTCCGAGCAACTGGCGAGGGCTGGCAAACCCGCATGAACGATGCATTGCGGGCGTATGTAAAGCGACACCGTGCGGCGTAATCCATCGGAATCTCAGTGGCCCAACGT
>DIME01000014.1 GCA_002425405.1 Candidatus Accumulibacter vicinus
CGCTGCGCGAACCACGTTCGAGTGCCCAGTTGAGCGCATCGCGCTCGGCATGAACAATCTCGTCGCGGGCGCAGCCAAAGGACTGCAGCCAATGCGCCACGATGTTGAGATAGGCCTCCTGGTCGAAAGGGTAGAAGGAAATCCACAGGCCGAAGCGCTCGGACAGCGAAATCTTTTCCTCGATCGCTTCGCCAGGATGAATTTCCTCACCGACACGCCGGCTCTCCAGGTTCTCGGCGAAAAACTCGGGCATCAGATGCCGCCGGTTCGATGTGGCGTAGATCAGCACATTCTCGGGCGCCGCGGCGATCGAACCGTCGAGAACGACCTTCAGTGCCTTGTAACGTGCATCGCCAGAGTCAAAGGAAAGATCGTCGCAGAAGACGATGAAGCGCTCCGGGCGTCCTTCGATCAGTTCGACGATGTCCGGCAAGTCGGTCAGATCGCCCTTTTCCACCTCGATCACGCGCAGTCCTTGCGGAGCGTATTCGTTAAGCAGCGCCTTGATCAGTGACGACTTGCCGGATCCGCGGGCACCGGTGAGCAGTACATTGTTGGCCGGCTGGCCGGTGACGAAGTGGCGCGTGTTCGCGTCGATACGCGCTTTCTGCTCGTCAATGTCCTGCAGGTCGCCGAGCCTGATCGCGGGCAGGCGCATGATCGGTTGTAGATAACCTACGCCACGGCGGATTCGCCAGCGGAAAGCGCAGGCCGCAGCCCAGTCTGGCAACGGTGAAGCCGGCGGCAGCAAAGGCTCGAGACGATCGAGGAACTGCTCGGCGCGAACGAGGAAGCGCGCAATTTGTCGGAAAGAGTCGATCATCGGGCCGCGGACAGTATAGACAGTATACTTCGAAGGTTGACGGACCCGACACTCTAGCCAAACCATGCACAAAAGCCAATCCCGCTCTTTCCTTGTCGTCGTCGCTGCCCTGCTTGCGGGGTTGCTCAGCGCCTGTGGGACGCCTGCGCCGAGCAGCGCCTGTGCCGCGCCCCCCAGTTGCCCAGCTTGTCCAGCCTGCGCCGCGGCCGGGCCAGCGACCGCCCCCCAGCCGGCTGCCAGGCCGCTACAGGCCGCGCGCTGGAGCGACCTGCCGGGCTGGAACGACGATGACCTCGCTGCCGCCTGGCCGGCTTTCCTGCAATCGTGCCGCGCGCTCGCCAAGCGGCCGCAGTGGCCGCAATGGCAAGCGGTCTGTGACGAGGCACGGAGTCTGAACGGACCGGCGACGGCGGACATCCGCCGCTTCTTTGAGTCGCGTTTCCAGCCCTGGCAATTGACCAATCCCGACTCCACGACGAGTGGGCTGATCACCGGCTACTACGAACCGCTGCTGCACGGCGCGCGGACGCGTACCAAGCCCTTTCTGCAACCGGTGCTCGGCGTACCGCCCGATCTGCTGAACATCGACCTCGGCGCAGTCCTGCCGGATCTGAAGAACCTGCGCCTGCGCGGCCGTTTGCAAGGCAACAAGGTGGTTCCCTATTTTTCACGTGCGGAAATCACCGCTCATGAAAAGAACTACCTTGACCGCGTTCTGCTTTACGTCGACGACCCCGTCGAACTGTTCTTTCTGCAGGTGCAGGGCTCCGGGCGGGTCAGGCTGCCCGATGGCCAAACGGTACGCCTGGCTTACGCCGACCAGAATGGCCACCCCTATCAGTCGATCGGGCGGGTACTCGTCGACCGCGGCGAGTTGAGCCTCGAACAGGCTTCGATGGCAGGCATCAAGCAATGGGCGCGAGCCAATCCGGGCCGGGTCAACGACCTCTTGAACACCAACCCGAGTTATGTGTTCTTTCGCGAACAACCCGCCACTGGCCATGACGGCCCAAACGGTGCGCTCGGCGTCGCGCTGACCCCGGAGCGCAGCATCGCCGTCGACCCCCGCTACACGCCACTCGGCGCACCGGTCTTCCTGGCAACCAGCCAGCCTGATTCGCCGGCACCGCTGCGCCGTCTTGTGCTGGCGCAGGATACCGGCGGCGCGATTCGCGGCGTCGTACGCGCCGATCTGTTCTGGGGCTTCGGTACGCAAGCCGGCCATCAGGCCGGTCGAATGAAGCAGCCAGGGCAGATGTGGGTTCTCCTGCCGCCAGGCGCTGCACCAAAATAGGCCGGATAGGGTGCAAGCCGGTGCATTTGACTCCTTGTTTTGGTGCGCGAATGAGCCATATTGCACCATAGTAGTGCGTCAAGATGACCAAGAATGCGCGCAAGTCATTGAATCCAGAGATGGCCTGACCCTGGAACAGAAATTGCTTGATGGCTTCGACCCGATATTCCGGAGGAGCCATGGAAGTACTCAAGTCTGGTAGTGACGTTCTCTTCATCTTGCTCGGTGGCATCATGGTGCTGGCGATGCACTCGGGCTTTGCCTTTCTCGAACTGGGAACGGTACGCAAGAAGAGCCAGGTGAACGCGCTGGTCAAGATCCTGACCGATTTCTCGGTATCGACGATTGCCTATTTCTTCATCGGCTTCAGCATCGCCTACGGGATCAACTTCTTCGCCGGCGCCGAAACGCTGCTGCAGAAGAATGGCTTCGAGCTGACCCGATTCTTCTTCCTGCTGACCTTCGCGGCAGCGATCCCGGCGATCGTTTCGGGCGGCATCGCCGAGCGTGCCAGGTTCTACCCGCAACTGGCCGCGACCTTTCTGATCGTCGGTTTCATCTATCCCTTCTTCGAAGGCATTGCCTGGAACCAGGCCTTCGGCCTCCAGGCCTGGCTGAAAGCCCGCTATGGGGAGGAATTTCACGACTTCGCGGGGTCCGTTGTGGTGCATGCGATGGGCGGCTGGATCGCCCTGCCGGCAGTGCTTCTGCTCGGCGCACGCTACGGACGCTACACCAAGGAGGGGCGAATTTCCGCGCACCCGCCATCGTCGATCCCGTTCCTGGCGCTTGGCGCCTGGATTCTGACCGTCGGCTGGTTCGGCTTCAACGTCATGAGCGCGCAGACGATCGACAAGATCTCCGGCCTGGTGGCAATGAACTCGCTGATGGCAATGGTCGGCGGCACGCTGGTGGCCATGGTTGCGGGCAGGAACGACCCCGGCTTCGTCCATAACGGTCCGCTCGCCGGTCTGGTCGCGGTCTGCGCCGGCTCTGACGTGATGCATCCGATCGGCGCACTATTCGTCGGCAGTGTCGCCGGCGGCTTGTTCGTGCTGATGTTCACGCTGACCCAGAACCGCTGGAAGATCGACGACGTCCTCGGCGTCTGGCCGCTGCATGGTCTTTGCGGCGCCTGGGGCGGCCTGGCTGCCGGCATCTTCGGCAGCCAGGCACTCGGCGGCGTCGGCGGCGTCGCCTTCATGCCGCAACTGCTGATGACCGGTCTGGCGATCGCCATTGCGCTGGCCGGTAGCTGTCTGGTGTATGGCCTGCTGAAAGCCACCGTCGGCCTGCGCCTCGATCAGGAACAGGAGTACAACGGCGCCGATCTATCCATCCACAGGATCACCGCAACCCCCGAACGCGAAACCAACTGGTAATCACTCGCTGAATCATACCGACACGGTCGATGGTTGGTGGTTGGTGCATTGCATGAGCTTTGATCGACCGTGTCGAGCATGGGATGCCGGCGATCAAATTCGGCACTGTCGGCGCGAAGTTCTGGCATTACCTTTGTGTCAGGCGCCGCGGCCGATTAGAATAGGGCCATGCACAGCATCAATCTCACCGATCATTTTCTCATTGCCATGCCGGCGCTGATGGACTCTTTCTTCTCCAAGACCCTGGTCTATATCGCCGAACACAACAATCGCGGTGCGCTTGGCGTGATCGTCAATCGGCCGATCGACATGAGTCTGGGAACACTTCTCGACAGAATCGACATTCCCCTGCAGGCCGAAGGCTTCGCCCAGTTGCCGGTTTTCTTCGGTGGGCCGGTACAGACCGACCGTGGCTTTGTCCTGCATCGGCCGGTCGGGAAATGGCAGTCCACGCTGGTGATCAACGAGCACATTGGTCTCACCAGCTCACGCGACATCCTGCAGGCCGTCGCCTGTAGCGGCCAGCCGGTGGATGTGCTGGTAACGCTGGGCTACGCTGGTTGGGCTGCCGGCCAGCTTGAACACGAGTTGGCACAGAACGCCTGGTTGACCGTGCGCGCCAAGCTCGACATCCTTTTTAAATCGCCCTACGAGGAAAGACTCGCGTCGGCACTCGAGCTGCTTGGCGTCAATCTCGCCAACCTCGCCGATGCCGCTGGCCATGCCTGAACCATTCACCACGGGCACAGTACTTGCTTTCGACTTCGGCGAAAAACGTATCGGTGTTGCCGTTGGCGAATGGCAACTGTTGCAGGCGCATCCCTTGACCACCCTGCGCAGCGAGGCCAACGCCGAGCGATTTGCCGCCATCGCCACCCTGATCCGGGAATGGCAGCCGGCCAGTCTGGTCGTTGGCCGGCCGCTCGCACTCGACGGCACGCCACACGCCATGACCGCTCGCTGTACTCGCTTCGCCAATCAGTTGCGTGGCCGCTTCGGACTGCGCGTAGATTATGCCGAGGAACGGCTTTCCTCATGTGCTGCGCAGGAATGCCTGCATGCCGCCGGGCACGATACCCGCAGGGCAAAACGGCATCTCGACGCCGTGGCTGCCCAGATGATTCTGCAGGGCTATTTTGACGGCATGGCTGAGGCGGGCCACGGACACTCGTCGTGAACACCAGAACCAGACACTGATGAACGATTTCTTCCCCCTTCTCCCTTCCCATCTCCCACACCCAGGGGAGATTCCCGAGTCGCCGACGCGACTTTCAGGATGACTCTGATGACCGTCAAACCGATGCCAGCCATTGACCTCCCCGACGCCGAAGCGCAGTGCGCCCAACTGGCCGAACTGATCCGACCCCGCTTGCGACCGGACACGGTCCTGGTCGGCAT
>DIME01000016.1 GCA_002425405.1 Candidatus Accumulibacter vicinus
GCGACCGCCGACGACCTGCTCAATACCATCAAGCTGGTCATCCGTTAGGCCGAGACGATGACCTCCTCCCTCGGCAACCCTCAAGACCAGTACCGCCGGCGTTCGCTGCTCACCGGACTGGCCGCGGCCGTCGTGCTGCTCATCGCCATCCTGCTCCTGCACGGTTGGTACGTCGATTTCCTGAGCCAGACCTTCGGTCTGGGCGACCGCAGCCGCGACATCCTGATGATCCTGCTCGGTCTGCTGCTGTTCCTGGGCCTCCGGCAGGCACTCTCGCAGTTCCTGTACCACGACGCGCACCTGGGCATCAACGAAAGTCTCCGGGACGAACGCGCGCGCTGCCCGGCGCAACAGGTCTGCCAGCGCGTCGCCCTGCCCGAGCTGCGGGAAATCCCGCGCTTCAACCGGGTCCTGGTCGGGCAGTTGCAGAGCGTCGTCGAGCAGACCGAACAGGCCGCCTACGATGTGACTTCACGACTGCAGACGATCGACGAGGTGGTCACCGACCTGAACCGGTTCGTGGCCAGCGCCGCCGCCGAATCGCAAGCCATGGCGCACGAATCCGAAGAGCGGATTGCCGGCAATCGCCAACTGATCGGCAAGCTCGAAGCCTTCATCGCCCAGCGCGTCGAAGAGACCACCGCCGACGAGAAACACGGTGCCGAAGCGATCCAGGAAGCCCGGTCGCTGCAAACCCTGGTCGATCTGATCCGGCACATTGCCGGCCAGACCAACCTGCTCGCGCTCAACGCCGCCATCGAGGCCGCCCGCGCTGGCGAGGCCGGACGCGGTTTCGCGGTCGTCGCCGACGAGGTGAGGAAGCTCTCGCACGAAACCGAAACCGCGGTCAAGAAGATCAACGACGGCATCATCGCCGTCACCCAGATCATCGAGCGTCAGTTCAAGGATAAGCTCGCGCACTCGCACATCCACGAGGAACGCGACAGCCTCGAACGCTTCACACAGCAGCTCGCGGCCCTCGGTGCCAGCTACGAGCACCTGACGGCGCGCGAACGGCAGATTCTCGACACCATCACCACGAACAGCGGCAGGCTCGCCACGATGTTCATGGAAGCCCTGGCCAGCGTGCAGTTCCAGGACGTGACGCGCCAACAGATCGAACAGGTGATCAGCGGCCTCACACGTCTCGACCAGCACGCCGAAGCGCTCGCCGGGGCCATCGAGAGTGGCGCCGAGGCGCGCATCGAACCGCTCGCCCGGCAGATGGAACAGCAGTTTTCGACCTATGTCATGGACCAGCAGCGCGACGCCCATCGCCAGGCGATCGGTGGCTCCACGCGCAGCCCGAAGCCGCCCGCCACCGTCCGCAGCAAGGCGCCCACTCCAGCCGCTGCGCCAGCGCCGGCCAGCAAACCGTCGAACGTCGAACTCTTCTGAACCACCCCCCAAGGAGCCGCAATGACTGCATCCGCCGCCGCCCGCCTCGCCATTCTCGAGGACATGACGATCTACCAGGCCCAGTCCCAGAAGGAGCAGTTGCTAGCCGCGCTGGCGGCGGCCGAAGCCCTCGACCTCGACCTCGCGGCTGTCCCGGAAATCGATACCGCCGGCCTGCAACTCCTCCTGCTGCTCAAGCGCGAAGCGCTGCAGCAGGGCAAGCCGCTGACCATCGTCGGCCACAGCCCGGCCGTGCAGCGAGTTCTCGACTTCTGCAACCTGGCCGGCCTCTTCGGCGACCCGATGTTCATTTCAGCGCAAGGCTGACCTCTCCTCCGAGCTGGCTACATCCCGGCCGTGCAGCGGGTTCTCGACTTCTGCCATCTGGCCGGCGCCTTCGGCGACCCGATGCTCATGTCGGCGCAAGGCTGACCGCTCCCCCGGAACAAGGAAATACGATGGATGAACTGACCAGCACCTTCGTCAGCGATGGAAAGAAGCGGCGGGAATCGACGCGGAATGTTTCGTAATCGTCGTTCCAGGCAGACTGAAGATCCGAATGCTCCCGAAAAGGTCCGGCACAATGCGTCTCCTCATCCCTCCAGAAAAATGTGTACCCAGGAGATGAAAGCCATGAATCTTTGCCAGAAAATACTGATTCCATCTACAGTCTGCATGATCTTCATGTTAGTCTTGACGAATACAAGACGAATACAAGACTAATGCAGCCAACGGACTGGACTTCGCTCTGACCGACCACATGACCCTCGGGCTGACCGCAATGAAAGCCACGGACGAAAGTTTCAAGATGCTGGCAGCGCTGAGCGACAAACTCGTCAAAGTTGAGGAAAAGCTGCGCCAGGAGGCGTTCGCTCTCTCCGTTGACGACATCGCCTACCAGACCCATCTGCTGACCTTGAACGCCGCCATCGGCCAGTTGAACCAGGCGACGCAGCAGAATGCCCCGGCGTCCGAAGAACTCGCCGCCACCGCCGAGGAACCCGGCAACCAGGCGCAGCAGCAGGAACGGATGACCTTCTTCCAGTGGGCCGACAGCGGCCGCCGCAGCGCGGCGATGAGCTCGATGAGCTGCGTGGCATGATGAGGAACCCGCGCGACCTCGAGCGCTTGGCGCGCCACGTCAACCCCGGTGGCTGGGCGATCGAAAACGAACGACCGATCGCCACCCTCCTCGGCTCGTGTGTCGCCGTCTGCCTGTGGGACCCGCAGCTCCGGGTCGGCGGCCTGAATCACTTCATGTTGCCGAAATTCGAGAAATCGGCCAACAAGGACCTCGACGTCCTGCTTTGCGGCAATTTCTGCATGGAAGCGCTGATGAACGGCATGCTCGCCCGTGGCGCCCAGAAGAAACGTATGCAGAGCAAGGCTTTCGGTGGCGGCAATGTCATTTCATCGCTGACCAGCGTCAGCATCGGCGAGCGCAACGCCGAGTTCGCCCGCGAATGGCTGACACGCGAGGGCATCCAGTTGGTCGCCTCGGACCTGATGGGACCGTGGTCGCGCAAGGTGATCCTCGATCCGCAGACCGGCGAAGCCTTCTGCAAGCGCGGGCAGACCAACCAGAGCATCGCCGAAGCAGAAAGCAGCTACGCCAGCACGCTCTTCGTCGCACCGAAGAAGACCGATATCGAGCTATTCTGAGAATCCATGAACCATTCCGAATCCCCGATCACCGACCAGGAGTTCGCGCTCTTCCAGAAACTGATCTACAAACTGGCCGGCATCAGCCTGTCCGATGCCAAGCGCGTGCTGCTGGTGGGCCGCCTCGGCCGCCGTCTCGCGCATTACAAATTTGACACTTACTCCCAGTATTATCGGCTGGTGTCCTCCGGCCAGCATCCCGATGAACTGCAGCAGATGATCGATCTGCTGACCACCAACGAGACCTATTTCTTCCGTGAACCACAGCACTTCGACTTCCTGCGCGACGTGATCCTCAAGGAGCGGCGCGGGGCAGGCACTTTCCGCATCTGGAGCGGCGCCAGTTCGAGCGGCGAAGAGGCCTACTCGATGGCAATGGTACTCGCCGAGCATTGCAGCGACAGCCCCTGGGAAGTTTTCGGGTCGGACATCAGCCTGACCGTCCTGGCGCGAGCACAGGCCGGGGTGTATGCGCAGGAACGGATTTCCGGCATTCCGCCAGGCTATTTGCGCAAGTATTGCCTGAAGGGTGTGCGCTCGCAGGAAGGCAAGCTACTGATCGACAACCAGCTCAAGCAGCGTGTCCGCTTTGCGCAGGTGAACCTGACTCTGCCGATCACCGGCGTCGGTGACTTCGACGTGATCTTCCTGCGCAACGTGATGATCTATTTCGATGCCGAAACGAAGCGTAAGGTCATCGAGAACATGCTGCCGCACCTGAAACCCGAGGGCTATTTCATCGTCGGCCATTCTGAATCGCTGCACGGCATCAGCAACCGGCTGCAGGCCCTGAAACCGACCATTTATCGAAGACCACGGTAGGGACACCGTGCCGCCGGCAAATGTGCCGGCCTTTCCCCCGAATGCCGGCCCTCCCGAACCGACGCGGAGGTCGGCCATTCACCCCGGCAGCGGCTCCGGATTGCCGAGCGCGGTGGTGTTCAGCCCGCCATCGACATACATGATCTCGCCGGTGATGCCACTGGCGAGGTCGGAGAGCATGAAGGCGGCGGCGTTACCCACTTCGTCGATGGTGATGTTGCGGCGCAGTGGTGCGTTGTGCGCATTGTAGGCAAGCAGGCGCGAGAAGTTGCCGATGCCTGAAGCGGCCAGCGTCTTGATCGGGCCGGCCGAAATGGCGTTGGCGCGAATCCCCTGCGGGCCGAGGCAGAAGGCGAGGTAGCGGGTGGCGGCTTCGAGGCTGGCTTTGGCGAGCCCCATGGTGTTGTAGTTGGGCATGGTGCGCTCGGCGCCAAGGTAGGAGAGCGCGAGCAAAGCGGGTTTACGGCCTCTCAGGAGCATTGGCCGGGCCGCCTTGGCAAGCGCCGGGTAGCTGTACGAAGACACGTCATGCGCGATACGAAAGGCGTCGCGGGTGATGCCCTCCAGAAAGTCGCCTTCGATGGCTTCGCTGGGAGCGTAGGCAATCGAATGCACGAGACCGTCGAGGCCATCCCAGGCTTCGGCAAGGCCGGCGAAAAGCTGTTCGATCGCGAGGTCATCGGAGACATCACAAGGGTAGACGAGAGTGCTGTCGAATTCTTGGGCGAATTTGGCAACACGATCCCTGAACCGATCGTTCTGATAGGTGAGCGCCAGTTGCGCGCCTTCGCGGTGACAGGCCCTGGCAATGCCGTAAGCAATCGAGTGTTTCGACAGTACGCCAGTGATCAGGATACGCTTGTCTGCAAGAAATCCCATGACTTCTCCATGGTTAAAGTTGGCTGGAATTGCAGTTGTTTCGGAAGATCTGAAGCTGCGCATTATAAAGGAATGGCCGTCTGAACCGGCGATTGATGGCCGCCTGGGGTGCAGGTCTGGCGCGACGACGCTGACATTGCGGCGTTCCCGCCCATACCCGAAGGCACGGCGGCTCGTCGACCGATGGATGGGTAAGAACCGAACAGGGATGAAAAAACTGCGCGCTTATGGCACCATCAGCATGTCTGAATGATTTCAGGCACAGGAGTCTCCGGGTGCTGGTCAGCCTTGCTGACCAGAGAATCGGGAAGGCGGTGCCAATCCGCCACGTGCCCAGCGCTGTAAGGAGGACGTTCGCCGCAGAAGGCCACTGGTCGGGGAAACCCCGGCCGGGAAGGCGCGGCAACGATTGAGTCCGAGTCAGAAGACCGGCCAGGAGACGCAATACGGCTGCACGGCCAGGCAGTCCGTGTCTTTCCAGAAGGGGAATCCATGGAAAACTTGAAGGCGCCGCTGGCGCATGCTTTTGCCGATGCCGAACGAGCAGCGGTGTACCAGGCGATCTTCAGTCGCCGCGATGTACGCGGGCAGTTTCTTCCCGAACCGGTGCCCGACGCCGTATTGGGCCGCATCCTGATGGCCGCGCACCATGCGCCCTCGGTCGGCTTCATGCAACCCTGGAACTTCCAGCTGATCCGTTCCGAAGCGGTCAAACGACGGGTCCATGGCCTCTTTGAGCAGGCCAACGCCGAAGCCGCGCAGATGTTTCCCGACGCCCGGCGGGAAATCTACAGTCGGCTGAAACTGCAGGGCATCGTCGACGCGCCGATCAATCTCTGCGTCAGCTGTGACCGCACACGCAGCGGACCGGTCGTCCTTGGCCGGACGCACATGCCGGCGATGGATTTGTTCAGCAGCGTCTGTGCGGTGCAGAACCTGTGGCTGGCTGCCCGGGCCGAAGGCGTCGGCGTCGGCTGGGTCAGCATCTTCCACGAACAGGCCCTGCAGGCAGCCCTCGGCATCCCCGCCCATATCGTTCCGGTGGCCTACCTGTGCATCGGCTACGTTTCCCATTTCAAGGACAAGCCTGAACTCGAACAGGCCGGCTGGTTGCCACGCCTGCCGATCGCCGACCTCATCCATTACGAGCAGTGGGGAGCAACCGATGCCGCCGGCGACGATCCCCTGACCGCGACGCTGGTCGCCATGCAGGCCGACATCCAGCAGCAGGGCGTCTATCCGCATGAATCGTGACGCCCTGTTTGAGACTTCGTTGCCAACCGGAAAGACCCCCCTGATGATCACCCATGAACAACGGATGCAGAAGAAAAAAGAGGTCGTTGACCGGAAGATCGCTGCGGCAGAGGTCGAACGTGGCGTGCTGGTGGTCAATACCGGCAATGGCAAGGGCAAGTCGACCGCCGCTTTCGGCGTTGTCGCGCGCGCCCTGGGGCACCACATGCGGGTGGCGGTCGTGCAGTTTGTCAAGGGTCGTTCCGATTGCGGTGAGGAAAACTTTTTCCGGGCGCAGCCGGGAGTTGCCTGGCATGTCGGCGGCGCTGGCTTTACCTGGGAAACACAGGACCGGGAGCGCGATGCTGCGGCTGCCCGGCTGGCCTGGGAGGTCGCTTGCGGGCACCTCGGCGACCCCGGCGTCGGGCTGGTCGTGCTCGACGAAATGACTTACGCCTTCAAATACGGCTGGCTGGACCTCGAATCCGTCCTGGCCGTGCTGCGCAGCCGCCCGGCCCGACAACACGTCATCGTCACCGGCCGGGCGGCACCGCAGGCACTGCGCGATGCGGCCGATACGGTCAGCGACATGGGCATGGAAAAGCATGCCTTCCAGAGCGGGGTCAAAGCCATGCCGGGACTCGAATGGTGATCACCGGCCGGGTTGCCTGCCCTGCCCTGCTCGTCGCCGCGCCGGCCTCCGGACAGGGCAAGACGACCATGGTCGCCGCCCTGGCTCGCCTGCATGCCCGCCAGGGACGGCGGGTGACGGTCTTCAAGTGCGGGCCGGATTTCCTCGATCCACAAATCCATGCGGTAGCCAGCGGGCGGCCCTGCCAGAACCTCGACCTCGGCATGTGCGGGGAAAGCGATGCCCGCTGGCGGCTGGCACGCGCCGCCGCAGATTCCGACCTGATCCTGATCGAAGGCGTGATGGGCCTGTTCGACGGCCAGCCATCGGCAGCCGACCTGGCCGTCCTCTTCGGCATTCCGGTGCTGACCCTGATCGATGCGCGGGCGATGGCCCAGACCTTCGGAGCCATTGCCCACGGGCTGGCCCACTACCGGCCGGGCCTGCCGTTCGCCGGCGTCCTGGCCAACCGGGTCGGCAGCCCCCGTCACGCCGACCTGCTGCGCGACAGCCTGCCCGCCGGCATCGCCTGGTTCGGTGCCCTGCCGCGCACCGACGATTCATTGCCGGAGCGCCATCTGGGGCTGTTGCAGGCGGCGGAAGTGAGCGATCTGGCAGCACGCCTGGATCTCCTCGCTGACGCCTTGGCAGCCACGACGGCGGTCGACCTGCCGCCGACGGTCAACTTCGCCATGGCGCCGGCGCCGGTGGTGTCGCCACGTCTTGCCGGCCAGTGTATTGCCGTGGCCCGCGATACCGCTTACGGTTTCATTTACCCGGCCAACCTCGAAACGTTGCGGCAACTCGGCGTCACGCTGCGCTTCTTCTCGCCGCTGGCCGGCGAGCCGCTGCCGGTCTGCGACGCGATCTGGCTGCCGGGAGGTTACCCCGAACTGCACGCGCCGACTCTGGCAAGAAACACCGCGCTATGGACGGCCTTGCGTACCCACGTTGAAGCCGGTCAACCTGTGCTCGCCGAATGTGGCGGCATGATGAGCCTGTTTGAATCGGTGACCGACAAGGCTGGCGTCAGTCATGCCTTCGCCGGGCTGCTGCCGGGTCGTGCCGTCATGCAGCAGCGCCTGACGGCGCTCGGCATGCAGTCCGTCGTCCTGCCCGAAGGCCGTCTCCAGGGCCATACCTTTCATTATTCAAAGAGTGAAACGCCCCTGCCACCGCTCTGTCACGCGCAAACGCCCGATGGTCGGGCCGGCGAGGCGATCTACCGTCAGGGTCGCCTGACCGCCTCCTACGTCCATTTCTATTTCCCTTCCAATCCGATGGCCGTGGCGGCGCTATTCAGTCCGTGAACTGAACTGGTCTGATCGCCAGGGTCATGAATTGGCACCGCGGCGCCCGTGCAGAAGCTGTTCAAGGCGATCGCCCAGCCAATGAAAGCCAATGTGTTCCTGCTCCAGCCGCAGCCTCGCACGGATGCGGTTGTCACGCAGTTCGTCGTAGAGGGCACTTTCTTCAGGCGTCAGTCTGTGCAGGTCCACCAACAGCGGCTGCTCCTCGCAGCCCCAGACCGGGGCATGCGCATCCAGGGTCTCCCTGTCCATCAGGAACGACTCGACGTGACCAAAGTAGCCACGCAGCTGATCCAGGATGCCAAAGCCATGGGTATCGATGTCGCCCCAATAATGGATTGAGCAGTTCTGCAACCAATGACTGCGGGCCAGCGCATCCCAACCGTAACCCGCACCAAAAATAACCATGGCATCACGAACCCGCGGGAAGGCCAGAAAATTGATTTCATTTTCGGTGATGAACATGCGCCGCACAGCGAATTCCATACGACTGAAGTTGTCGGCATCCAGGGTCACGTCGGGGCATACCGAGCCGGGTACTGCATGATTCGCCGGATCAAGCACCCGAAAGCGAATCCGCGCCGGCTTTTCGAGAAACCCGTAACGGGCAGCAAACTGGCCGACACCCGTCTTGCCGAGGTCCACAGCGTCTCCGGGCAGTGCCAAATCGAGCAACTCGGCCAGCACACTGCGATGCGCTTCGATGAATTTGCTGTGCACGCCCGGCAGGTCCACCTGCCGCAAATAAATGCCGGGGCGAGGATGCTCGACGAGCCAGGCCACGACTGCCAGCAATCGGGGCCATTCGGCGGACAGTGCCAGCGCCTGCAGGGGGCGCTTTTCCAGCCAGGGCAGCAAGGCGGGGTGTGTTTGCCGGGTTGCCGAGACCTGTGCCGAAAAGCGAGCCCACTCTCGACGCTTGCCCAGCCAGGTCAACGCCTCCTCCAGGGTTTCGATCCAGGCGGTCGCAGGCAGTTTTTGCACCCCCTGGACGCGGTGACGAACCTCCTGCCATTCGAGACACACGGAATCCGTGGCTGCCAATTCAGCGGCCCAAGCGCGAACGGCCTCAAAGCGATCTGTGATGTCAGCCGAACTCGGGGACTTGAGCGCCAGGCGCAAAGGAAAGCGAGCATTGCCCGTCACCGCGTCGCGCAGGAGTTCACCACGCTCCCACAGTCGCGCCAGTTGCGCCTTCAATTCCTTTGCGCCGGTCCACGTCACTGCGCCAACACCGCCTTCTGCACCCGGTATTCCTCAATCGACAGATTGCGGAGCTTGGAGGCTCGCCCGCCCTCGTTGTGCACAAACCCGACGCTGGATACGTACGGTTCGATGATGTGAATCTTCTGCAGCGGCGTCACGATGAGCAGTTGCAGATTGAGCTGCCGGAACAGTTTCAGGCCGTATTGCGTGGATTCATCAGAACCACGGCCAAAGGCCTCGTCGATCACCACGAAACGGAAAGATCGCGAGCGCACCGCACCCCATTCCAGTCCGAACTGATACGCCAGACTGGCGGCCAGGATGGTGTACGCCAGCTTCTCTTTCTGCCCTCCCGACTTGCCGCCAGAGTCGGAGTAGTGCTCGTGTTCGCTGTCGTCCTCACGCCAGCGCTCGCTGGCAGCAAACAGGAACCAGTTGCGCACGTCGCTCACTTTCGCGGTCCAGCGGCGATCCTGTTCTGACAGGCCCTCGCGCCCGCGGAAGCGGTCAATGATGGCTTTCACCTGCAGGAACTTGGCTTCGGAGTACTGGGCATCATCCGACCCCGTCACGGCCCCCTCGGTGCACGCGCGCAGCTCCTGCTGAAAGTCCCGGATCTCCGCGTCCGGACTGGGCTGCGACTCCAGCACGATGTAGCGCCCCGGGTTGTAGTCGATCTCGCCCAACGACTTGTTGATGTGCGCGATGCGTTCCTTGATGGTTCCGCGCTCGCGCGCCAGTTGGGCGTTGAAGTTGGCGATCTCGTTGATCGTGTTGACGTTGAGCAGTTCCTTGAAACGCGCCACAAAGCGCGGCAGGTCGTCCCGGTTCAGTTGCGTCAGCAGGTTCTCGTACTCGAAGGCCGCGTCCAGGCTGGCATCCATCTCGGCGGTTTCAAGCTTGAACGCATCCTTGAAGGAAGCCATGGCCTTGATGATTCTCTCGGCCAGCCGATTTGCGATCTTGGTTTCGTTGTCGATCCGGGTTTGCAACCAGCCGCGCACGTCCTGTTCGCGGTTGTCGCAGGACTCCACGGTCAGTTGATGCTCGCCCAGGGCCTCTGCGCGCATGACTTCCAGCGTCGCCGCCAGCGCTTCATCCACGACCGCGCCGGCAAGCAGCAGCTCGGTCTGTTGTCGAAGTTCCTGAGTATCCGAGCGGCGCTGTTCCAGCTTGGCCCGCTTCTCGCGCGAACCTTGCAACTCCGTGCCGGTTTCCTTTTGCGCCCTCTGCAGCTCGCGCAGGTTTTCGTTGAGCTGCTTGAGGACATCGGACGCCGATTCCAGCCGGCTCCGCTCATCCGTCAGTTGAGCGATCTCGGTGGCCACGCTGGCCCAGTCCAGCTCCTCGAACGCGGTGAACTCTTCAAGGCGAATCAGCGCATCGAGACGGCTCGTCAGTCCGTTGCGTTCCTTCTGAATTTCACCGATCCGGCTGCCGACGTCGCCGAGCTGCGTTTCAAGCTGACGGCGCCTGCTTTCCAGTGCGGCGATCTTGGCGCTGTTGCTCCAGCCCAGGACATAACGGCTCCGGTCATCGATGCGGTGGCGGTCGTCCTTTTCGTGTCGGCCGCTCGGATCCTTGATCTGGCCGGCGCGGGTGATGGCCCGCGTCTCCCGGCGGAACTGTTCTTGCGTGGCGCAGCAGACCACGTCGAAACGATGGGCAAGCTCGCGTTCCAGCCAGTCGTAATGCGGGGAATCAGGCTTGATGGCCAGCTTGCGGAGCAGCGAATCCCGGTGCAGATCGGGCAATTCGCCGGCCTTGCGCGGCCGCACATGGAAGTACACCAGGCGGCCGCGCAGATGGGCAGCATCCACCCATTCGGCGACGGCCTTGTAATGGGCATCGGGCACCAATAGCGCCAGGCCGAATCCCCGCAGCAGACGTTCGGCTGCGCCCTCCCAATCGCGCTCTTCGACGCGCACCTGGATCAGTTCGCCGGCAAAGGGCATCTCATCGACATCGATGCCCAATGCCGCACAGAGCGCGGCGCGGATCTGGATCTGCGGATCATCAATGTTGCTGCGGCGGCGCTTGAGGCTTTCGATTTCGGTGCTTTGCCGATCGTGTTCCTGCTTGCCCTGACGCAAGGTCACGCCGTGTTCGGTGAGGGCGTTCTGCAGATCGGCATCACGATTGCGTGCTTCCTCTCGCCAGCTTTGGTACTTGCCCCGCTGCGCGGCGAAGGTCGAGGCATCCACCGCCACCGGCTCGCCCAACACGCTGGCCAACTCCTGGTAGCGCCCGGCCTTGGCTTTGCGCGCATCCCGCAGCAGTTCTCTCTTGCGAATCTCGGCGGCGAGACGTTCCAGTCGGTCACCGCCGTTGTCGTTGATCGCCTGCTTCAGCTCATCGACCTGGCGGCCTTGCTCCTCATGGATGAGCTCGAGCCGTCGTCGCTGACCATCCACACGATCCCATTCTTCGGCCAGCAAGCCCAGCCGCTTGTCGATCAGACCCAGCTTCAGGCCGGCGAAATGGGAGCGAAGGCTTTCCCGGCACCCGCGCAGGGCTTCGATTTCGGTCACCAGCGTACTGTGGCGGCCACAGTCGGCAACCAGGGGAGTGAGCCGTTCAACCTGCTGCCGGGTTTTCAGCACCGCCTGATGGGCACGGTTGAGATCGTCGAAGTGACCGATCAAGGCCTGAATGCGCGGGGCCACCTCGAAGGGTTCCAACATATGGTTGCGCACGAAATCGGTCAGGTTGCCCACCGACTTCATCGAGACCGTCTGGTGAAACAGCTCCAGCGCCTGCTCGTTGTCGATACCGAAACGGCGGCGAAACCAGGCCGCATAGGGTGGAAAGCTGTCGCTCAGCTCGGCACCCAGCCGACGCAGTCTTTTGCGCAACTGGGCAATGTCCGAGCCGAAGTGGGCAAAATCGGAGGCAATCGACAGCCCGCGTTCGGCACCCAGAAAGAAGCGGGCCGGTTGCCCCTGCGCGTCCTTCATCCAGAACACCTGCGCCAGCGTCACCGTCTGGTCATAGCCTGCGTTGTGGAACACGCCCAGGATCACCGAGTAGCTGTTCTGGTCGCGCAGCGATACCGGCCTGGCCGCGCCTGTGACTTCGTTGCGCTCGGATTTGTAGTGACCGAGCACGTAGGAACGCAAGGTTCGTTCCTTGCTGTCCGCGCCCGCCGCCTTGTTGTAGGCGATCCGGTTTGCTGGCACCAGCAAGGTGGTGATGGCATCCACCAGCGTCGATTTGCCCGAGCCGATATCGCCCGTGAGCAGGCCATTCTTGCCATCCAGTTGCAGCGTCCATACCCGGCTGTCAAAGGTGCCCCAGTTGAACACCTCCAGACGGGTCAGGCGAAAGCCCGACAGGGTGTCATCTGCCACAAAGTCCAGACCCAGCGATGGCGGCTCATTCATGGTCGGCCCCCTCCCCGGCAGGGGTCACGCCCGCCAGTTGTGACTGGTAACTGGCTAGGCGCGCGTCGAATTCGGCCAGCCATTGGGCATCGACGAAGGCCTTCAGGATGCGCCGCACCTCGTAGCTCGTCGCGCCAGCCGAAGCACCGCTGGCAGGCTTGAGCTTGTGCAGAAACCCAAGTTCGACCACCTTGTTGATCGTGGTCTCGATCTGGTCGACCAGCCTGGCTTCATTCGGACCATCGGGCAGGAACACCCGCACCAGTTCCACGATGTCGTCACGACCGAGTACCAGGCGCGTATCACCGCCCCCGGCATCGAATTCGGCCAGTTTCTTGCGCAACAACGCAAGTAACAGACTCACCGGAAAGGACAGGGGCCGGCGCGCCACCAGACGCGGCAAGCGGGGTGCGGGGTCGTCATCGGCAGGTTCCGGCCGGCTTCTGAAAAAGGCATAGCCTTCTGCCTCGTCCAGCACCAGATCAAGGTTCAGTACCGCCGCGTAGTCACGCACCTGGACCTGCAGATTCAATAGTGCCGCCCATTGACGCTCGTCGCCATCACGGTACAGCACGCTTTTGAGCAGGCTGATGAGCAACATCGACAAATCCGCAACGGGCGCGGGCGCTACGGCACGTGCTTCGTCGGTTCTTGAGTGCGGCTCTTCCATTCCTCGCCCCCTCCTGTTGTGCTTCAGCGCATGAAAAGCACGCGTGGCAGGCGCGCGCTGCGGGTGATTTCCTGACCATCGATTGCCCGCGACTGCCAGCGGATGGGTTCTGGCGTGTCCTCGTCGACCACCGTACTGAATGTCCCGCTGCCCAGTTGCAGGTAGGCCACCAATTCGGCCAGCCCCTGTTGCAAGGGTTGGGTAAGCACCAGCTCGCTCAGCGTGATCTGCGCCCGGTCCTGCAAGGCGTGGCGGATGTGGCGTATCAGGCGTGCTTTGTCCACGACCACCTGATCGAACAGCGCCGAGGGATCGATGTCCTGATCGCCTGCCTGCAAGGCCAGGTCGGCAATGACCGGCTTGGTTGCCGGCGTGAACAGGGGGCGCTCCATCGCCAGCTCGATGTCGGCTCGCGCCTCGGCCATCTCCATCACCGTGCCTGCCGGTGGTGACCCGCGCAGGGCCAGCGCCTTGCTCTCGATACCGTGCAGGATGTCCATGATCCGGCGGTTCTCCAGCCAGGCCCGATCATCGAGAAAGCGCCGCAACTGCTGCGACAAGGCAGCCACCGTGCGCTGGGTATGCTCGCCGGCTTCCATCCAGTCATAATGGACGCGGCGCATTCTGCTGTCGGGTTTCAGATCCGTCACGGCGGGAAGCTGCAGCACGCAATCCAGCAGTTCGGTCAATTCCTCCTGCCGACGGCTGGACAGCAGAAAGTCCCAGAACGCCCGGAAACTCTTGCCCTGATCGGAATCGGCAATCGCCTCGCGCTCGCCCATGATCTCTTCCAGCAGCGCGCCCTTGCTGCCTTCCCACAGGGCAATGCGTTCGCGCACGCGCCGGTCGAGCTGGCGGAAGTTGTGCTCCACCTCGCGAAAATCCGTCAGCAATTCGCGCGCGCCCTGCATGAATTGCTGAAAGCGATCCTTCAGTGCCGTATCGTCCAGCAGCGGCACATCGCCCGACAGCACCCGCGCCATCTCGGCGTCGATGTCATCGCGCTTCTTGCGCAATTCGGCCATGCGCCTGGCTGGGTCGGCCTCGCTGCCCTCGCTCATCTGCTTGAGCAGATCAAACAGCGTCAGCAAGCGCGACTCGGTGCCAATGAACTGCCGCTCGGAGAGTTGTGCCAGCCAGGCAATGGCCTTCTCGGTCGCGGGCGTCAGGTCAAATTGCGCCTCGTCCGTGCCAGGCTTGTAGAACTTGCGCAGCCAGCCCTTGTCGGGTGCGGCCCAGTCGTTCAGGTAGTCCAGTGCCGGCTTTGGCAAGGCGGTTTCACCCAGCTGCAGGCGCAGCGCATACAGCTCATCTTCCAGCGCCTCGGCCAGGTCCGCCGCCGCCATCACGCGCACATTGGGGGCCACGAACACTCGTTGCAGAAAGCTCGCCACCAGCGGCGCATGATCCGAACGCAGCAGCCGCCACGCAGGGTGGTGCGTGCGCAGGGCGTCGAGGGTAGCGAAGTCCAAAGCGCTCACTCTTTATTCTTCGGCCGGGTTCCGCGCTGCACCATCCTCTTTTTTCATCCATCATATTGAGGAGATGATCTCACGTTTTGCCAGAACCTTGCAATTTCGAGTTTAGGGTCGCTTGAATGACAACACACTCTAAGGAGCGCGCAGGTGACGACTGCCGTCGAGCTCGACAAAGCCGACGAACGCCGCGCTTTCGGCGAATCCTTGCCGGCAGGCTTACGGCTGTTACCTGAAAACAGAACCCAACCGTAAGCTGCCTCAGCGTCGGACACCCCCCGATCAAGGATGTCCGCGCGTTTGCTCCCAGTCTTCTTGCTACTATCGTCCGTTGCCTACCTGGAAAACAGGGAACGGACGTCTCCGCGTGGCAGAGTCATTGCCGCCAGACCCGACAAGAGTAGTACCAGTGTCCCAGGAAGGGGAAGTATCGGACCCGGCGTCGTGGCTTTCCCATTGATGGCGAAAGAGAAATTGCCCGTTGCGTCGTCCCCCCACGGATCAACGTAGGCCGCCCGGTAGAAATTCGCCCCAACGGCATCGCTCAACAGCCAGTACCAAGTGGCATCCGGATCCTTGACATCGAACTCGTTCACCACGGAGAGATAGAACGTGCTTCTCCCTGCAAGCACGAAGTGGCTTGGCAAGGCCAAGTCGTAGCGATACACATCAGCCCCCGAGACATCTGCCAAGCGAGTTGGTGTGCGCGTCGGAGCCAGGGTGAATTCGACCGCAGGATCAATTGCCGGATGCCCGGATCCGTCATCGGCATGGATGCTCACGCGAAACGCGTCCGGCGACAGTTTGTCCGGGTCGTCGGAATAAGAGCCCCACCAGGTCAGCCCGGATATCGCCGTAGTCGCCGAAAAAACGAAATCGTCGGCGGTTTGCGCTGTAGAAATGCTGGGAAATGCATCATTGCCGCCTAGTGGCAACTGCTTGAAAACGACGCCAGCCCATGCCCCACTGATCAGCGAGAGCCCAAAGAAGAAAGGCAGCGCCGCACGACCGATGGAACGTGGCAATCCTCTAGGGCTCCCGCCCAGGTCATCATCTTCTAACTCACGTTTGCTCATTGCACTCCTCCTAAGGTATTCGACGACAGAAAGAACATTCTTCATCCCACTCAAAGCATGTCCACGTAGCCAGATTTGAACGCCACCAGATCAATCAGATAGTCACTGCCGTGGAGGCTGCCGCTCGCCGCAAACGGACTGGATCCGAAACCGCTTCGATCCTGGTTGGCGTACCCCCCATAGACAAACTCATCGCCATCCTGAACACCCGCCGAGAAAACCGCTTGCGTGAAGCCTTCGGGAGCCGCGAGCGACACCTGTTTGGTCCCATCCGCCCGATCCGCATAGAAGAACAACTCGTCGACCAGTGCGCCGCCGGCATCGAGCAACTGCACCCTGCCAGCCTCGTTCAGCACGGTGCCGTCGTCGTTGCTCAGGAATCGACTCAACAGGAAAGTGATCTCGTTGGCTTCCTCGTCGAGCACGAAGCGCAATCCTTCCGTCCCGTCAATTTCCTGGAGCACGGAACTGGTCGCCTTGGTCTGACCGCTTACCCCGAGATCGCCGGCCGAGATATCGCCCCCCGCGAGCACGCCGCTGCCGGAACTGCCAAAAAGCACCGGCGTGAAGGGCTCGCTGGAATCACCCAGATTGGCCTTGTGCGCTATGCTGACGCCAGAATGCGTCCAGCTTCGCTCCCATGCCCCGGCATCGGAACGAGGTGGCCGCGCCGGCGCGTCGCCGATCCTGAACGACGAGGTGTCGTCGTTCAGGATGATGCCCGCAGCAGAAGCAGCGGCGATCGTTCCGTTGTCCGCGTCATGCAAGCCGACCGTAAAGCTCTCGTTCTTCTCGACCGTCCCATCGCCGCTTACCTCGATGGCAATCTGCTTCTCGTGCTCGCCCGCGGCAAAACTGATGCTGCCCGCGGGCAAGACACCACCGAAGTCGGTGGCATCAGCCGGATGGGCGCCGCTACCGGTAACGCTATAGGCGACGGCGCTCGCCTGACTCAGGTCTCCCGTGCGCGTCACCGTGAACAAGATCTGAACAGTGCCCGCCGAGCCTTCCGGCTTGTTGGCACCCGCAGCCGCAATCGACAGCTCAGGAGCCGCCGAGCTGTCGTCGTTGACTATCAGACCCTCGGCACTACCGGTTCCAATCACTGCTCGCACGGCGTCTGACAGAACAACGCTGAAGCCCTCATCGACTTCGAGCAGTGCGTCGCCCGCAATATCGAAAGCCAGCACCTTGAAGTCCTCACCCGGCTCAAATGTCACGCTGCCCGCGGGCAGGCCGCCCGCGAAATCACTCGCTGCAGCGGGGTTGGCGCCACTACCGGCGACGGCATAGCCCACTATGCTGCGGACGCCGAGATCACCCGTACGTACGACAGCGAATGGCATCTCCGTCGTACCCGTATCGCCTTCGGCAAGGTTCGCGCCAATCCTCCAGATGCCAATCGACGGCAGGGGAGCGTCGTCGTTGACGATCGTCGCCGTTACCGGATCTCCGACGACCAGCCCGCTCGACGGATTGTGGAGCGCCACGGCAAAGCTCTCGTCTGCTTCGTGGTCGATATCACCCGCCACCTGGATGGACACGCGCTTCTCGACCTCGCCAGCGGCAAAGGTCAGCGACCCCATCGGCAGAGTCCCGCCAAAATCCGCGGCGTCGACGCTGCTGCTGCCGGTCGGACCGACAACGAAATCGACGGTCGTGGCTGCGTCGACATTGCCGCTGCGCACCACGACGAACGAGAACTCCGCGGTTCCCTCGTTTCCTTCGCTGCGCGAAGCGTTGATTGGCAGGATCGAGTGCCTGGCGACGAAGGCATCGTCGTTCTCGATCATGCCGAAAGCGGTCGCCTCGCCGACGACTCCGAGGGAAGGATTCCGCAGGGTCACGACAAAGCGTTCGTTCCGCTCGAGCAAATCGTCGCCGGAGACACGCATACGCAGGGTCTGTGCGCCTTCGTCGCGGCCAAATACCAGCGTACCGGCGGGCAGCGCACCGCCCATGAAGTCATCCGCCTCGACCGGGTCGCCGCCAAGTCCCGAAACCTCGTAGTCGATAGTAACGGCGTCGCTCAAGTTCTCCGTTCTCAACACCCGGAAGACAAGTTCGGTGGTCTCGCCATCCGCGCCTTCGGCCTTGATCGCGCTGACGGCTTCGATCTCGAAGCGCGGCAGCACCGTGCCATCGTCGTTGGCGATCGTGGCCTGTGCGCTGACCGTGGCAAATGCTACCCGGTCACGCACCGAGTCATCGACGCTGATCTCCAGCAGCAGGCTCTCGTCGCTCTCGATCTGCGTATCGCCGGCCACCGGAACGGCGACGCTCTTGACGGTCTCCCCGTCGCCGAAGGTAACGACTCCCGCGGGCAGCGCACCGCCCAGATCGCCGGCATCGACCGAACCGCCGACGACCCGATAGCTGACGCTCAACTCGCCGGACGTATTGCCCGAGCGGTGGATGTCGAAGACCAGATCCGTCGAACCGGAGTTGCCCTCGGCCTGTCGGCCGACGCGACTGACCACGGCAAGCACCGACTGCGTCGCGCTCGGCTCAGCAATCACTTCGAGAGCGGCCGACGGATCGACGACTTTCGTCGCGCCGATGACGAAATCCGGGTCATGAGTCAACGCGAAATCGAGTATGGCGGCCTCACGCAAGACCGGATCGGTGATGCCCGCGGCGTCCACGCGCCGCGTGGCCTCGGCGACCACTTCCGGCGCGAGCATGTCCAGCGTCACCGGATGGCTGGGGAAGGTGCGATCGGTGAAGGTTTCAGTGCTCTCGCCGGCAGCGTAATCGAACAAGGAGCTGGCATGGGTTACCCGCCAGGCATCGGCAAACGCTCCATAGAGGTCGGCGAAGGCGATCGGCTGGGCGAACGCCGTTCCATCGGGCAAGGCGAGATCGTCGGCCGTGTTCTGGTTGAAGTTTCCGAGCAACCCCCGCACCGAACCCGGCGCGCGGCCATTGGCGAGAATCAGGGCAAGATCCAGATGCCCGCCGAAATCCTCGGCACTGATCAGGTCGCCGCTGGCCGTGGTCAGCGTATAGGTGTCGCCGCTGCGTTGTACCTGGCCGGCACCGACCGCCAGCGTCGCGCCATCGGCGACTTCGGTCACGACTCCGTCAACCCGCAAGACATCCGCCGCTTCGGTATTGATCGTCACCCGGTGGCCGTCGACGTCGACGGCCAGTGCGCTGATCAGGGACGCCAGATCGCCAACCGGCCGGGTGCGCATCTGGACCGACAGATCCTCGCCGGCGGCGTTCTCGACCAGCACGAACTCGCCGACGGCCTGGAAGTCGTAGGCCAGGCCGTCGAGCGTGATCATGTGCGGATCGCCGCGTGGCCGTGGCGTCGGATCGTTGTCGAGGATCGCTCCCGCTGCAACCGGATTTCCAATTACAACCGTATCTTTGCCAGGATCCTGAATAGTCACCGTGTAATACCGATCGGCCTCATCCACGGTATTATCGAACGAAGCGACGGTTATCGTTTCCCGTGCAGAACGGGTGTGATTCAAAGTGAT
>DIME01000015.1 GCA_002425405.1 Candidatus Accumulibacter vicinus
CATCACTTTGAATCACACCCAGTGTGGCGGGCGGGTCGGCAACACCGGCTTCTGTTAGCATGCGCGCTGCTCTTGACGATCCGTCCATGACCACCGCTCTGCTTTCCGATGTCTTTTCCGCCGCCGGGCCGCTGGCCACCGGGGTCCCCGGTTATCGCCTGCGCCCCCAGCAGCTTGAACTGGCCGAGCGCATCGCTGCCGCGATGGCGGGCAATCAGGTCCTGATCGCCGAGGCCGGAACCGGCACGGGCAAGACCTATGCCTATCTGGTGCCCGCCCTGCTTTCGGGGGGCAAGGTGATTGTGTCGACGGGCACCCGCAACCTGCAGGATCAGCTTTTCACACGCGACATCCCGACCATCCGCAAGGCGCTCAAGTCACCGGTCAAGGTGGCATTGCTCAAGGGGCGAGCCAACTACCTGTGTCATTACCACCTCGAACTTTCGCTTTCCGATGGCCGTTTCCTTTCGCGTGACGACGCCGCCCATGCGCAGCGTATCGCGCGCTTTGCCAGGAAGACCCGCAGCGGCGACAAGGCCGAGTGTGCCGGTGTGCCCGAGAACGCGACGGTGTGGGCGATGGTCACTTCGACCCGCGACAACTGCCTCGGCCAGGATTGCCCGAAGCACAAGGAGTGTTTCGTCCTGGCTGCGCGCCGCGAGGCGATGGCTGCCGACCTGGTAGTGGTCAACCATCACCTGTTCTTCGCCGACGTGATGCTCCGCGACGAAGGAACCGCCGAACTGCTGCCCGCCTGCAACACGGTGATCTTTGACGAAGCACATCAGTTGCCGGAAGTCGCCAGCCTGTTTTTTGGCGACAGCATCTCGACCGCGCAGCTCCTCGAACTGACCCGCGATACACAACTCGAAGGCCTGGCCTCGGCGCGTGACTGCCTGGATCTGCCGAAGTTCTGTACCTTGCTTGAAAAGTCCGCTCGCGACCTGCGGCTGGTCTTGCCGGTCGAACCGGCCCGCTACGCGCTACGGCAACTCGAAGCGCATGCCGGTTTCGCCGATCGATTGAACGGTGTGCTCAACGAACTCGCAGCGCTGACTGCCTTGCTCGAGACGCAGGCGCAGCGTGCCGAAGGTCTGGAAAGCTGCTGGCGGCGCGCCACCGATTTGCAGACTCGCTTGCAGGCCTGGCAGAGTGGGGCGAACCTGGATTTCGTTCGCTGGGCAGAGACCTATAGCCACTCGCTGCAGCTCAACGTGACGCCGCTGGCGATCGCCGAGATCATGCAGAAGCAGATGAGCGGCCATCCGCGCGCCTGGATCTTCACTTCGGCGACGCTCGCCGTGCAGGACAGTTTTTCCCATTACTGTGCCGAGATGGGGCTTGGCGACGCCGACTCGGCACGCTGGGAGAGTCCTTTCGACTACCCGCGACAGGCACTGCTCTACGCGCCGCGCAACCTGCCCGATCCGAACCACCCGGAATATGCCGAGGCGGTCGTCAAGGCCGCTTTCCCGGTGCTCAAGGCGAGCGCCGGCAGGGCTTTCTTTCTGTGTACCTCGCTACGCGCGATGCGCCGAATACACGAGTTGCTGAGCGAGTGGCTGCGGCGTGACGGACTCGATCTGCCTTTGCTGTTGCAGGGCGAGCGCAGCAAGAACGAATTGCTCGAACGCTTCCGCCACCTGGGCAACGCCATCCTGATCGGCAGCCAGAGTTTCTGGGAAGGGGTCGATGTGCGTGGCGAAGCGCTGTCGCTGGTGGTCATCGACAAGCTGCCGTTTGCGCCGCCGGATGACCCGGTACTTTCGGCGCGTATCGAGAGACTCCGCAATGAAGGCCGCAATCCTTTCCTGGAGTACCAGTTGCCGCGCGCAGTGATCAACGTCAAACAGGGGGCAGGCCGCCTGATCCGTGATGAAACCGACCGCGGGGTACTGATGATCTGCGACCCGCGTTTGCTCAGCAAACCCTATGGCAAGCGTATCTGGCGAAGTCTGCCGCCGATGAAGAGATCTCGCGAACTCGCTGACGCTCTGGCTTTCTTGGCCCCGGCAGCGGTCGCCCGATCCGCATGACTCCTTCTCCCCAGGCGGTTGCCGATCTCTTGCCGCTGGACTGCGCGGCCGTGGCTGAGCTGCTCAATCGCGGCTGCGCCTGCATCTCGGTCGACCACCGATCCTTGCAGCTCGCGCTCGAAGAGGGTGAGGGAACACTCTCGCATGCCGAACTGCTGGCGACGCGGCCGCATCTGTTTTCTGACAGCATGGTTTTCGTCAGCGCCGCGCATCTCGCGCGCATGGCGCGGATCATTGCCTTGCTCGAACGGGTGGTGGCGTTGCCGGCGTATCGCGAACGGGTGCTCGCCTACGCGCCGCCGCTGGCACGGCATTCGCCCGGCGCCATGGGAGTCTATCTGGGTTATGACTTCCACCTCGGCGCAGATGGTCCGCAGCTCATCGAAATCAATTCGAATGCCGGTGGGGCACTGCTCAACGCTCGCCTGTTGCGCGCGCAGCGCGCGTGCTGCGCCGCAGTGGCGGGGATGATGCCGGCGCCGATGCCGGTCGAGGAAACCTTTCTGGCGATGTTTCGCGAGGAGTGGCAACTGGCCTGCGGCGATGGTGATGCTTCGCAGCGGCCACTGGCGCGCATCGCGATTGTCGATACGCAGCCCGAGGAGCAGTATCTGGCGCCTGAATTTGCACTCTTTCGGCAACTCTTCGAGGCGAACGGCATCGCTGCGCTGGTGGCCGATGTGACCGAACTGACCTTCGACGGCAAACGCCTGTACTGCCGCGGGCAGCCCATCGACCTGGTCTACAACCGGTTGACCGACTTTGCCCTGGCCGAGCCGCAGAGTGCGGCGTTGCGTGCAGCGTATTTGAGCGATGCCGTGGTGGTCACGCCGCATCCGCAAGCGCATGCGCTGTTTGCCGACAAGCGCAACCTGGAGGCTTTCGGCGACGACGACTGGCTGGCAGCGATCGGCTTGCGCGAAGACGAGCGCGAGCTGCTGGCCAGCAGCATTCCGCGCACCCTGCTGGTGCTCCCCGAGCAGGCCGAGGCCTTCTGGGTCAGTCGCAAGCAGTGGTTTTTCAAGCCGGCGGCCGGCTATGGCGGGAAGGCGGCCTATCGCGGCGACAAGCTGACCCGGCGCGTATTTGCCGAAGTCGCCAGCGGTGGCTATGTCGCGCAGGCGGTGGTTGCCCCTTCCGAGCGGCGTCTGCTGATCGATGGCGTGCCGCACGATTTCAAGCTCGATCTTCGTAACTACGTTTATCGGGGTGCGGTTCAACTGGTATCGGCGCGACTGTACCGTGGCCAGACGACCAATTTCCGGACCCGTGGCGGCGGCTTTGCGGCGGTTTTCCCGGTACCCTGCCCAACCGGAAGCAAAGAATGAGACTGTTTGGTATTGCCGGTTATTCTGGCGCCGGCAAGACGACCTTGCTGGAAAAACTGCTGCCGCGAATGACCGGGATCGGGCTGCGCGTGGCGGTGCTCAAGCACGCGCACCACCATTTCGACATCGACCAGCCGGGGAAAGACTCGTTTCGCCACCGCGCGGCAGGGGCTGGCGAAGTGCTGCTGGCCAGCAGTGCGCGCTGGGTATTGATGAGCGAGTTACGCGGCGCTCCCGAGCCGACGCTCGAGGAATATGTCGCACACTTGTCGCCGTGCGATCTGGTCCTCGTCGAGGGTTTCAAGGACGAGGCGATCCCGAAGCTCGAAGTGTATCGGCCCGGCAACGGCAAGCCGCCGCTGTGGCCACAGCAGCAGCACATCGTCGCTGTCGCCTCGGATGCCCGGCAATCGCTGACACTGCCGGCGCATCTGACGCGACTGGACTTGAACGATCCGGACGCGATCGTCCGTTTCATCCTCGGCACTCTTCAACTGGGAGGGAAAACGCATGCTGTCCTTTGATGAAGCGCTGGCACGCTTGCTGGCCAGTGCCCGGACCGTTTCAGAAGTTCGCCACCTGCCGACGCTGGCTGCCGCCGGGCGCGTGCTGGCACGGGCACAGCAGGCGACGGTCAATGCCCCGCTACTCGACAACTCGGCGATGGATGGCTATGCGCTGGCCGTCGCCGATGTGCCGCGCCTGGCGAGCCGCCTGCCGGTTTCGCAGCGCATTCCGGCGGGCAGCGTCGGTACACCGCTGCAGCCCGGAACCGCTGCCCGGATCTTCACCGGCGCGCCGATACCGGCCGGTGCCGACGCAGTGGTAATGCAGGAGCTTTGCGAACACGCCGACGATGCGGTGCTGATCAACCATCTGCCGCAAGCGGGCGAACACATTCGCCGCGCCGGGAGCGACATTGCCGCCGGGAGCGAAATTCTCCCTGCCGGACTGCGCCTGCGACCCCAGGACACCGCCCTGGCAGCGTCGGTGGGGATCGCCGAACTGCCGGTTTTCCGCCGCTTGCGAGTGGCCGTACTGTTTACGGGGGACGAACTGCGCATGCCCGGTGAGCCGCTGCCGCCAGGCGCGATCTACAATGCCAACCGTTTCCTGCTGACTGCCCTGCTGCAGCCATTGGGTTGCGTCGTTCGTGATCTCGGGCAGGTGCCCGACGATCTGCCGGCGACGCGCCAGGCGCTGCGCGCAGCCGCGCTCGACAATGACCTGGTACTCAGCTCGGGCGGCGTTTCCGTCGGCGAAGAGGATCACGTCAAAGCCGCCGTTGCGGCGGAGGGCCGGATCGAGATGTGGAAGATCGCCATCAAGCCCGGCAAACCCCTGGCATTTGGACAGATCGGTTCGCCCGGGCGGGAGGTGGCGTGCATCGGTTTGCCGGGAAACCCGGTTTCCTGCCTGATCACCTTCCTCATGCTGGTGCGGCCTTTTCTATTGAAAATGCAGGGCGTGCATCGAATCACTCCGCCGAGCTACCGGCTGCGCGCCGATTTCGACTGGTTGCGGCCCGATGCCCGGCGCGAGTTCCTGCGTGCAAGAAGCCATGCCGACGGCGGCGTGGAGATCTTCGCCGACCAGGGCGCGGCAGTCCTGAGTTCGGCAGTGTGGGGCGATGGCCTGATCGATAACCCGCCGCAGCAGGTGATCCGACGCGGCGACATGGTGCGCTTCCTGCCGTTTTCGGCCTTGCTGAACTGAGCCTGGAGGGCGAATGATGCTGAAGATTCTGTACTTCGCGAGCGTCCGCGAACTGCTTGGACAAGGCAGCGAGGAGTTGCCGCTGCCGGCCGGGGTGGTGGATGTCGCCGGCCTGCTCGGGTTTCTCGCGCAACGGGGCGGCGCATGGGAGCACCTGGCGGAGATCAGGAACCTGCGTCAGGCGGTCAATCAGGAAATGGTCGGGCGCAATGCACCGATCGGGGCAGGGGACGAGGTCGCTTTCTTTCCGCCGGTGACCGGAGGTTGAAATGATGGTTCGCGTTCAGGAGGCTGATTTCGACGTCGGCACCGAGCTCGCGGCGCTGCGCCGGAATCAGCCACAGATCGGTGCGCTGGTGTCCTTTGTCGGTGTCGTGCGAGCGGCCAGTGACGGCGCCGGAGTCTCGGAGATGACCCTCGAACATTACCCAGGGATGACCGAGAAAGCGCTTGCAGCGATGGTTGGCGAAGCCGGACGCCGCTGGAACCTCATCGACGCGATCGTCATCCACCGCGTCGGTCGCTTGCTGCCGGGCGACCAGATCGTCCTCGTCGCAGTGGCCGGCGCGCACCGTGGCGAAGCCTTTGCCGCCTGCGAGTTCCTCATCGACTACCTGAAAACGCGTGCGCCATTCTGGAAGCGCGAAGTGACGCCGCAAGGTGCGCGCTGGGTCGCTGCGCGCGCGAGTGACGATCAGGCTGCCGAGCGCTGGCGGGATTGAGCTCGGCATGATGGGTATCTCGCTTGCTTGGGGCAGCAGGTTGTAGATGCTGGCCGTGCGACCGTAGCTACCCGCGGCCAATGCAAGATCGCGTCGTTCAAGGCTGAGCACGGGAGCGGGTACCAGATCATAGGCAGGCGAAAGTCGCCAGCCCTTCTGCCCGCGCAGCAGGGCGTGGTTGCGCGGGTGGTCGTTGTTGTGGGTCACTGCTGCATTGAAAACCATCCTGCGGAACAGTTCGGCGCAATCAGCCTCGGGCTTGTCAGACCATCGCCGCAAGTTGTCGGCCAGAAGACTCGATGGCCTGGGACGCGGCGACCAGCTCGTCCAGCGGGTACGTTCGGTGTAAGTACGCTTGGGCGCAGGCGGCTCGGCCTTGAGGCCAAAACTCAGGTACCCGGCCCCATCCTGGGGGCCATGGAGCAGGTAATCGATCTCCTGGAGATCTGCCGGGCTCTGCTCCAGAGCGAACAGCGAACCCCTCCCGCTGGCCTGGCTTCAGGTACTGTGATATAAGAGGAGGCTGTTTTTTTACCGTTTTCGACCACTGGCCCGAAGACGTGCTGAGAGTGGTTAGCTACGGATTTTGGCGGCTATTCGTGGGAAGCGATGATGGTTGGAATCGAGGAAGCCTACTGCAATACACTGATCAGGGCGCTGCTGCTAGCCAACTACGCTCTTCTCGAAGCCACGATCAGCGATGCGCTTCAACGTACCAGCGTCTGGGGGAAGGGAGACACACTGGGTCTTGATGCGATTCCGGAAATCGCGATCCTGGAATGCCTGAAGAGCTTCGACCAGTACGCGATCATGCTGACAGAGGAAAGTGGCCAGGACGCGAACCCACTGGCCAAGGCCGGCCCACAGAGCGACCGCGGCGCGCGGACATTCTTCATCTGTGACCCGACAGACCGCTCGGCGCAATTGCGAGACTACCTGCTGCAATTCAATAGCAATGGCGATCCGGCGCGCAAGGTGGCCGAAGCCTTCAAGCGGCCGGGATACCGGGAGGATTGGGAAACCGCTCATGGCGGTCCGTGCTCCATCACCGGGGCGCTCTCGGCGATCACCTGCGTGCGGCGCGGGTTGCCGATTTGTTCGGCCTTCCTCAACTACATCACGCAGGAATTGTTCGTGGCATGCAGCGCGGGTATATACCGCATGACCCTGCCGCCGCACGACGACATCGACTCGTGGCAGACGATCGATTTCGAGCGCGTCCAGTCCTCTGGAAAGGCGATACACTTCCGCCAGGTTGGGCCGGAGTACTGGAAGCGCTTCGTGACTTTCCTCGGCAAGGAGGACTACAGGGAGAACCTGCTGGGCAGCAAGTTCATCAACGAACGCAACATTCTCACCGATTTGCACTATGACAAGCCGGGTGGCCCGTCTCGGGTCCTCTATCTCTCCGAGTTACAGCCCGCGGACCACCCCATCGGCTTCGTTCTTGCCAACGGAGAGAAGATCGGGGAGTGGATTCATTGGTTCGCATTCTGTCGCTTCGCGATTTCCCCCAACGACCTGCGAAAACCAGCGCTCCAGATCTACGAAGTCTCCGAGGAGCGACCCTACACGAAGGACGGGATTCTCATGTCCCCGTCGCCCGCCTACAGCATTTTCAAGGTCATCGACCCGGTCAGCAAGAAAGTCGTGCTCGACGTCGACCGGCTCGAGGACTTCCCGAATCCGAGCCGTTACCGCGGGATGCTCCTCCTGGCGGTAGCGAGCAACCAGACCGCGCTCCAGAATGCCAAACAGCACGGCCATCGGGCGATCGAGTTCTTCGATCCGCCGGGGGGCTGGCAGCGCCAGCCGGTGCGGAATCTGAGAGTTGAGCGTGCTACCAGCGTTTCTCGACAAAGCGCCGCGAACATCGTGGCGTTCCTGCCAGAGTGGGGTTCGGAATGTTGAAAGAGTCGTTTGAGCAGACCATCCGGCAACTGTGCGAGGATGTCCTGGCGGAGCCCACACCTGAGGCTCTGCCGGAAAAGATCATCGACCACGTGCAGGAGACTTTTCCCGTGCAGTGGTCGACGCTGTGGCTCACCGAACGGAAAGGAAACGGCGGCGGGAAGCAACTCCGTCTGGCTGCCGCCGGCGGTGACGCCAAGAAGCTGCTGACGGCCGCGGACGGCAAGCCTGCCGTCTACGACTTCGGCGAAGGGCTCACGGGCGAAATCGCCGAGCTCGCGCAAACCTGCAATATCACGAACTACGATGAATTCGAGCAGCACAAGCACGCCAGGAAATACGACAGCGTGATGTATGAACAATCCAGGGCCGAGGACGAGTGTCGGTGCGTTCTGGGCGTTCCTCTCCTGCTGAAGTCGAGCGACGAG
>DIME01000027.1 GCA_002425405.1 Candidatus Accumulibacter vicinus
TGGTCAGCGAGATCGACCCGAAGGTCGACCCGCTGTCCCCGGACAACAAGCTGATCTACGCGACCGGCCCGCTGACCGGCACGATGGCGTCGACCGGCGGCCGCTATTCGGTGATTACCAAAGGACCCCTGACCGGCGCGATTGCTTGCTCGAATTCGGGAGGCTATTTTGGGGCCGAGCTGAAATCGGCAGGCTGGGACATGATCATCTTCGAGGGCAAGTCGCCGCAACCGGTCTATCTGCACATTGAAAACGAGCAAGCGACCCTGCTGCCCGCAATCGACCTGTGGGGAAAGACCGTCTGGAACACCGAAGGCACCCTCAAGAAGCGTCATCAGGATTCGCTGCTGCGGGTATCGAGCATCGGTCGCGCCGGAGAAAACCAGGTCCTGTTCGCAGCAATCGTCAATGACCTGCACCGCGCCGCCGGTCGCTCCGGCGTCGGCGCAGTGATGGGGTCAAAGAATCTCAAGGCGGTTGCCGTGCGCGGTACGCTCGGTGTGGGCAATATCGCCAATCCCAAGGCTTTCATGGCGGCCGTGACCGCCGGCAAGCAGGTGCTGGCAGAGAATGCGGTCACCGGCCAGGGTCTGCCGACCTATGGCACGCAGGTGCTGATGAACGTCATCAACGAAATGGGCGCTTCGCCAACGCGCAACCACCGCGATGTACAGTTCGAAGGGGCACGCAAGATTTCGGCCGAAGCGATGCACGAAAAACGCGCCACCGACGGCAGGACACATCTGGTCACCAATCAGGCCTGCTTTGGCTGCACCATCGCCTGCGGCCGGATTTCGCGGATCGACGAAACACACTTCTCGGTGCAGACCAAACCGGAATACTGGGGTGCCAACGGGGGCCTCGAATATGAAAGCGCCTGGGCGCTGGGCAATGCCAACGGCGTCGACGATCTGGAGGCCCTGCAATACGCCAACCTGCTGTGCAACGAAGACGGCATGGATCCGATCTCGTTCGGGGCGACGGTCGGTGCGGTCATGGAGCTTTACGAACTGGGTATCCTGACCAGGGAAGAGATCGGCCTCGACGCGCCCTTCGGTTCCGCCGCAGCCTTGTGCAGACTGGCGGAAATGACAGTGTGCGGCGAAGGCTTCGGCAAGATCGTCGGGCAGGGATCGAAGCGTTTGTGTACCCAATACGGCCGGCCGGAGTTGTCGATGACTGTCAAGGGACAGGAGTTTCCGGCCTACGACGGGCGCGCGCTGCAGGGCATGGGTCTGGCCTATGCGACCTCGAACCGCGGTGCCTGCCATCTGCGTGGCTACGTGGTTTCCAGCGAGGTATTCGGGATTCCGGTCAAGACCGACCCCAGGGACACCGACGGCAAGCCCGAACTCCTGAAAGCTTTTCAGGATGCCACAGCGATCGTCGATTCGAGCGGTCTGTGCGTGTTCACCACCTTTGCGTGGACCCTGAACGATATTCAGCCTCAGATTCAGGCGGCTTGTCCGGGCGACTGGTCGCTCGAATCGCTGCTGGCGATGGGCGAGCGAATCTGGAACCTCGAACGCGACTTCAACCTGGCGGCGGGCCTCACCGGCAAGGACGATACCCTGCCGCCGCGCCTGCTCACCGAACCGTGCAAGACCGGTGCTTCGAAGGGCATGGTGGCCGAACTCGGGAAAATGCTGCCAGAGTATTACCGCCTGCGCGGCTGGACCCCGGACGGCGTCCCGACGGCGGCTACGCGCACGCGTCTGGGTCTCTGAGGTGACCCGCCATGTCATTATCGGCAACGGCCCGGCTGGAGTTGTTGCTGCCGAGACCCTGCGGCGTGCCGATGCAGAGGCCGGAATTACACTGATTGGCGATGAAGCCGAGCCGCCGTATTCCCGGATGGCGATTCCCTACCTGCTGATGGGGAAGATCGACGAAGCGGGCACTTATCTGCGCAAGGATGCAGATCATTTCGAGCGTTTGCGAATCCGCATGCTGCTTGGCCGGGTCGCCTCCATCAATAGCGGCGCACGCACGCTCAGCCTGGCGGATGGCGGCGTGCTTCCCTACGATCGCCTGTTGATCGCCAGCGGTGCGCAGCCGGTGCGCCCGCCGGTTCCCGGCATCGATCTGCCGAAGGTCCTGTCGTGCTGGACACTGGCCGATGCGCGGGCAATCGTCGCCGGCCTGGGCCGGGGCGTACGTGTGCTGCAGATGGGCGCCGGTTTCATCGGTTGCATCATCATGGAGTCGCTGGCGGCGCGCGACCCGCAACTGACGGTCGTCGAGATGGGCGACCGGATGGTGCCGCGGATGCTTGATGCCGTGGCTGGGGCGATGCTTCGCCGCTGGTGCGAGGCGCGAGGGGTGCGCGTCCTGACCGGCCGGCGGGTAGTGGCGATTGCTGCGGCAGGCGAAGCGCTGCGGGTCCAGCTCGACGATGGCCAAACCCTGGAGGTCGACGCGCTGCTCAATGCGACGGGAGTCAGGCCGAACATCGCATTCCTCGATGGCAGCGGTGTCGCGGTCGATGCCGGAGTGCTCGTCGACGCGTCAATGCAGACCAGCGTCGCCGGTATCTACGCAGCCGGCGACGTCGCGGAAGCGGTCGAATTCGGAACCGGTCTGCGCGTCGTCAATGCCATTCAGCCCGATGCCGTCGAGCAGGCGCGCATCGCGGCACTCAATATGGCCGGTCAGCCGGCAGTCTTGCCCGGCACCTTCGTTTTCAACGTTCTCGACACTCTGGGGCTGATTTCCGCGTCCTTTGGCCAATGGCAGGGCGTTGCCGGTGGCGAAACCGCGCAACTCCTCGACGAAACCCGGTTTCGTTACCTGCGTCTGGCGTTTGCGGGTGATCGGCTGGTCGGCGCCAATTGCATCGGCCATACCGAGCACATCGGAGTACTGCGTGGACTGATTCAGGGACGGGTGCGTCTCGGAGAGTGGAAAGATCGTCTGCTCGCCAGCCCCCTGCAACTCGGCGAAGCCTATCTCGCCAGGGGACTGGCCATGGCGCACTGATGGAAATCACCTTGAAGCTGTTCGCTTCGCTTTCCGATTACCTGCCCGTGACGGCCCGGCGGACCAATGCCCTATCACTCGACGTTGCCGACGGGTGCAGCGTCGCCTCGGTCATTGATTCCTGGGCGCTGCCGCCGCGTCTGGTGCATCTGGTCCTGGTCAATGGCGAATTCATTCCGCCGCAGTTACGCGCCGAGCGCTGCCTGGCGCCAGACGACGTTCTGGCGATCTGGCCACCGATTGCTGGCGGTTAAGCCGTGGCCCATTTCACGATGACCTTGACGCTTCGTGAATTCGAGCGCCAATTGCAGCCGCTGTTGACCGGCTGGACAGCCGAACCACAAGCGCATGGTTGGCACCTCAGGCGTCCAGAGCGCAGCGTAATCATTTCCTGCTCGCAGCGACCGGCGCTGCGGCTTGGCGTACTGCTGCTGCCGCGTCTCGATGTGTCAATTGCCTTCAGCGGCAACGCCGACCAGGAAGCCGATTTCATCGAAGACTTCCTGCGCTATTTCCGGCGCGGCGGCGGCTGATGTGGTAGCATCTCAAGTGGCGGGTCTCCCCGCATCGCAGGATGGTGAACCTGGTCAGGTCCGGAAGGAAGCAGCCACAGCCGTCTGATGTGAGTGCCGGGGGTAAGGCTCGCCACCCTCCGCTTCCCTTCTGCTGCCGACTTTTGCCCAGATTTGCCCCGACCCCCCCGTGGTCAACAACTTCAGTGGGACCGGTAACGCCATCTGCTAGAATTCCCGCCCATGAGTTACCAAGTCTTGGCGCGCAAATGGCGCCCGCGAACGTTTGCCAGCCTGGTCGGGCAGGAACACGTCGTCCGGGCATTGACGCATGCGCTGACCGAACAACGTCTGCATCATGCCTATCTGTTTACCGGTACGCGCGGAGTTGGAAAAACCACGCTGGCGCGCATTCTTGCCAAAGCGCTGAATTGCGAAAGTGGCGTCACGGCGACTCCCTGTGGCGTCTGTTCGGCCTGTCGGGAAATCGACTCCGGGCGTTTCGTCGATCTGCTCGAAGTGGACGCAGCGACCAATACCAAGGTCGACGAAATGCGGCAGCTCCTCGAGAACGCGGTCTATGCGCCAACGCGTGGCCGCTTCAAGGTCTATGTGATCGACGAAGTCCATATGCTCTCGAACTCGGCCTTCAACGCCATGCTGAAGACCCTCGAAGAACCTCCGGAGCACGTCAAATTCATTCTTGCAACCACCGATCCGCAGAAGATTCCGATAACCGTGCTGTCACGCTGCCTGCAGTTCAATCTCAAGCAGATGACACAGCCGCTGATTGCCGGTCATCTCAAACACATTCTCGAAGTCGAGTCGATCAGCGCCGAAGCAGCTGCCCTGCAACTGCTGGCGCGCTCGGCAGCAGGCAGCATGCGTGATGCGCTGTCGCTGCTCGACCAGGCGATTGCGCATGGTTCGGGCAAGATCGAGGAAGCACAGGTACGCGAGATGCTCGGTGCGGTTGATCTTGACCACCTGTTCTTGATAGCCGATGCCCTGCTCGCCGGAGATGCGGCAGCCATGCTCCAGGTGGCCGATGACATGGCCACGCGCAGCCTGTCCTTTGACTCAGCATTGCAGGAGATGGCCAGTCTGTTCACCCGTTTGCAGATTGCCCAGCTCGCCCCCCAGGCGATCGCCGACGATTTCCCGGAGCGTCCGCGCCTTCTCGAAATCTCGGCCAGACTCGATCCGGAGTTCGTTCAGCTCGCTTACCAGATTGCCGTGCATGGCCGTCAGGAATTACCCTTGGCACCTGATGAACAGGCCGGTTTCATCATGACGCTGCTGCGCCTGTATGCTTTTCGTCCCGCGCTCGACGATCAATCTGGCGGACGACAGCGAGGCGCCGCTCCGGCGGGTGACCCGCTGCCAGCGTCCTCATCGACGCTGGCGCCTGCAGAAGCCGGCTCCGGGGTTGGCTGGCATGGCATTCTCGCCGCCCTCAAGCTCAGCGGTATGGCGCGGGAACTGGCGCAGCACTGTGAATTGCGCGAACTTGGGAAGGCACGGATGGTCCTCAGTCTTTCTCCGACGCACCGCCATTTGCTGATGAAACCTGCACAGGACAAGCTGCAGCAATCGCTCGCCGAGCATTTTGGCCATCCGCTGCAACTGGCGATCGAACTTGAAGAAGGCTCAGGGGATACTCCCGCCGCTGCCGCACAACGCGACCACCGTGAACGCATGGATCGCGCCATCGCTTCAGTCGAGCAGGATGGCTTCGTGCGGCAGCTCATCGAGACGTTCGACGCTACCCTGATCGAATCTTCCATAAAACCCATTTAATCGTTCACAGCGAGGCAAGCAAGATGATGAAAGGCGGAATCGCCGGCCTGATGAAGCAGGCTCAGCAGATGCAAGAAAACATGAAGAAAGCCCAGGAAGAGCTCGCGCAGCTTGAAGTCGAGGGACAATCCGGTGCCGGCGTGGTCAGGGTACTGATGACCTGTGGCCATAGTATTAGAAGGGTTATAATTGACCCTTCGGTGATGGACGACAGGGAGATGCTCGAGGATCTCGTGGCAGCCGCCCTGAACGACGCCATGCGGCGCGCCGAAGAGGTCTCCCAGCAACGGATGGCCGGTTTTTCCGCGGGACTCAATCTGCCACCCGGGTTCAAAATGCCGTTCTAATGAATACACCGTCGAGCCTCGAATCATTGATCGAGGCTTTGCGTTGTCTGCCGGGCGTGGGCCCAAAATCGGCACAGCGCATGGCTTACCATCTGTTGCAGCACAACCGCATGGGTGCCCAGCGTCTGGCTGACTCGCTGCAACTGGCTCTCGGCGCACTCCGTCACTGCCAGCGCTGCAACACCTTTACCGAGTCCGAAATCTGTGCCCGCTGCCTCTCGCACAAGCGTGACCCCAAGCTGCTCTGCGTTGTCGAAACGCCGGTGGACATGAACATGCTTGAGCAGACGCACGCCTATTCCGGCTTGTACTACGTGTTGATGGGTCGCGTTTCACCGCTCGATGGGATCGGCCCTGGCGAATTGCATCTCGAGCGTTTGCTGGCTCGTGCCTGCGATGGCGTGGTGCGAGAAGTGATCATCGCCACCAACTACACCAATGAGGGTGAAGCAACTGCGCACTACCTCTCCGAATTGCTTAAAAGTCGTGGCGTCAGCGTATCGCGCATCGCACGCGGCGTGCCGGTCGGCGGCGAACTCGAATATGTCGATGCAGGAACACTGGCGCAAGCCCTACGCGAGCGTCGACCGCTTGCTGGTTAAGCCGTTTCGGGTCTTCTCGATTCAATTCGAATCGAATTGGACGTATAATGGGGCAATTTAGTTCGTACCAACTTTTCATTACGTTCTAGGGATCAGCGCTATGAGCAATGAGAGCAAAGTGGACTGCGGCAGGCGGCGACTGGTCGTCGCGACTGCTGCGGTCGGCGGGGTGGGGGCGCTAGCCGCGCTCGTGCCTTTCCTGTCTAGCATGCTGCCATCCGAGCGTGCCAAGGCGGCCGGCGCACCGGTCGAAGTCGACATCGGCAGTCTCGAGCCTGGCCAGATGATCACTGTTGAATGGCGAGGCAAACCGGTGTGGATCTTCAATCGCAACCCATCCATGCTCGAAACATTGCCCAAGCTCAATGACTCGGTGGCCGATCCGAAGTCCGAGAAAAATATGCAGCCGGCCTATTGCAAGAACGAAACGCGCTCGATCAAGCCGGAAATTCTGGTTGCGGTGGGCATCTGCACACATTTGGGGTGCTCGCCTTCGACCAAGTTCAAGAAGGGTGCCGACGAAGGCATGGACAGCAATTGGCTGGGCGGTTTCCTGTGTCCCTGCCACGGTTCCACTTTCGACTTCGCCGGCCGTGTCTTCAAGAGCAAGCCGGCGCCGGACAATCTGGAAGTGCCGCCGCACATGTACCTGTCCGATAAGCGGATTCTCATCGGCGAAGACAAGAAGGGGGCTTAAGCAATGGCATCGAATACCAATTTCGAAAAGTACAAGTCTGACGGTTCCCTGCAGGGAAATCTGCTTGAGTGGTTTGATGCCCGTTTCCCGGCCACCTCGATGTGGCGCGGGCACCTTTCCGAGTACTATGCGCCGAAGAATTTCAATTTCTGGTACTTCTTCGGCTCGCTGGCGATGATGGTACTGGTCATCCAGATCCTGACCGGCATCTTCCTGGTGATGCACTACAAGCCCGATGCCTCGCTCAACGCCAATGGCATTCCAGTGGCCTTCGCCAGCGTCGAATACATCATGCGCGATGTGCCCTGGGGCTGGCTGATTCGCTACATGCACTCGACCGGCGCTTCGGCGTTCTTCATCGTGGTGTACCTGCACATGTTTCGTGGCATGCTGTACGGCTCGTACCGGCAGCCGCGCGAACTAATCTGGGTCTTTGGTACGCTGCTCTTCCTGTGTCTGATGGCCGAGGCCTTCATGGGCTATCTGCTGCCCTGGGGACAGATGTCCTTCTGGGGTGCGCAGGTGATCGTCAACCTGTTTTCCGCCATTCCGCTGATCGGTGAGCCCCTGTCGATCTGGATTCGTGGCGACTTTGTCGTCGGCGATGCCACGCTCAACCGCTTTTTCTCGTTTCACGTCATCGCTGTGCCGCTGGTGCTGCTCGGCCTCGTCGCCGCGCACATCCTGGCACTGCACGAAGTCGGCTCGAACAACCCGGACGGTGTCGAGATCAAGAAGCGCAAGGATGTTCACGGCAATCCGCTCGACGGCATTCCCTTTCACCCGTACTATACGGTCAAGGACATCGTCGGCGTGGTGGTGTTCCTGATGGTCTTCTCAATCATCGTTTTCTTCGCCCCCGAAGGCGGCGGCTACTTCCTCGAGTACAACAACTTTTTGCCGGCCGATCCGCTCAAAACCCCGCCGCACATCGCGCCAGTCTGGTATTTCACTCCCTACTACTCGCTGCTACGCGCCATGGTCTGGCCGCTGTTCGGGATCGACGCCAAGTTCTGGGGGGTGGTGGCGATGGGTGCCGGTGTCGTCATTCTTGCCTTCCTGCCCTGGCTCGATCGCAGTCCGGTCAAATCGATCCGCTACCGCGGCCCGATCTTCAAGACCCTGCTGACCTTGTTCGTGATCTCCTTTGCCATCCTGGGTTTCCTCGGCACGAAACCGCCGTCCTACGCTTTCTTCGGCGTCATCCCCGGTGCACCTGTGGCGCAGGTGCTCAGCGCTTTCTACTTTCTCTATTTTCTGACCATGCCCTGGTGGTCAAGGATCGACAAGTACAAGCCGGAACCCGATCGCGTGACGATGTAAAGGACTGCACAAAATGAAAAAACTGCTTATGGCATTGCTCTTTACCCCGGTCATCGCCCTCGCCAGCGGCGCTAGCGTACATCTTGACAAAGCGCCGGACGTGCAGGGCGACAAGGCGGCCCTGCAAAGCGGCGCGCGGACTTTCGTGAACTATTGCCTGAACTGCCACGGCACAAGTTTTGTCCGCTACAACCGCCTGACCGATCTCGGTCTCACCGAGCAGCAGGTCAAGGAAAACCTGATGTTTACTGCAGTCAAGACCGGCGAGACGATGCGCATTGCCGCTCGCCCCGATGAGCAGAAAGTATGGTTCGGCGCAGCACCTCCGGACCTCTCGCTGGTGGCACGCGCACGCGCGTCGGAAGATGGTAGCGGCGCCGACTGGTTGTACACTTATCTGCGTTCTTTCTATATGGACGAAAACCGCCCGACCGGCTGGAACAACACCCTGTTCGCAAATGTTGGTATGCCGCACGTCCTATGGCAGTTGCAGGGTCAGCAAGTGCTGAACAAGGAACAGCACTTGGAACTGGCTATACCCGGCACGCTGACACCTGCCGAGTACGACAAGCAGATCGGTGATCTGGTTGGTTTCCTGGTTTGGCTTGCCGAGCCCGATGCAGGGTTCCGCAGGAAGATCGGCTTCGGCGTCCTGGCCTTTCTGGTGGTGCTTTTCGCCTTCGCCTATCCGCTGAAGAAAGCGTACTGGAAAGACGTCAAGTAAGCAGCAGCGCCGGGGTTTCACCGCGGCATCGCCGGCGAGGACGCGACAAGCGCCCGTAGCCACCGCGATGCCGATTCGTTTTTGA
>DIME01000169.1 GCA_002425405.1 Candidatus Accumulibacter vicinus
TTGACGCTTCAATCCTCCGGGGCGAATGCGCTGGCCATCGGTAGAGACAATTCTATAGATCCGGTGGATAAGTTCTACAACGGGTATTTTTCGCACCTGCAGATCACGAAGGGCGTGGCCAGACACGCCGCTGCGTTCTCTCAGATCACGGCGCCGCATGCGCGGCCTGAGATCAAGGGAGTCGTCACTGGGGACTCTGACGAGCCGCTGGCCCGTCGCATCGTGGCGTTCAACCGCAAGACGCTGGCGATCACGGGGGAGACCACCTCGAACCCGGTGACGGGAGGCTCCTACGTCATTCCGCACAACAACTACACGGACAAGCACGTGGTCTGCCGCCTGGACAACGATCTGGTCTTTTCCGCCCGACTCTCCGGTTCCGGATTCCCGACCCTGACGGGCCACACACTGACCGCTACCGGGACGGTGACGGAGAGCAGCGCAATTGCCGACCCGTTTGGCGGGTCGTCGGCGAGTGCACTATTCACGGGTGCAGGAAGTCGTTTGAGCACGGGAGTAAGCGAGGACTTTCTTCCAGGGACGCTTTACACCATTCGCGGATGGGCCTATGTCGATTCCCTTAGTGTTTCAACAGGGATTGTCTTCATAGGCACTGTCGGGAGCGGCACAGATCGAACACAGATTATCATAAACACAGATGGCTCCATCAACTTCTATTCTCAAGGCGCGTCTCAGGTATTTAACATAACCAGCGCAGCAGGCGTGATCACTACAGGTAACTGGTTTTTCTTCGAGGCGGTTCGCGATAGAACCGAGGCATTCCTGTTCATCAACGGTACGCAGGTCACGTACGGCCTCGCGGCTGGAACAGAGACAACGGGCAGCAATCTTCATCTAGGGTATGGGCTTACGTCAGGCACAGATCGCGGACTGACTGGGCGTCTTTTTGATGTTCAGTTCAGCCGGCGAGCAGAACACCGTGGAGCCTACTCCGTGCCAACATCACTGCTTCCGTTCGACGGGGACAAAGTGGCCTGGATTTACGATTCCGTGACTGCGGGTTGATCCATGCCCTACACGCCGCCTGCCTGGGATTCGGTCAATTTCGAGGGAAGCGGGGATGCCTACACGTCGCCCGCATGGGATTCGGTCAATTTCAATCAGGGCCATGTCTACACGACGGCCGGCGGCAACGCTTCCGGAACGTCTTCCGCGTCTTCTGGGTCGGTGGCCCTGCGGACAGCGCAAACCTCGATTTCTGGCGCAGCGGCGGCCGCGTCCATCAGCTACAGCGTAGGAGTTGGGTTATCCAGTGGGGTTTCGACAACTTTCTTCCTCAACGCGATCGCCTACGGCGCCGGGCAATCTGCGGGAGTCGGGTTTGCTTCCGCAATCGTAACGAATCTGTTCGCCAGCGGGTATTGCCTTGCTTGGTCATCAGCCAAGGGAGTCAACCCTGCTCGTCTTGGCGTTGGCCGGGCCGTGGGGATTTCTGTTGCATCGTCCAGGAATCCGTACCTGACCGGCAGAGGATCGTCTGCTGGCTCCAGTGACGCACGGGTGATCAGCTATGCGAAGGGCGCCGGGAAGTCGAGAGGGAAATCGTTCGCAAGGACGCTGCCCGCAGCCAAGCCGCTGGGCTGGGCCAGGACGCTGTACGGGACGGCCTTCGGGGTGGTCGTCGGAAGCGCCGGGCACTCTTCTGGCACCAGCTCATCGTCGGGTGCGGCATGACGCTTCCCACGTTTGACGGCGAGAAAGACAAGACCCTGGGACGGGAGATGTTGGCGGCCGTGGAAGGTCCGAACGGTATCCGCACACGGATCAGCAGCAAGACGATGCTGCGAACGCGGAACGGGATGCCGGAATTCACGACGGTAACGGCCGGTGACAATCAAGGCGAGGACCTCGCACTCATCTTGTCGCCGGTGTTAAGACGTACCGCACCCAACCCCTTGGCTGCCCGTTGGGCGGGGGTAGCGTAGCCTCTCGGGATACCTTCCCGGAGATTCGTTCCTATGGCCTACCCCGAAAAAGATCAACCCGGCGTCGCAGCGCCCCCGCCTGTTGGCGGCACCCAGATTCCGGGGGTCTCCCGCTCTGGAAACACCTACAGACAAACGGACGTGGGGCCTGTTGTCAGCCCTCCAACACCTGATATTCAGGTCGCTTCCGGGCGAATAGATGGGCCACCCTTCCGCCGGGATGCAACCGCGGTTAGCCCTCCGCCTGTTAGTGGTCGAACGACAGCACTGAAAGAAATTATCAACTGGCTTCCCGAGGGCGGGATGCTGCGCCCAGAGAATCGTCAGCAACTGGCTGAAATTTCCGAGGGCGGCATGCTCAGGAAGGGGCGCAGCATTTTTGGCGAACAGCCGGCCACCTTTGGGTCTTCGACTCCAGCTCCACCCCCAACAACGGCTACCTCTCTGGGAGGAGATCCCGAAACCCGGACGTTTGGCAAGACCCCGACCGGTGGCCCGGTAACGGTTGGCATTACCGACAAAACTCCACGCGCAGGAATCCCTGCAGGAGAACCCGGCGATTTGCTGCGCGGAAACGTCGACGCCTATGGCAATCGCACCGCAGTAACCCAGCAACTGAAGGGCGAGCTCGCCGGAGTGCTGGCCGAGAAAGCGGCAGCGCAAGCCGACTTTGACGCCAAGTATGCCGGCCGGCCGACCTACGCTCAGCAGCAGCAACAAGACGCCGATCGATTCACCCGGTTCGTCAATGAGTCGAATACCGCTCGGCTCGCTCACGATCTCGGGACAGGGGGCGGGAATGCTCAATCCAACGCCGGCAGGATCGCGGCGCTCAACGCCATGCAGCAACGCGATGCCACGATGCGAGAGGACGCCACGCGGCAGCAAGGGCAACTGCTCAAGGCTGCGGGAGACAGTGGTCAGCAAGCGGTCCTGTCCAAAGGGCAACTCTTGCAGCACAACACCGCGATGGCACAGATTATTGGTAGCCCGTTGCACCAGCAGGGGCAACTTCTCGACGCCGCCCTCAAGTCCGGGCAGGTCAGCCAGGCCAAGGCGATGCAGGACCTCCAGGCGCAACTCCTCGCCGCGGGGAAAGCCGGGGACACCAACAAGCAGGCGCAACTGGCATTGCTGTTGCGACAGTTCGCCGGCAAAGATGCGCAGGAAGGAAAGCTCATCTCGGTAGGTGGCGGACAGGAGATCGATCCCAATACAGGAATGGTGCGGACGCTCCCGTCCCAGGCGGTGTATGTCGTTCCTGGACAGGAACCGCGAGTCATTTCTGCGAATGCGAAGCCAGCGCCTTCCCAGGCCGATCTGGAGCACACCGCCAAGGTGCATGGATTGACAGTTGAGCAGGTAAAAGCCCGCCTGCAGGAGAAAAAGTAATGCCTGTCGATCTTCTCAGCGACAAAAATTCCCCGAAAGACCTTCTTGCGGGCTCGCGCACCCCGGAAACCGAAGGATTCACTGCCGGGGACTACTTGAAAGGTCTGAAGAAGGGCTTGCTCGAAGTCCCTGGATCGCTGACCGGTCTGATCGACATTCCGATTGCCGCGGTGACCGGCCAGAAGGTTGCCGGCCCGGTCGCAGAAGCCCTCGGCAAAGGCACGGGACTGGAGTTCGGCAAGTGGGCCAAGGAGACTGGCGAGACCCTCAGCCCAGGCGCCCAGGCTGGGCAGGCAAAGATCAACGAGGCATGGAAAGGTAGTGGAGCGGATCGCCTGGGTAACGCACTACTGGGTAATTTCGATGATCTCCCAGAGGCGTGGCGGAACGCCAATCTGAGGAGCGCCGGAAAGGCCATTCTCGAAAACCCCGGCGCTTCCCTGATGCAGGTCGTAGAGAGCGTACCGGGGATGGCTGCCGGGGGCGCCATCGGCAAAGGGGTGGCGGTCGCCGGCAAAGTGGCGCCGTGGCTGGCCGGCGGTATCGGCGAGGGAGCGATCACTGCCGGGCAACAGATGGACCAGACGGCAGATACTGTTGATCCCCGAAAAGCGGCATTGACCGCCCTTGCTGCGGGACTGGGAACGGGGGCGATCAGTGCCGGGGGAGGACACTTGGCGGGCAAACTCGGGTTCGACGACCTGCAAACGGCGATGGCCGGGGGCGCTGCGGGGTCGCGAACCAAGCTCCTCCCGCGTATTGCCGGGGGCGCAACGATGGAAGCGGCGCAGGAACTTCCGCAATCCATGCAGGAAACCGCCTGGCAGAACTTCGCGGAAGACAAGCCTCTCGGAGAAGGGGTCCTCCGCTCCGGCGTAGAGGGGGCGATCGCCGGCGGAGTCATGGGAGGCGTCGCCGGGCTGCGTCCGCGGGCGCGACAGGCCGAACAAGCTCCCCCTCCCGGCGCACCCACCAATGCCGGTATCGCCGACAGCAACGCGGCCAACGTCGAACTGGGCAAAGCCTTAGACGCTTACACCGGTGCCCCTCCTCTGCTCGAAGAGAAGCCGATCATTGTTCAAAACCCGACAACGGGCAACATCACGGAACTGGATCGGCGCGCAGGCCCGCTTGAAGCGGCAGCCGCGCAAGCGGTGGAATCCGGACTCACATCGATCGCCCAGAACGTCAATGCCGGCGAGGTCCTGCAACCTTTCCAGAACCTTCAGGCAGCGCAAAGGTATGTGCAGATGCAGACCGACCCGGAGATGTTCGACGTTATCCCGCATCCCCGTGTGGCCGGCACACAGGCGGTAGTCCCGAAGACCGGCGCAGATCGCCAGGCCATTCTCGACAAGCGCACAGCGGCCGGCGCCAACCAGGCAGCAAAGATTCGCGCTGCGCAACTCGAGCAGGAGGAAGCCCCCAACGAGACGGGGATCACCGAAAAGATCAAGGGTCGTTTCGGTGACGGTGTCGAGGGTACGGTGACCTTGACCCCGCGCAATGATGGAGGGTTCGAGGTCAGCGTGGTGTCGCAGACCGGGCCGGCAAAACGGACCAGTCGTGCCGGCTTCGCCGGCGGGGTGAGCAAGGCCGAGGCGATCAAACAGGCCACCGCGGCACACGGGGGCTTCACTTCCGAGAAAGAGGCTCCAGCCGAACCCAAGCCGGAGGTCGATACTGCTGTCGAAGACGCCACACAGGACGAGTTGGCACCCCAGCCAGTACAGAAGGTCACCGACATGCCTGGCGTTCAACAGCAGGCCAAGGCGAAAGCCGGGGAGGCCGTATCGAAGGCCCGCGTTCGCGCCGAGCAACTGGCCGCCGAGGAAAATCCGGAGACCGTCGATGCCCAGGCGCAAGCCGCCAACCCGGCGCCCACCGACGCGCAGAAGTCTGCCGGCAACTACGCCAAGGGCCACCTCTCCATCGGCGGGCTGAACATCTCCGTCGAGACGCCCGCCGGCGCCACGCGCACCGGACGCGACGGGGCCAAGCCGTGGAAGGTGAAGAACACGGCGCACTATGGCTACGTGAAGCGCACGAACGGCGCCGACGGTGAGCAGGTCGATGTCTACGTGAAGCCGGGCACGGCAGCTACCCACGACGGCCAAGTCTTCGTCGTCGATCAATACCACCCCGGTACCGGCGCTTTTGACGAGCATAAGGCCATGATTGGCTACGGCAATGCCGCCGAAGCCGCGAAAGCCTACGACGCTCATTTCAGTGACCAGTCGGGGGCGAAGCGGCGCGGTGCCGTCACCGCGATGCCCCTCGGTGGGTTCAAGACCTGGTTGAAGAACGGCGACACCATGCGCCCGGTGTCGTCCAGGAAGTTCGACGGCCAGGCCAGTGACCCCGCGCAGGAAGCGCAGGACGAGATTGCGCAGAGCACCGGCGCTCGGTTCTCCCGGCAGCGCAAAGGCGAACCCGATACCGATTATCTTCAGCGCCAGGTGAAAGAGGCTGAGGCAGCACTCGCCGCCTCGAAAAAGGGACGCCGCAAGGGGGAATCCAGGGACGACTATTTACAGCGCCGGGTGGAAGAAGCCCGCGCGAAACTTTCAGCCGCCAGCGTTACCCCCCCTCTCCCGCGAACCCGGCGAGAAGGCGAATCCGACACGGACTACCTGCGGCGACGGGCGGACGAGGCCAATGCCGCAAAGGACGCTCGCCAGACCCCCCCGGCAAAAGCATTCCCCACGAAGGCAAGGGATGAGGCTGCGGTTCGAGAAGCCCTCGGTCTTGAAAACGACGCCGGTGTCAGCATCCTCTCTCCGGAGTCCCGACCGGACGCCGGGCAGGCCAGGGGGGTATCGAAGCAGGCTGCGCAGTTCATCGTGCAGGCAGCGCGCCTCTTCGGCAAGCGCGTGGTCTTCTTCGACGTGCCGGACCCAAACGCAGCCGAGGGCATCTACGCGCAGGACAACACGATCTACCTGAACGTCAATTCGTCGACGCAGCATCTGCGTGTGCTCGGCCATGAGCTGACGCACGCCATGAAGAACCAAGCGGGCGAAGCGTACGAAAAGATGCTCGGCGCGGTGGCGGCGCTGCGCACGGACGCCGAGATGGTGGCGCAGTACAAGGACTATTTCAACGAGGACCTGGACAACCCGGCGCGTCTCGACCAGCCCCACCCCGGTACGCAAGGCACCTTGCGGGAGTTCCTGGCAGAAGAATGGATGGCGGACCTCGGCGGCAACCGCTTTGCCGAGAGCGACTTCTGGACAGCGGTGTTTGCGCAGCTTGAGACCCAGCACGGCGCCCCTGCGGCCCAAGGGATCATCGCCCGGTTACGTGCGGCGTTGGTCACCGCTCTGAACAAACTCAAAGGCCTGATCGGCGGCAACGCCTTTGCCGTGGATGCCCGTCTGGCAGAGCACCTGGAGGACATCCGGGTTGCTGTGGCGCAGGGCTTCGCGGAGTACGCGCGGCGGTCGAAGGCGGGGGCGCTAAGCGGGGGGTCTGGACAAGGCACAAAGTTTTCTCCGCAAAAAGAGACGACGCAGACCGCTTTCGTGGAAGCCGTACCCTCGGAACGCACCCGCGCAGGCCGCGCCGCGGGGGCGCTGAGCGGTGCCCAGAAGTCCGCTTTCACCCAGTATGTCTTTGGCAAAGTGGACCCGGCCAAGGTCGCACGAGGGGTGTTGGGGCGCATCGATGTGCGCGTGGAAGTGCTCGCCTCGACCGGGGGGTATCAAACCGATGGTGCAGAGTCGGGCAAGATCAGCCCGAACGTTCTGGTGCAGGTCACGCCGATCGGCAAGCGCGCGGTAACGCTTGAAGAAGCCGTTCGCGTGGCGCAGGCGCTGAACTACGTCTACACGCAGGATGGCGTGCCGGTGTCGCGGTACGACGACCAGCTGCTGGACATGCCGGCCGATACGCCGAACGTCACTCACATCGTGCGCTTCACGTTGCCCGGTCTCCAGGAGGGACACGCCGTCAGCGCGCAAGAAGAAACGTTTTACCGGCAACTCGAAAAAGCGTATGGTGTCGGTATCGGGTATTCCAAGATCAACGGCAAGATCGTGGTTGGCAATTACGCCGGACTGGCCCCCGAGGAATTCCACAGGATCGCCGCGGAAGTGGCCCAAGCGGCGGGCATCAAGTTTGAAGGTACAGCAGCAGAGGGTGACTATGTCTTCCATGACTGGGAAAATGACGGGCAGGGAGTTGATCACGAAGTATGGGGGAACGGCGATACCGCCGGACGACCCAATCTTCAGGCCCGGCTTCACGGTTGGCGCGACGGTGCCGTACAGACAGCGGCCGGCTGGCTCGACGAGCGAGGTATCAAGTACAGCCCCGGCCGACGCGCAGACATCGGCGGGCGATATGTCGGACCCGAAAGTGGCCGGGCGGATTCAGGATCGGGTGGATCAGTTTCTGGACAATCTGCACGCAGGCAAGATGGGCAAGTAAGTGTAACCGGGGTTCATTTTTCAAAAGAGCCCCGTTCCCATCTGTCCGGTGTCTATTTCGACAAGGGCACCGGAACCAAATCCCAAGAGGCCGAGCGCGTAAGGCAAGCTACTGATGTGCGCATCAAGTCGCGCATCTACGCCTACGTCAACGAGGGCAAGGGGGTGTTCCCCGAGGAAAATGTGGGCCGCCATGCCCACAAAGTTGCTTTCGACAACCTCTATGACGCGGCGGCCGATCCACTTGATCTTTGGGTCAAGTATCGCGACGCCAATACCCGTGAGTCGGCGATGCTCGATAGGGGGTTCGACGGCTACTATGCCCGCGGCGCATTCGGCAACCAGGGCGTTGCCATCTTGATGGGGAAAGCCGCCACACGCGGCATCGCTCCCGACTATCGCGGCACCGAGTACCGCGGCAAGGAGCTGGAAGTGCCGCCCGTCGGCGAGCCTTCCGAGTTCGGCAAGCAGCAACAGGCCATTACTGCGAACCGGGGTCTGCCCGACGGCGAAATGACTGGCGCCGACCGGAAGCGCCTAATGCCGCGGCTGATGCCCGACATCGACGTGAGCCATCTCGATGACGCGAAGAAGTACTACAAGAACGAGATCGCCCAGCGCCCCGCCAAGCTCAGCCCGGCGCGCCTGGCGATGCAGTGGGAATCCCAGACCACGAACGAAGTGGGTCCGGTCTACCGAGGCAAGGGCTTCGGATTGCGCGCCGTACGAAAGTTCGACACGGAAACGGATTTCCTCGAGCAGGACGCCCTGCCGTGGGGACACGCCGCCTTTGTTCGGGACCCGGCGTACCGATTCGCCGTTGTCGACCAGACCGGGGCGCCGGTAGGGTTTCTCGACGCCGAAGTGAACGGCTTGGACGAAATCAACGCCATCCACGACATGGCCATCGAGCGCCCCGGCGAAGGACTGGGCGCCAAGGTGGTCGAAACCATCATGGCCTCGACCTACGACGGCGTTCGCGTGATTGACGTACTCCCCCAAAGCGAGCGCTTTTGGGACCGACTGGGAGCTGGAAACTATGACCTCTACAAAAACACCACCCTCGACTTTGAAGGATCGCCAGCAGAGGCACGCTTCCGCCATGCGCGAAGTGCGGGAATTCGTGGCGCGGCAACCGCCGGCACAGGCGAAAACCGAAGAAGGGAAGCAAGATTCAGCTCGGCCAGGGGAGCGCCGACGGTAACCGGTGTCGGCTATACGACCGACCATGTGGAAAGCGAGGGGCTGCCGCTGTTCAGCTTGCGGCGTGCGCTCAACGGTGAGCACAACACCGACGATCATCTGGTGCCCGAGACGCCGCTGTACCTGGACAATCCGAATCTGGTTGATCTGGCGTATGCCAACGGGAAACCGATTCGGTTGAATGTCGGATTGGACCTCGGCTCGGGAAGAGGACGGGGCGCGCTTCATTTAATCGGAAGCGCAGCAAGAGAAGGCAATAGGTCACTCGACCAGATCACCGATGATGAGGGGGAGAACGTAGTCCAAACCGTGATTCGTGTGCTCGGTTCGGGAAGTGCCATGTTGCACTGGCAGGAGGGCAAGCGCTACGCGCTTAGGGTCCCGATGGCAAACAAGACCTTGATCATGCAGAATGACAGGAACCACTACTCCATTGTAACCATGCTGCCTTCTGCAGCCAACAAGTGGGGTACCGCCGAATGGACAGGGCGCCTAACCTTCCCTGCCCCAACCGCTGCGACCACGGCAGACCCCTTGGCTCCGGCACCCGCAGAATCGTCGCAAGCGGGGCTAAAAGGGATAGGGTATTCGTCGGAGAAATTCCATACTAAACCTCCTGTCCCGGCTGCGCAAGCCCCTATCGTCGTGAGAGTGGCGCAAAAGAGACACCGGACTTTGGACCTTGCCGCGATGGCTGCGGATGGCTTGGCGGTGAAGAAGAGTCCTCCCCGCTCAACCCTCGGCGATCTCACCCCTGAGCAAGAGGCCGCGGCGACCCGCGTCCTGGGCGCACCGAAGACACGCATGCAACGCTTGGCCGAGTTCAAGAAGGATTGGGCGCAGAACCTGAAACAGGGAATCTTCGATCAGTTCGCACCGATCGCCGAGCTGGACCCAAACGCCTACATTCTGGCCCGGTTGTCGAAGGGCGGGGAGTCCTCCCTCGAAGCCTTGATGCTTTACGGCAAGCTTTTCGTGGGCGCTGATGGGGCTACCGACGTGCACTACACGAAGGCAGGCAAGCCGCAAGGCTTCGCCAGCAAGATGTCGGAGCTGAAAGGTGAGCATGACCGCTTCTTCCTGTGGGTCGCCGCGCAACGGGCCGATCGGCTCAAGGCGATCGGCCTGGAGAACCTGTTCTCCGATACCGATATCGCCGACTTGAAGACGCTCAACCAGGGGGCCATGAAGGACGGCACCGGACGGCCAAGGGTCTATGCGAAAGCGCTGCAGGACCTGAACGACTTCAACGACAACGTGCTGGAAGTGGCGGTGGCCAGTGGCCTGATCGACGACCAGACACGGCAGATGTACCGAAACACCCCCTACATCCCGTTCTACCGGCTGCAGGAGGATGACGAGGTCAGCGGGTTCGGGATCAAACCGGGCCTGGTGAATCAGTATGCGTGGAAGAAGCTCAAGGGGGGCACGGAACAACTCAACCAGGATCTCATGGCCAACCTGCTGCACAACTGGTCCCACTTGATCACCGCCAGCGCAAGGAACCGCGCGGCCAAGGCCACACTCGATGCCGCAGAAAAGGCCGGTATCGCGCAGCAGGTGGCCAGCAGCTTGGGACAGTACGTGGCAAACAAGACGACGATGCTGCCGCCAGGCACCAAAGGGCAGGTCAGTTACAAAGAGGGCAGCGTCGAGAAGTCGTTTGTCATCAGTGACCCGCACCTGATGGACGCCGTGGCGGCGCTGCACTACGCCGGGTTGGGTCCCTGGGCCAAGCCGTTATCGACGGCAAAGCACTGGCTAACGGTGGGGGTGACTGCCAATCCTGCCTTCAAGTTGCGCAACCTCATCCGGGACACGATCGGGGCACTGGGGACCGCGCAACTCTCCTACCGTGCGGACCAGAACCTCGTGCAGGGGTGGCGGGCCACTGCCGAAGATAGCGAAACACGGGCACATCTGCTGGCGTCCGGTGGGATGATCCGTTTTGGCAGCATGCTCGACGGCAAGGACTCGCAACGTGCTCAGGACCTGATCAAGGCGGGGGTCGATCCGAACATGATCCTGGACAGCGATGCCAAGATCAGACGTTTCTGGAAGCGCTTCGTCTCTCCGGCACTGACCGCGTACAACGAACTCGGAGACCGGACAGAGCAGGTTAACCGGGCGGCGCTCTACGAACAGTTGATCGCCAAAGGGCTGACCCACGCCGAGGCCGCGTACTGGGCACGGGACCTGATGGATTTCAGCATGTCCGGGAAATGGACCGCGATCCGCACGCTGACGCAGACGGTACCTTTCTTCAACGCTCGACTGCAAGGCCTGTATAAACTCGGTCGTGCCGGCAAGCAGGATATTCGCCGGCTGGGCACGGTGCTTGGCGCCGTCACGCTCGCCTCCCTGGCGTTACTCCTGGCGTACCAGGATGACGACGATTGGAAGAAACGGTGGGACAGCGACCGCAACAACTACTGGTGGTTCAAGGTTGGCGGGCACGCCTTCCGGCTGCCGAAGCCATTTGAGATCGGCGCTGTGGGGACCCTTGCCGAGCGCAGCTATGAGGTGGCGTTCAATCCTGAGATGACCGGCGATCGGTTCGGAAAGAACCTGCGAGACATCGTGATGAGCCAACTCAGCATGAACCCGGTGCCACAGCTCTTCAAACCGATGATGGACCTCTACGCCAACCGGGACAGCTTTACCGGACAAGCGATCGAGTCGATGGGTATGGAGCGCCTGCGCAAACAGGATCGCTTTGACGAAAGGACCAGCGAAACGGCCAAGTTCCTCGGCAGCCTGGGCCTGCCCGACCTGACACAATTTGTCATGGGTCGCTGGGACACCCTCTCACCGAGGCAAATCGATTTCCTGGCCAAGGGATACTTCTCCTGGCTGGCAACCATGGCGACCACGGTCTTGGACTACGGCATCCGGCCGATGATCAACGCGGGCGATCGCCCGGACCCGCAGCTCAAGGACGTGTTCTTCGTCGGTAACTTCGTCGAATCCCTCCCCAGCAACAGCTCGCGCTACCTCACCCAGATGTACGACCAGGCGCGCGAGATCGAGCAGGCTTACGCGAGCTACCATGCCCGGCTCAAGGTCGGGGATGTCGAGGGCGCCAAGAAGATTCTGGTGGACGACGGCGACCTGATCCGGCGGCAGAAGGCCACCGAGACCTTGAAACGCACCGAGTCGCTGATGAACGTGCAACTTCAGCGAATCAACGCTAGCACCACCTTGACCGGGGAGGAAAAACGTATCCGGCTCGATCAGGTATATGCCCGCCGGAACGCTATCGCCGAGCAGTTCCGGGCACTATAATCGAGGGCAAGGTGGAGGTGAGCGCGGGCTCGCTGGACGCCCTCTTCCGGAAGGCGAGAAAACGAGCCGGGCTGAGTGGCTTCACTTTCCACGACAGCCGGCACACCGCGTGCACGAAGCTGGCTCAGAAGTTGAAGCCGATGGACCTGGCCAAGATGCTCGGGCACCGGGACCTCAAGAGCACGATGCTTTACTACAACCCCCGTGCGGAGGACCTGGCGGATTTGTTGGACTAGCGCACAAGAAAAAGCCGCCCGGAGGCGGCTCTCTGTGTTGCGGGAGTTACCGCATGCGCTCGATGCACGCCGTAGCGATCGCCGGCAACAACGACTTGCTGACCAACCCGGCGGGCTCGCGGATGATTTCCGGCAACGTTGCGGGGTCGAAGATGAAACTATTGTCCGCCAGCCGGTTGCCATACAGCGCGCCATGCACGTCGACCACGAGCAGCCAACGGGACGCCTGGCCCTTGGGAGTGTTGAAGAATGCCGCCGAAGGAAGCGCGGCGGCCGGTGCCGGGAGGGCCGCTGCTGGGGAAGGACGTTTGACCCGTGGCCGGTTCGAGGGGAGGTTGAGAATGAAGGTGCAGGCTTCGAGGAAACGACTGGCGGGGATCTCGCTGAGGCGCTGGCATTGAAACCGATCCTGCACCAGGCGCGCCGTCGGGGAGTTGTCGTGGACGTAGGGGAAGCGCAAGATCATCAGCCGGCGCAGGATGGCGTGCTGTTCCTTGGTGAGTTCGTCGGAGGGGAGCGCGGGTTCGGCGATCGCCGGCTTGACGGAGAAGTAGCAGTCCTCCAGCTTCTCGAAGACTTCCCACGCCTGATCGGTGTCGAGCATCTTGGCGTGTCGGGCGGCGCCACGTTCGGTCCAGAGGGTAAGGTGGCGCGTCTGAACGGGGATTCTCGCTAGATCACTTTCGGTGATGTAGCGCTTGAACTCGCGCAGTGCTTCACCCTCAAGCCGGATGAAGTGCTTGCCGGCAACGAAACGGTCAGAATTACTGTTGAAGTTCTTGGTTATGTTATGCGTGTCGGTGCCATACACTTGCGCCAGCAGTTCGGTGGTGACGACAGGCTGCTGCTGGTACGTGATGATGGAGAGGGACTCGACGGCAAAGGGTGCGGACGCACCGGGGGTGTTGGCGTTCACGATTAGCTCCTGTTAGATCGTTCAATCCCGCCCTGTTCAAAAAGGCGGCCAAGCGCTTGAACACCGCTAACAGACGGCCGACAGTATTCCCCTTTCGGGTCTTGCATTCCTGCCGACGCTCGGCCATTGATCGGAAACCAATGGTCGCAAAAAAGCCGCTATGACTCTCGGGAGCGGCTTGCCGCTGTTAGGGGTGTGTTCAGCACCTGAAGCGGAAGGTACTCCGAAAGGTCTAACGCTGTCAAGAAGGGGGCTTGAAAATGAGTGAGGGATACGAGGCGCTTCGTGTTGGCCACGTTTACATGCTGACCAACCGCGCCATACCTGGCTTCGTGAAGATCGGCATGACAACTCGCAGCCCGGAGGAGCGAGCGAGAGCGTTGTCGAGCACAGGGGTTCCTAGGAAATGGGAAGTCCATTTCGCTATCTTCGTACCGGATTGCAAATCTGTAGAGCGCCAGGTACATGCTGACCTGAAAGCGTGCAGGGATAGTAGAGATCGGGAATTCTTCAAAATTGCGTCGCCAGAAGGTCAGAAGGTGATCCAACGTCGGGCAGAAGAAAACATAGCGAAGCATCCGGGCTGGCCAGACCCGATAAGCATGAAGAACCATGCGGACAGGCAAGCGCTACAGGAAAGGAAGGCTGCAGAGGAAGAGCGGCGCCGGGCAGAGCTTGAAAGAGCCGCGGCGGAAAAGCGGAGATGGGAAGCCGAGGAACGAGAGCGGCGCCGGGCAGAACAAGAGAAGGCCGCAGAGGAAAGAAGGAGACAAGAGGCTGCAGAGGAAGAGCGTCAGAAGCTACGCGCAGAAGCCGATGCCGATACGTTGGCAACCCTCGATAAAGGGCTGGTAGGGTGGGGAACGCTCATTTTCGCAGGCTTTTGGCTGATCATCGGCGCAGCGAAAAAGTCTGCTGACGTACAGATACTTGCGGCCATTGTGACGCTTATTATCGGCGTCCAGATCAGACGCAACGAAAAGGAAGAGGCAATAGCGATACGCGCTCGATGGAACCTGCCCCCTGTTCGCCCAGCGACGAAAATAGAAGAGCCGAACAGTCAGAGGAATACCGGGAGAGTGCTCGCCGCCCTCTTCATTCTCTGTGTGTTGGTTGCAGTTATTGTCGGTAGTGGCGGAGGATCTACCGGAAACGTAGCGGTCTACCAAGCAGCGTCAAACGCGCCGCACCAGCCAGCCGTGCAAGCGAATCCCGCTTTCCAGCAACCCGCCCCCGCGCCTGCTGCTATTGCCTCGCCAGTAACCGTCACTCGCCCCGCGCCGTCGGGGAAGCCAGTGAACAACGACATGCGGCACTGCCTGAGTCTGGCTTCCAACGATGCCATAGCTCGGTGTGCTGCGCGGCGATAATCCGCGCCTGCCAATCGAGGAGGGCGACTGTGCGGGTAGCAGACCGGGCACTTGGAACCGGCAGGCCAGAAGGCCGCCCGCACAGCCGCCCAAAACTTGGACGCCATGCGACGGACGAAAAAATACCGCTGTGGGGCGGCTGTCCGCCAAATGCTTCGGGCTTGCATTCCCGGCCGCTGATGTGCAGCGACACGATGAGTATGCTTCGACCCAGAGTTGGAAGTCAAGCGCGTCTCTACGCCCGCTGCTATACTTTTTCCATGGACCCATTCTTTGAAACCAGCTTTGGCGGTTTGCGTGTTCGTTTTGCCTTGAAGGACGGGGATTTGTTCGTCTCCAAGGACGATCTCTTTGCGGCCGTCAGTGAATGTTTTACCGAAGGGCTGCGCCCCCATGCGGCGATGTTCGTCGACACGGGATTGTCCATGCTCGGGGATGGGGAAGACAGGAAAGTAGCCCTGCTCGGGGGAAGCGTGATCGGCGCGGTGATCCACTTCCACGCGGCAGCTAACCTGTTGGATTCCTTGAGCGGCTTTACCGACGTGGAGAGTGATGATCTGCGAGAATCCAGCTTTCGCGTCAACACGCTTCGTCGCTGGTACGTCGACACGATTCTGCAGGTGGACAAACACTTCGGAAGGACCTTCATGGACACCCTGCACTCCGTCAAGGATAGGCTGGACAGGATCAATCCTCCACTGATTGTTCATGTGAGCCACACGGAAGGATTCTGGACGGCGGAATGTGATGAGCTTGGACTGGTCACAGAAGCGGAAAGCTATGAGGAGTTGACCGATCGCGTCTGGGCTGTTGCCCCAGAGCTTGCGCATGAAAACCTGCCGGGATTCGATGTAGATCGCTTGCGACTTGGCTTTCAGCATATCCAAGCCGCCAACATCAACGCCTGCTGATTGATGGGGCAAGGCTTCTACGGCGAGCTTCGCGCCCTTCTGCTGTCCGCCGGATGCACATTTGTCCGCCAAGGGGCCGGCAGTCACGAGATCTGGCAAAGTCCGATCAGCCAAAAGCGCTTCAGCGTCCCGGTAACGGTCGCCTCCAGATTTACGGCCAACGCAATCCTCAAGCAGGCTGGAATCGTTCATAAGATGTAGGGTGTCCGCCGCCGGCGAACTGTCAAGCAGCGTAGCATGGCGTCAGACGCCCATCATATACCCTGATATCATAGTTTTATGCCATGTGTCCGTGCGGAATCCCTCTGTAACGTATTGATTTGTATAGAGCGAAACGGCCCGTTTTCGACCCTTTTCTACGCTGTCAAAAACTGGCGCAACCCATTGATGTAGAAAGAGAAATTCCTGTCGTAAATGCTCTGCATGGTATGCACCGTGCATTGAGCATGCGGCACCGGCCGGTCATCGGCGATCAATGTGCTGCGACGAAAGCAGCAGTTCGCTCCTGCGGACGTTGCCCAGGTAGCACGAGTCGTAGATTCGACACGCGTGGGAAATTGCCGCGCGCTACCGATACGGGCACTACGACAGCCTGATCGTCGCGACCGCGATCTCGGCAGGCGTCTGGCGAAGCTGTACGGCGCTGCAGCGCGAAGCTCAGCTCGCCGGCATGCGCTCGAAGAGGGCGATCGATTCGACGTGTGAAGTCTGCGGAAACATATTGACCACGCCGGCGCCGCGTAACCGGTAATGCTTCTGGGCGACCAGAATGCCCGCATCGCGTGCCAGCGTGGCGGGACTGCAGGAAATGTAGACAATGCGCCGCGGGCCGTCAGCGTCGAGCGATTTGATCAGTTCGAGAGCACCTTCGCGCGGCGGGTCGATCAGCATCCTGTCAAAGCGGCCGAGCGCCGCCAGGCTGTCCGGCGTGGTCTCGAAGAGGTTGGCGAGGCGATACTCGGCGAGCTTGTCCAGGCCATTCGCCGCAGCGTTTTCGGTAGCGCGGCGAACCAGTTCGGCGCTACCCTCGACCCCCAGAACATGCGCGCCGGAACGGGCAATCGGCAGCGTGAAGTTGCCCAGCCCGCAGAACATGTCCGCAACGCGCTCGCCCGCTTGCGGATCAAGCAAGGCCAGGGCGCGCCGCACCAGCACGCAGTTGATCGCGTGATTGACCTGGGTGAACTCGGTTGGCGAGAAAGCGTGCTCGACCGCAAAATCGGGAAGCCGATAGGAGAGTTGCGGCCCGTCGAGCGGATAGAAGCGATAAGCCGTCGCCGGCCCCTGTGGCTGCAGGTAGAAGACCACCGCATGGCGGNNCCAGGCCATTCGCCGCAGCGTTCTCGGTGGCGCGGCGAACCAGCTCGGCGCTACCCTCGACTCCCAGAACGCGCGCGCCGGAGCGGGCAATCGGCAGCGTGAAGTTGCCCAGCCCGCAGAACATGTCCGCAACGCGCTCGCCCGCTTGCGG
>DIME01000032.1 GCA_002425405.1 Candidatus Accumulibacter vicinus
CCGAAGGACAAATTCACCCTGGATACGCGCGGCTGTACGCTTGACGATGCAGAACGTTTCAATTACTACCCGGCGACGCCGATGGCGGTGATCTCATGGATCTTTGAAGGAACGCTGCATATGGTGGAGGAGCGTGGGGCGGGTCCCCTGCCCACACTCGGCCCGGCCTTGCCGCGTCTTGTCTTTTCCGGGCCGCAACGCCGCCCTTCAGCCAGTTGGTCGCCGGGGGCAGTACATATACGCTATCGGTCGGCTTTTATCCCGAAGCCCTCTGCCGCCTTATCTGCCGGCCCATGGAAGCCTACCTCGACCAGCATCTGCCGCTGGAAACGGTTGCGCCGCCGCTCCTCTTGCAGGCATGCCAGGCGATCCTCGACGCCGGCGATGACGAGCCGTTCGCAACACTGGAAACGCATTTCCAGCCCCTATGGCGCGAACCAGGCCGAGCCAGCCCGGCACCTTATCTCGGCGATTGGGTGCGTTCCCTCGCTACCCGCGCTGCGCATTCGACCGCCGGGCGGAGTCTGCGCCAGTTGCAACGCCGCGTCCGTGACTGGACCGGCCAGAGCTACCGCGACCTGCAGCTTTTCATCCGCGTCGAGGAGGCATTCATCCGCCGCAGCGAGGCGCACGACAGCAGCGCGCCGGACCTCGCCGCCATCGCCGCCGATGCGGGCTTCGCCGACCAGTCGCACATGGGGCGTGAAATCCGCCGGGTCACGGGCATGTCGCCAGCCCGCTTTGGCGAGTGCCTGGCGAACGACGAGGCCTTTTGGTACTACCGCTTGATCGCTGGAGATCTGGGGCGCCGACCCGTTGTTCCTACAAAGCTGATGCACCAAGGCCCAACCCGGCAGTCCACACGGACGCTGCGCGATGAAGCCGCGCAGCGCCGGTGATTTCAATGAACAAATGGGATTGCCGAGCCTTGCGCCCCCGTAGGAATTTGCTTCATCGAACCGCCGGATACGTGACCCGTTCGTCCAGTGGTGTAGGAGGGGGAGGCCGCGAGGCTTGCTCCTATCCCGATTAGGCGTCGCACACTACGCCGCGAGCGTCAGTCCCTGGCGAATAGCCACACTGCACACGTTGTCGAAGGAAGGCGGCGGGAAGCCGATTTCACGGTCCATCGCTCGAAAGAAGTTCCCCGCTCCTGCGCCGGACGTAAACACCAGGAACCGGGCCGACTCGCCGACGATCCGAAAGCAGTGCACCGTATCGCCCGGAGCAAGGAAAAAGTTCCCAGCTGTGGCCCGGTGGCTCTGCCCAGCTATAACCACCTCGACTTCCCCTTCGAGCATGAAGTACGCTTCGTCCCACGGGTGACTATGAGGTGGAGGTCCGCTACCCTCGAGGCCACTCAACTCGAACACCTCGTACTTCGAGGCCGTCTGCTCCGCACCGGCCAGGATTCGGATCCTGTCAGCCAGAACTTGTAGCGAGTGTCCCTCGCCCTTCAGAAGGATGATCGGTGAAATAGGCATGTGGTTCTCCAGAGTGAGGGTAACCAGAGTACGCAGCACGAGAAGTCCTGGATGCAAGTACTGTTACAAGTGACGCCTAACGAATAAGGTTAGATCGCGCGAGCGAAGCGAGCCGCGATCTGAACCGTTTGTTGGACGAACCCGGCCGCTAGGCGCCGACCAAGCCTACAGAAAATGGGTTCCGAGTGGAAATGCCAGATGAGAAAACCGGCCGAGAAAACAGCGCGAGAGCAATGCCTTGATCAAATCGGCGCGGCGCGCCCAGGCGCGCCGCCAGCACCGGCTCCTGGATTGTACTCCGATCGCGTGAGACTTGACTTGACCGATCGGCTCGTTGCCCGATCATGGGGAGTACGCGCCTCAGTCCGCGGGCCTGTTTGCTCAATCGAGCGCTGGGTTCTTGGCGTGAGCACCGCAGTAAGCAACCGTCGCCAAACCGGCTCAGGCCTTCACGCCCGAGTACCTCCGGCCATCTCAACCTCCGAATCAAGGGCTTGGGCGGTACCCCCTGGACGGTTTTCCTCCGCGTAGCGGCTTCGTCCAACAGCCGATTGCAGGCGACGCGCATGAAGCCGCGCGCGCCTGAACCGGAACGATAGGCGCGCAAGTGAAGACATGACGTTATCAATCAAAGCAATCAAAGAGAGGAGCTGTATTGCCATGAAACATATCTCGATCGGCGAACTCGACGTCTCCCGCATAGGACTCGGCGTTATGTCGATGTCCGGCTACTACAACATCGGGTCTGGCAGCGACACCGAGTCCATCCGAACGATCCACCGGGCGCTGGATTTGGGCGTCACCCATCTCGACACGGCTGAGATCTACGGCCCCTACCTCAACGAGGAACTGGTTGGTCGGGCGATCAAGGGCCGCCGCGACCAGGTGGTGCTGGCGACGAAGTTCGGCATCGTCTCGCACGCCGGTGGCGGCCCTGGCGTCTTAGACAGCAGCCCGGCGAACATCCGCACCGCGCTCGAGGGCTCCCTGAAACGGCTCGGTACCGACCACATCGACCTGTACTATCAGCACCGCGTCGATCCGAATATCCCCATAGAGGACACCATCGGCGCACTGGCCAAGCTGGTCGCCGAGGGCAAGGTCCGCCATATCGGCCTGTCCGAGGCTGGCCCCAACACGATCCGCCGCGCCCACGCTGTGCACACAGTGACTGCCCTCCAGACCGAGTACTCCCTGTGGACCAGGGACCCTGAGGCCGAACTGCTGCCACTGCTGCGCGAGCTGGGCATCGGATTCGTTCCCTACTCGCCGCTCGGCCACGGTTTTCTCACCGGCGAGATCCGCTCGCCCGAGCAGCTCTCCGACGACGATTGGCGCAAGACTAACCCGCGCTTTACCGGCGAGAACTTCCAACGCAACCTGCGCATCGTCGACGAAGTCCAGGCCGTTGCCTCAGAGGTGGGTGCGACACCGGCGCAGATCGCTCTGGCCTGGCTGCTCGCGCAGGGCGATGACATTGCTCCGATTCCCGGCACCAAG
>DIME01000184.1:0-20032 GCA_002425405.1 Candidatus Accumulibacter vicinus
TTAACAGAGGATTCTAGGTTGATCTGGCTGCCTGGGCCAGCGTTCTGCGTGTACGCGGCGGACCAGTACACCGGCGTCGGGTCGAAACCGATTCCAATCGTTTGCGTGATCGTACCCACGGCAAGAACGCCCAGCGAGCTCGCGCCCGGGGTCACCGATGTCACTGTCAGGGTTTCCAGGAACGTTCCCAGCGCCGTGGTGAACTCTTTCGTGAAGATGCTGCCGATCGTGACGCCCATCGGGTCGGGAGATAGAGTTATCAATTGGCCGGCGACCAGGCCGACGTTGTTCGAGACGATCGCCCCAACCAGAGTTGGCGCGCCGTTAGTGATGGTGGTTGCCGTCGTTACATCGCCAGTATCGGCAGTGAAGCTGCCAAGCGCCGCGACGTTGAAGATGGCCTCAATCGGAATGGCAGAGGCTGGAGTGGACAACGCAGCCGCAGCCGACGTCACGGCTACCGCGCACAAGCGAGAAAATTTCATAGGTTAGTCCTCTTTGAGTTGATTGCTGCGCCGGATTGCGCGGCTGGAGCATACCAAGCAAAGAGTGTGCCATGAAAATGTATCCGTCTTTTTATCAAGCGTTTATGTTTCTGCCTCGGTCTGGGGCAAGCCGCAAGTGTAAGATTTCTCGACACTCCTTCCTTGATGCCGGCAATCGCCACGGCGGCCGGACGCGCCACGCATACATGGTGGTCAACAGCAGATTTTTGTCCTTGGCCTGATCACCCGATTTCAGGTGCGTGAAGTGCCGGGTGAAGCCCGTCCATTCGTCCACCTCCAACAGCAGCTCGGTAATCTTGACGTGCGGCAGGATCATCGCCGTTTGGTCGATCAGCGCCTGGCCGATGCGTCCGTACAGGCGCACCTTGGCGTTGATGGCCTTGCCGGACGCCTGGAACTGCTACTATTGCAATGAGTTTCGACAAGAAAGAATGCCCATGCGACCGTCCGTTGTGCTCGACATGAAGCGAAATGCAGTGCGCGAAGCGGTAAACCGTTTTCGCACGGCGAATCCGCGCGTCTTCGGTTCGGTGCTGCATGGCACCGACCGGGACGGCAGCGACCTTGATCTGTTGGTCGATGCACTGCCTGGTGCCACGTTATTGGACTTGGGCGATTTAGAAGACGAATTGAAATCGCTGCTCGGCGTTCACGTTGACTTGCTAACACCAGGCGACCTGCCGCCAAAGTTTCGAGCAAAGGTACTTGCAGAGGCGCAACCGGTATGAATGAAAGCCGTCTTTCTGATTACATCGATCACATACAGCAGGCCGCAGCGGATGCGCGCGGCTTCGTGGAAGGGGTGGCGAAGGACGACTTCCTTACCGATAAGCGCACCCAGCAGGCCGTTACCATGAGCCTCATCATCATCGGCGAGGCCGCCACGAAGGTGATGGATGGCTACGCCGAGTTCACTCAGGCACACGCCGAAGTGCCGTGGCGCAGCATGCGCAACATGCGCAATCGTATGGCCCACGGCTATTTCGACATCAACCTCGATGTGGTGTGGGAGACGGTACAAGAATGGCTACCGGAGTTGCTCAAACAACTGCCTGCCGTGCACCAGGACGCCGCCGATAAAGACCGCAATGACATCAGAGAACATGGCGGAGCAGACGTCACGCAGGTGGCGCACGAATATATTGACCTGGGGCGAGACAAGCCATGTTGATCGGCTATGCGCGCGTCTCGACGCAGGATCAGAACCTTGAGTTGCAGCAGAAAGCCTTGACCAAGGCCGGATGCCAGAAGATTTTTGAAGATAAGGTCAGTGGTACGAAGGCTGACCGCCCCGGCTTGGCCAAGGCGATGAAAATGCTGCGCGAGGGCGACGCCCTCGTGGTCTGGAAGCTGGATCGCCTGGGTCGTAGCGTCAAGCAACTGGTCGATCTGGTTACTTGATCGCCATGGCAGAGCTCGCGGCCAGGAATCGTCCGTGCCCGGCGAAAACCCGCTCAGCCCTGGCCGCGTCCCGCGGCCAGGGCGACGCCGCTCCGCGGCGCCGGCCACTCCGTGGCCCCGGCCGGGCTCGTGGACCTCAGGGCAAAGCGGAAGCCGTAGACCTGGCCGGCGCCGTCGGGCGCGTAGGCGCCGCGGAACGCTGAGCGGGCGCCCCTGGCGTAGATGCACCAGGAGCCGCCGCGCAGCACGCGCTCGGCAACACCGTCCCCACTCCCGGACGCATCGGCACACCATTCCCAAACGTTACCGTGCATTTCGTACAAGCCCCAGGGATTGGCCGGCAGGCTCCTGACCGCCACCGTCATCTTTCGCGGCCGTTCGTCCGACCAGTATTTCACCTCCTCGCCGGTGATCGTGTCGCCAAAGCTGTACGCGGTCCGGGTTCCGGCCCGGCACGCGTATTCCCACTCGGCTTCGCTCGGCAATCCGGCCGCCGCGCCCGCCGTGAAGGCTTGCAGGCGAACCAGGAAGCCCTCCGGCGGCAGAACGACGTCGTTCCAGCTCACCCGCTCGACCGGATGTTGCGGAGATCCCGGCTGCTCGCTGAAATGGCTCGGGTTGCTGCCCATCACCGCCTGCCACAGTGCCTGCGTGCAGGCGGTGTCCGCGAGCCAGAAACCGTTGGCGATCGTCGTCGGCACCTGTTGCTCGGGCTGGCTTTCGTCGCCCATCCGGAAGTGGCCAGGCTCGATCCAGCGCAGGCGTTGCACCTCGTTGGCCACCCGCAGATCGGCCCAGACGCCGAAGCGATCGTCGCCCCAGGCGCCCGCCCAGGGCGGCGGAAACGGATCGGGACCGCGACGCTGCCACTCGGCAAGATCAAAGACGGCACTCATCGCGACGCCAGGGCGGGCGGCGACCCGGGGAGCTGTCGCGTCAGCGCTGCTGCGCCTTCACTACCGGCACCCCGGGAGCCTTCGAGTTCGGACGGCGGCCGCAGGGCCACCGCCACCGGAAACAGCGCCTGGTCCATCGGCAGCGGCAAATCCATGCCGGGGTGTTGCCACACCCGTCGCCGGTCGAGCTCAGGGCAAAGCGGAAGCCGTAGTTCTGGTTGGCGTTGTCGGGCGCGTTGGCGTTGCGGTTCGCTGAGCGGGCGTTCCTGGCGTTGTTGTTCCAGGAGCCGCCGCGCAGCACGCGCTCGGCAACACTTTTTGCCTTGCAGGCAAGCGGCGCTGTTCACAAGCGCGATTATCGGTGATCCCGGCGCCACCCGGCAATCGCCGTGTCGCGTCCGGGCCGCCTGCGGTTCCTTCGAACACACGCTCATTCGCGGTCTGTTGCATCGTAAATGCTGGGCCGTTGCTGCCAGACGCCTTGCCGAAAGCCGAGGCTGTGGCTGTGCGCCAGCGGTGCCAGGGTGTTCGCGCCGGCGCGCTGCAGTTCGGCGGCAGTGAGCAGACCCTCGGCCCAGGCTGCTTCGAGCCGCCGCGCGTGCCGCCGATAGCGCGCCAGCTTGCGCCGGCTGGGCAGGATCAGCGCCTGATGCACTCGATAGCCGCACCAGACGACGCCGGCGCGGCTATGCGCGATCGCGGCGCTCGGCTTGAGGCGCAGGCGGCGCTCACGCCAGAGGAAATCGCTCCATTCGCCGAGCGTCGCCTGCGCTTCGGCGCGGCTGTCGCACCACCAGAGGGTGTCGTCCATGTAGCGCACGTGCGCGCGCACCCGGCGATCTTCGAGCAGCCATCGATCGGCCGCGTCAAGGTAGGCGTTGGCAAAGTGCTGCGAGGTCAAGGAGCCGATCGGCAGGCCACGCCCGGCGTTGCCGCCAGCATCGATGATCCGCCCGAGCAGGGCGAGGAAGCCGTCGCCCTTGAAGCGCCGCGCGAGCAGCGCCTTCAGGCAGGCATGGTCGATGCTGGGGAAGTAGCCATCGACGTCGACCTGCACGCGCCAGGCGAAGCGCTGCAGATTGCGCTGCACCTGGCGGGCGGCCGCGTGCACGCCCTTGCCGGGGCGGCAGGCGTACGACGAATCGACGAGCATGGTCTCGAAACGGGGTTCGGCCAGATTGAGGATCGCGTGCTGCAATACACGGTCGGCGAAACACGCGGCGTGGATCACGCGTCGCTTCGGGTCGTGAATGGTGAAGCTCGTGTACTGACCTTGCGGCGCCTCACCGTTGAGGATGCTCGCCGCGAGCCGGTCAAGGCGCGCGTCGAGCTCGCCGAGAAAGCGCGCCACCGGCGGGCGCTGTCGTTTGCCGCGCGCCGCCTTCCAGGTGGCGAGGGCGAGGTTGCTGCGCTCGGCGAGCTGCTCCAGGCTGATCGCCAGCCGCTTCATGAAGTCTGCTCGGCCACGGCGCTCGCGATGGCCGCGAGAAAGGGCGCGCCGTACTTGCCGGCACGCGCCTCGCCGACACCGTCGATGGCGCGCAAGGCCGCGGCGCTGCCTGGCCGCTGGCGCGCCATCGCCGCCAGTTGTTCATTGGTAAACAGGACGTACGGCGGCACCCCCTCGCGTTCGCCCAACTGCTGGCGCAGACTGCGCAAGCTAGCGAAAACGGCGAAATCCGCCGGCGAGAGGACTTCGCGATAATCCACCCGAGCCGGCCGGCCGGGCTTGCCGCCGGTCACCCTGGCGGCGTCGGGCAGCGCCCCCGGACCATTGGCGACGGCGACGCAGACCACCCAGTGCGAATCGAGGCCGGCGGCAAGCCACTGCTTCTCGATCGTCAGCACCCGATGCTGGGCGAGAAAGGTATTCAGTTCGTCCTGCGCCGCGCGGCCGTCGAGGGCGTGGATGGCGAAAAAATGGAGTGCGCTGCTCATGTTCGTCGTCCTTTAACGCTGTCTGGAAAACTCGTTGCAGCCCCCGTCCCGGGGGCTGCAACGGTGCCGCGTCCCGCGGCACCGTCCACGCCGCTCCGCGGCGCAGGCCACTCCGTGGCCCCGGCTGGGCTCGTGGACCTCAGGGCAAAGCGGAAGCCGCAGTACTGGGCGGCGTAGCCGGGCGCGTAGGCGCTGCGGTACGCCGAGCGGGCGTGCCCGGCGTTGCGGTTCCAGGAGCCGCCGCGCAGCACGCGCCCGGCAACACCTTCGCCTTCCGGGCCGCGTGGATCGGTCTCGTCGCGCTCCACATACTTGCGTTGCCCGTCGGCACACCACTCCCAGACGTTGCCGTGCATTTCGTACAGGCCCCAGGCGTTGGCCGGCAGGCTGCCGACCGGAACGGTCGACTCGCGGTAGAGGCCCTTGGTGCCGCCCGCATACGGAAAATTCCCATTGTAGTTTACCTGCTCGGGGGTGATCTGGTCGCCGAAGCTGAAAGCGGTCAGCGTACCGGCTCGGCAGGCGTATTCCCACTCGGCCTCGCTCGGCAGGCTAGCGATCGCCCCCGGCAGCCGCATTTCGAGCGCGCGCAGGAAGCGCTGCACGTCGTTCCAGCTCACCTGCTCGACCGGATGCTGCGGCCCGCCGCGGTTCTTGGCATGGAAATGGCTCGGGTTGTTGCCCATCACCGCTTCCCAGAGCGCTTGCGTACAGGCGGTGTCGGCCAGCCAGAAGCCGGCGCTCAGGGTCACCGAATGTTGCGGGCCTTCGTCTTCATAGCGCTCGGGCTCGGATTCTGGCGACCCCATCCGGAAGTGCCCGGCTTCGATGTAGCGCAGCCGCTGGACGACGGTTCTGGCGCCAGCCGACGCCTTGCGCGCCTGGCCCGGAATTTCAACGATCGCGTAGAGGCCATGCGCGTCGCGGCCGATTTCCTGCGCCCAGGCAGGGCGCTCGACGCGGCCAACGAGGTAGCTGTGCTGGCCGGCGGTGACGGTCAGCGGTCTGGCCGGGTCGGCGAGACTGGCGAGCGGCGCGACGAGCTGCGGCCGGCCCGCCGGGTCGGGGTCGAGCACGCGCGTCGGCCCGCCCGCGCTGACCAGCAGCCGCCTCGCCCGCAGCGGCGAGCCGAGGCGCGAATGCGCCGGGCCGGCCGGGCGTTCGCCACAGTGAAGCATCAGCCCCGGCGGCTGCACGCCGAGTTCGCAGGCGAGCAGCGGCAAATCGTCGCAGTCGTCGCGGTCGCTGATCGCCTGCAGCAGATGTTCGGGCTGCAGGCCAGCGGGCGCGGTCTTTTCGCCGCTGGCGGCCCACACCGGCGACAGCGCCCGCGAGTTGGCCGACATCCACGCGAGGTCGGCGGCGTTGCGCGCCAGCAGATCGCGCGCGTACTGGCGCAGTTGCGGATCGACGCACCCTGCCTGGCTGGCCCTGGCGCCAAGGGCGGCGAACCAGCGTTTGGCTTCGGCGACGCGATCGGCGGCATCACGTTTCGCCTCGTCGCGGGCGTGCGCCTGCCAGACCAGGAGCTCGGTGGCTTCGGTCGCCCGCCCGCGCCAGGCGTGGATGTGCAGCGTCTGCTCGAGCGCCGCCAGTTGCTCGGCCGCCGCGAGTTCCTCGAAATCCTGGCGGTAGCGCGCGACGTGCGCGGCGGCGACGGCGCGCGAAACGAGGCTGTCGTAGACCACCGGCGGGTGGTTCCAGACCAGCGCTTCGAGTGCCGGTTCGTTCGCCGTCGCCGGTGTGATGGCGCGCAGCGCCCGCAACAGCGCCGGTTCGACGCGAATGCAGAAGGCCATGCGCACCAGCAGCCGTTCGCGCAGCACCGCCAGGCGTTGCCGTTCGGCCTGCCTTTGCTGGTTGTCGGCAAGGTGGCCACGCTGGCGGCGCAGGTCGCCGCGCGGCTGCAGGCAGAACACGCGCGCGCGGCGCGCGAGTTCGACCTCGATCTGCGCCGGCGCCAGCGGCGCCCAGAACACCGGCTGCGCGCCGCTGGCGACGAGCCGTCGCGCGAAGTCGCTCCAGGCCTGCGCCGCTTGCAGCCAGCCGGCGAGCGCGCCGGCGTCGGAGAGGATCAGCACCCGGCTGCCGGGCGCCGGCGGCGGTATCGCCGCGGGGGAGCGGCAGGACGAAGACGGCGGCGCGGGCCAGCGCTGGCGGATCTGCCGCGGGCTGCCATCGACCAGCCACAGCGTACAGCCGGCGTCGCCGCGCTGCTGCCGCAGCTCGGCGAAGATGGCGGCGAAGTCGTTCTGATAGGGCTGCAGATGGCGTGCGCGATCCCAGACGACGACCAGTTCGCCGCCCCAGTTGGCCTGCCGACGCGCCGGCAGGCGCCGGACCGCCTGCGCGCGCGCCAGTTCGCGCAGCAGCCGTGGCAGGTCGACGCCGCGCGGGTGGACTTCGAGCAGCGAGTGCTTGAGCGCCGGCCACAGACGCGTGCGGCGAACGAGCGGGACGAACGGCGCCGCTTCGCCGTGCCGCTGGCGCGGCGCGCATTGCGCGTCGGTCAGCGCTGCGGGTCGGGCCGCTTCATTCGCCTCGGCCGGCAGTTCGAGGCGGCGGCAGGCGGTGATCGCGAACAGCGGCGCCTGCAGGCGATCGGCGGGCGCAGATTCGGGAAGCGGGCTTGGCACCGGGCCGGCGACGGCAAACCCGGAGTCCTCGGACTGGATCGTGGCCGACCCGTTGCCCAACACCGCCTGTTGCTCTACGAACTCGAATTCGAGCAGCCCGGCGTAACGCCGCTGGCGCTCGTCGTCGTCGCCGGCAAGCGCCAGCGCCTGCAACAGATCGGCGCGCGCGCGCTGCGGCGGGCGTTTCATGACCCCGCCGCGTCGCCTCGGGCGATCGCCGGGCGCTGCTGCGAGAGCTGCGGATGGTCCTCGACGATGTTCTTGCGGAAGACATAACGCCCGAGCCGCTCGAGCCATTGCCTTTGCGCGGCCTGATCCCCCGGCGCCAGGCGCCGCAGCGCGCCGAGCAGGTCGATGTATTCGGCGAGGCCGGGCGGCGGCACGCCGGCGGCGACGGCGTGCCGCCGGTCTTCGGCGAGCTGCGCGGCGGCGGTCTGCAGGATCTCGTCGTCGAGGCAATCGTTCGCCGGCCGTTTCGCTTGCGGGCCGAAATGCGCCCGCCCGCGCTTGACGAGGAAGCGGGGGTAGGGTTGCTCGGGCTCGAGCGTGAGCACCACGCAGCGGCGCAGGAAAGCCGCCGGCAGTTCGCGCTCCTCGTTGGTGGTGATCACCACCAACGGCAGGCCGTGCGTCGGCCGGATCGCCGCGCGCGTCACCGGGTTGGGAAACTCGCGGCTGCCGAGGACTTCGAGCAGGCTGTTCGGCAGGTCGCTGTCGGCCTTGTCGATTTCGTCGATCAGGATGACATGGCCGGCGGGTGCGGGCTGCGCCTCTGCTTGCTGGCTGGCGGCCGACGGCCCGTAGGCCTGCGCGCCGGCCCAGTCGAAAGCGCGCCAGAACGGTCCCGGCAGCCAGTAGTGTGCATCGTCCCGGATGCCGCCACCGGCAAACCCGGCGGCCTGCGCGTCGGCGAGCCGGCGAACCGCGTCGAAGCCGTGGAAAAGGTCCGATGCCTCGAAGCGCGGGCTGACGGTGACCGGGTGCAGATGCCAGCGCAGCGCGACCGCAGCGGCCCGCGCCAGTTGCGTCTTGCCGGTGCCCGGTTCGCCGCGCACCAGCAGCGGGCGTTCGCACGCCAGCGCCAGATGCAGCGCGTCGATCTCGTTCTGCGACCATTGGTGAAAGGCGCCGTTGTCGAGCGATTCGATCGCGTCGTGCTCGAGGTCTTGCAGGAGCTGCTGGATATCGTGTTTCATCGTGTGTGCCTTTGTGCGAGTCTGTGGCTTGCTGGCCGGTGCGGGTCGATGCTATGGCTTGGGCGGTGTTGCGTGCAGGCGCTTGAGGATCAACCCGGCCGCTTCGGCGGGGGGAAGCCTGTCGGTGCCGCAGTCGATAGCGATGTCCATCAACAACAGCCCGTCAATCCGGGTGTCGTCGAAACGAAAGAGCATGATTCGCTCTTCCTGACGCCGCATGATCAGGTCGTACACCACGCTCCACTCGAGGCCACACCACTTCTTCTGCTGGTACTCCGCGCAGAGAAAAACGACGACCAGATCCGACTGATCGCCATAGACCTTCATCAAGGGCAGGTGCGCGCGTGGCCTGGCCAGATACGCCTTGAAATCGTCGTCGTAGAACAGCTCCTCCGGCCCCAGGCCCTTCTTGAGTTCGTCACTGATCGCCTTGACGTACGGTCGATGTTCGCCGGGAAACGATAGCGCGACGCGAAAATGCATGTCCTGCAGAGCTTTCATCGATTTGACCTCTTCCGGGTAGAGCATCTCGAACAGCAGCTCGATGCAGTTCAGCACCTCGGGCTGCAGCCTCGCCTTCTGCCAGGCCCCGGCTTCGCTCTCCGACAGGGACTCTTTCGCTGCGGCATCGAAAAGGAAAGTGTGCACGCCAAGTTCCACGGCGAATTCCCGCCGCAGGTTCGCATCGTGCATCGGATGCGGGTCGACATGCTGCACACCGAAGATCGGCCGGACACCCAGGTGCTCTTCGACTCTCCGCAGGCCGATCTGCAATGCTTCCTGGGCTGGAATACCGCGCGACTTGACCTGCTCGAGACGAAACCGCCGGCCACGCTCATGCGCGTTGCCGTGATAGCTGTCAAGCTCGCGCAAGCGGGCAGCATCGACCATTGCCTGCACTTCGGCGAAGGCCCGATCGCGGTCGTCCGACCATAAGAATTCCAGCGGTTCGACGTCGTGTGGCAAAAGGTTGTCCACGCGCGGCGCCGCCGTCTGCTTGTCGACCACCAGCCGGATTCCCATTCGCGACCATACCGCGGCGATCACCGCCGCGGCCAGTCGATCGTCGGCGTCGATCAGCATGCCCGTGACGGGAGCTCCGTCGGCCAATTGCGGGCATTGGTTCAGGATGTGCCGCTCGCACGCGAGCAGGCCGATGGCGATGGCTGTTTCGCCAACGAGGCTGCGCTTGCCGACGTCGTGGGCCACGAGTTCGCGCAGCTCTCGCGCGAACCAGAGGACGCCTTCGAGCAGTTCACGCGGAGGCTGGCGCAGGCAGTCGCCGAACAGCGCTTCGGCATCGTCAAACCGTGGCGCCCCGAAGGTCTGCGCCCATGCCCCGGAAAAACCCCGCCATAGCTCGTCGCCCTGGGCGTGAATCTCCTGCAGACGCTCGAGCAGCTTCTCCTGCAGGCGACTTCGGCTGCTACCGGCGGTCGTCTTCAAAGCGACTTCAACGGCCCTTCTGATAGGTGCCGACCAACTGCGCTTCTGCAACGATATGCCCCTGCATCGCCTGCTCCAGGGCCTTCCTGGTCGGTTTTTTCAAGTCGGGCAACACAAGGTCAAGGGCGTACAGCTTGTGGAAGTAGCGGTGTCGACCGATGGGAGGACAGGGGCCGCCGTAGCCAACTCGCTGCCAGTCGTTCAGTCCATCCAGTGTGCCGGCCGGAAACGACCGTACGGCCTCGGGCAACCCGGTGCTGTTGGCCGGCAGGTTGTACAGCACCCAATGAACCCAGGTCATGCGTGGTGCGGCAGGATCCGGCGCATCCGGATCGTCCACAATCAGTGCTAGACTCTTGGCGCGGGCAGGCACACCACTCCAGGCCAGTGGCGGAGAAATGTCCTGACCCTCGCAGGTGTACAGCTTCGGGACCGGCTCGTTGTGATCGAACGCACTTGAAGTGATGGTCATGTCCATGCTGGCTCCTCCAGTTTGAGTGGTAATCACCCGGACGCCAGGCATCAGCGATACGCGGCAATTGTGCCCAGGCGGATGTCAGCGACAGGATGGTCGAATAGTCAATCTCAGGCTACACATCGTGATACTTTATCGCAAGCCAGGATTATTGAAATGGCTGAAATGGCTGAAATGGCTGAAAGGGTTGTTTGTAACCCGAGCCCCGTTGCCTCCAGAGATCCTGCGAGCCAAAGAAGTCATCGCGGCCATAGACTCGGGAGGCATGCCATTGAATCCGGCAACGATCAACACGATCGCACGGAACCTGGGGCTGGAGGTGCCAAGACGAGCACCAGTCAGCGACACGATCCAGCGCATCCGGATGGCGGTTGAACGAAGCCAACACTTGCGGTCTTGATGCCCCCAGGAGGCGAAAGTGGGGTCGCTGTTGTTTATCCCCCGCCTTCACCCCCTTGCCGTAGGTCACGGCGCGCTGCCTGCCGACGCACAGATGGAACTACCGATGACCGAAGAACTATTCCGCGAAGACGCTACGCTCACCCGTTGTGAAGCACGAATCACTTGCATCGACCACCGCGGCGTACAACTCGAGCGCACGGTCTTCTACCCGCTGGGGGGAGGCCAGGCTGGCGACCGCGGGACCCTGATCCTGCCCGACGGCAGTGATCTGCAGATCGTCGACACCCGCAAGGGGGCGCAGGCCGGCGAAATCCTGCATGTGCCGGCGGCTGGCCAGGAGGAACTGCTCGCGCAGATCAGCGCCGGCCAGCGGGTTAACGCCTGCCTCGACGAGCACCGCCGACAGCGCCACATGCGCTTCCACACCACGACGCACCTGCTGTGCGCGTTGATCCCTCACCCGGTCAACGGCTGCTCGATCACCTGCGACTATGCGCGGCTGGATTTTCACATGACGGAGCCGCTCGACAAGGAAGCCCTGACCGCCGGCCTGGCGCACCTCGTCGGCGAGGCCCGCCCGGTCCGTCATCGCTGGATTGCCGAGGCCGAACTGGATGCCAATCCCGGCCTGGTACGCAGCATGAGCGTGCAGCCACCACGTGGGCTGGGCCGCGTCCGGGTCATCGAAATCGAAGGGGTGGACCTGCAGCCCTGCGGCGGCACACATGTCGGCAACACGGCCGAGATCGGCGCCGTCGTCGTCACCCGAATCGAGAAAAAGTCGGCGATGACCCGCCGGGTCGTGCTCGCGTTCGCCAGGACGAGCTAAACGCAGCTAGGCGGTGTGCAGTTCTTCGCGCAGCACTTTGCGCAGCGTCGCCACGGTAATGGGCTTGTCCTCGGCGTCTTGGCTCGCCGCATCGGCAACTACCTCGCGCAATGGCGTGACGAAGCGCTGTTCTCCCTGTGCGTCAGGATCCTCGATGGTGACAGCCATCGGGTCACGGAGGGCCTGTTCGGCATGGGCGAAGCTGACCTGGTGCTTGGCCAGGTTGGACCTGGCCTTGGATGGGTCGAATTCGATGTCCATCGAGGCATTATAATGGCCTGGTCACAGGAGGCTGAGATGAAGACGTTCGATCGCATCACCAGGGATCCGGCGATGTTGGGTGGCCAACCGACGGTGCGCAGCATGCGGCTCACGGTCAGGCGGGTAGTAAAAGCCGTAGCACTATACCCAAATCGGGACGAGCTGTTTGCCGAGTATCCGGAACTCGAACCGGAAGACGTCCGTCAGGCGCTGGAGTTCGCCGCGCAGAACCTCGATGACCGGGTGATAGCTTTGGAGCTGGCTTGATCCGGCTGCTGCCGGACCAGGGACTGCCTCGCTCCGCCGTCCGATTGCTGGGTGATGTCGGCTGGGACGTGCTACACGCGGGAGACATTGGCATGGCCCGCTCATCGGACAGCGACATTCTGGACTACGCTCGCCGGGAGCGTCGCGTCTGCGTGACCCTGGATGCGGATTTTCACGCCCACCTTGCCGTGAGCGGCGCGGCACACCCTTCGACGGACCGTATCCGAATCGAAGGCTTGAACGGCTGTGCTCTGGCCGAGCTGCTGCAGAAGGTGTGGCCGATGATTGGCGATGCCCTGGACCGGGGCGCAATGGCGACGATCACTGAACGCGACATTCGCCGGGGCGGAGCGACGAGCAGGAACAATAGACGCCGGTGACTGCAAGCGGCTTCGCCAAAGGCTCGAAACTCCCGCGCGGACTGATGCTCACGGTATTCTCGTTGCGATCCGGTCATCCGAGGGTGGTGGAAGCAGCCGTCAATGGCCGCGCGAAACCCACGCTACGAACGTGGCGCTGGAGCCACACCCGCGCCAGACAACCATCAGTCGCGCCGACAACGCGAAAGAAATTGGTTCGCCCTATTCACCAGGGCCGGCTAATGGGTGACGCCGCTCTTGTGGTTGGCAAAAACCAGACCCCGACAGACATATGGGGCTAATGCGTGACCCCATTCATACGGGGCAAATTATTGTGTGTGCAACTCGCGGTGCTAGACTATGCGGCGTTCATTTCTGGAGGTCGCGGCCATGGCCAGCACGATGCAGTTGACGGCAATCATCGAACGTGAGGGGGCCGAGTACATCTCCATCTGCCCGGAACTGGACATCGCCAGTCAAGGGGCCACCATCGAAAAGGCATGCGACAATCTGCAGGAGGCAATAGAGCTGTTCTTCGAGACGGCCGATTCCTCCGAGATCGCCACCCGCCTCCATGACGAGGTGTTCGTCACCCGGGTTGAGGTCGCGGTTGGAAGGGACTTGTGTCGGCTGCTCGGCGACCACGGTTTCGAAGTGGTCGGCAGCGTGGCCGCCACGCGGTCATGCAGAAGCGGACAGCAGGCACCACCGTAACGGTCCCGGTCCCGCTGCACGACGAAATCTGCATCGGGACGCTTCAATCCATCATCCGCCCATCAGGCCTGCTCAAGTCTCTGTTCGAGCAAGGTTGAGCAGCAAGAATCGCTCCGAGAGGGCGAATGTTTCGGGGCAGCAATTCACGTAGGGCAGGTTTGCAAGAGCCTCCGTTAGCCGAAAGGCTTTACGCCGATCAGCCAGGCATGGCCGTAGAAGGCAAAGCCCAGCCAGCCGACGAGGCCCATGCCGAGCACCAGCGCATCGCTGGCCCAGCCGCGCACCGGGTAGGTCCGTCCGGCAATCCGGTCGCGGCGCCGCAACGAGACGAAACTCGCCACGGCCCAGACGAGGAAGGCGCCGAACAGGGTCGCGTCGGCCAGACTGCCGTTGGCCAGCAGATGTGCCAATGCCCAGAGCTTGACACCGGCGACCATCGGATGGCCGACCTTTGCCTGCAGGTGGCTGCCGGGCACGAAGGCGGCGACCAGCAGAATGAACGCCGGCAGGGTCAGCAGGGCGGCCAGGTGGCGAGTCCCCCGCGGCGCCAGCCAGAGGACCGGGGAATCCACGTGTGCCAGGCCATAACCCCAGATGATCAGCGCCAACCCGAGCGCCGAGACGAGCGAGAAAACGCCTTTCCAGCGCATTTCGCCGAGCCGGGCGAGTTGAGCATCGCGCCAGTCGCCAGCGACGATGCGTAGCGAATGAGCGCCGAGGAAAACGATCAGCCCGATGACGAGATAGCTCATGACGGTCTCCCGGCCTGCGATGACGCGCTGTCAGAATTGCCCAGCATTCCGGACAGCGCGCGGGCAACGCCGCTGATTCCGTCGTTGGACAGGCCGGCATCCTTCATCACGGCATCAACGATCGGCTTGGCCAGTTGGTACTGCAGTGCCGAGTTCATCACCTGCTCCGGAAACGTCGCGCCGCTGCCGCCGTCTGCTGGCTGTGCCGCTGCACCGGGCAGGCCACTGACCTGAAAGATGCGGATCGAGTCAATCTTCTCGATCGGACGAACCGCCTGCTCGAGGATCCGGGGCAGTTGCTGGAGCAACAGGGTGCGCACCTGCAGATCGATCTGTGCGGCAGACAGGGTGTTGAGTGCCTCGTTGATGGCACGTTTTCCTTCGGCCTCGGCGAGCGCTGCTGCCTGGCGTGCCTTGGCCTCGATGGTCACCGCCTCGGCGCGGTCGAGCGCGGCGTCCTTCTCGGCCGCGGCCGACACCTTGACGCCGATGGCTTTCTGCTCGGCCTCCTTCGCAGCCTCGATCAACTGGATGCTCTTTTCCCGCTCGGCGACGGCCACCTGGCGTGCCGTGTTGACCGCCTCTGCAGCCTTGACGGCTTCGGCGCGGGCAAGGTCGGCGGCCGCGTCGGCTTCAGACTGCTCACGCGACTTGGTGGCGATGGCGATCTGGGTGTCCTGGCGGGCAATCTCGACCTGTTTTCGTTGCTCGGCACGCTGCATTTCCGTCTTGCGCTCGAGTTCGATTTCACGGGTCTGGATGGCCAGATTCTTGTCGATCTCGGCGCCCCTGATTTCCCGTTCGGCTTCGATGCGCTTCTCGCTGACCTGCCGCTCGGCCTGAATCTTGGCCGCCTCGGCCTCGCGGCTGCGCTCGGCCTGCTGTGTGGCGATCAACGCTGCCTGCTCGGCCCGGTTGTTCTCGATCTCTCGCTTCTGCGCGAGCGAAGCGAATTCCTGATCCTTCTCGATGGTCAGCTTCAGGCGGCTTGCTTCGAGATTCTTGGTGCGTACCTGGACCTCGGTATCCTGTTCCACGTCATTGCGCTGCTTGCGGCGCGCTTCGGTCTGTTCGGTCAGGCGGGTCAGGCCTTCGGCATCGAAAGCGTTGTTCGGGTTGAAGAACTGCTTGTCCGTCTGATCGAGACTGGTCAGGGAAACCGATTCGAGTTCAAGGCCGTTCTTTTCGAGGTCTTCGGCGACAGCGTTCTGGACGGCCTGGACGAAGTCCCGGCGTTTGTCCTGCAGTTCCTGGATCGTCATGGTCGCGGCAGTGGCCCGCAGCGAGTCGACGAACTTGTCTTCGACCAGCGCCTTCAGCTCGTCCGGGCTCATCGTACGGGCGCCAAGGGTCTGCGCGGCGATACTGATCGCCTCTTCGGTCTGCTTGACCCGCACGAAGAATGCGGCCGTCACATCGACGCGCATGCGATCCCGTGTGATCAGGCTTTCGCGTTCGCGGCGAAGCACTTCCAGCTTGAGCGTGTTCATGTTGACGAGGACACGCTCATGGAAAACCGGCAAGACGATGGCGCCGCCGTCCATGATCACTTTCTGGCCACCGAGACCGGTGCGCACGAAAGCGGTTTCCTTGGTCGAGCGCTTGTAAAGGCGCGCGAAGATGATTCCGATGGTCAGCAGGGCGATCAGCACCATGCCGGCCAGGGCGGCAAGCTCGATCAGATTGTTCATGTTTTCGGTTCTCCCTCAGCGGTGATTTCGGGAGTCGCTGACGCGACTTCCAAATTAAAGCAATGCGGGGTGGGGATTGGCAATACAACGGTACGACGCCCCGGTCTTGCGGACAATGAGAATCTGGGCTCCTTCGTCGAAGGTTTCATCGTCCACATCCGGCTCGACCATCAGGTAGTGCGTTCTCCCCTGGCTGTCACGCACCCGCGCCTGCGCCGCCAGCCCACGGCGAGCGACGCCCGCCGAAACGACACCGGCACGGCCGATCAGCGACAACTCGCTGACCGCACTGCTTTCGTCGCGAGGAATGATACGCGCCGCCAGCTTGCCGAGGCTGCCGACGGTTGCCAGGCTGGGCGGTAGCGCGACGATTCCGGCGATCCAGGCCGGCAGGTAGAAGCCAAGCAAGCCATGCAGCAGCATCTGCAGCGCGTAGCCGAACAGCGCATAGGCAGAGAGAAAGAGAACCAGCAGTACCAGCGAAGGCACTTTGCCGACATGCAGCCAACCGAGCGCCCGGTCGATTCCGCTATCGCCGTCGATCTCGGGAAGCAGTTGATCGAGCAGATTGCTCGGACTCAAGGAGATCAGCATGCCGACGCCTTCGAGCAGGGCGATGACGATGACCAGCACGAAGGCGACGCCGAAGGGCAGCGTCTCCGCCGCGACGAACAGACTCACGCCTTGCCCGCCTTGAGCAGCGCCATGCGCTCGGCGATCTTGTTCTCGCGAACGAGATCGTCGAGTTCCCGGAGCCTTGCCGCCTGTTCGAGGCTGCCCGTGCGGGCAGTCCCGGCGAGCCCGGTTTGCCGCTCGTATACCCGATCGAAAGCGCTGGTGACGGCATCCATTCGATGATCGGTCGGCTTGCTCGAACTGCCACTGCCGGCGAGCGTCGCGGCGGCGGCCCGGCTCTTGCGAAACTCGGACAAGGCTTCTTCCATCTCGCGTTTCTTGGCGAGCAGCGCGGTGACATAGCCCTTGAACTCGCTTTCCTGGCGCGCGAGCTCGGCCAGTGTCATCTCGAGGATCGGAATCTGGGCCTCGATGTCGAGTTGGCGGGCTACCGCCGCGCGGGCAAGTTCCTCGCGCTGCAGAACCATGGCCTGCTCGATCTGTCCGCCCAGTTTCTCATGCTGCGCATTCAGGTTCGCATGCTGTTGCTGCGCGAGATGGCGGTTGGCGCTGACCAGACCCAGTTCATGGCGAACGTCGTCGATCACCGCATCGGCCTCGCGAATCGATTGCTGCATGATCGCTTCGGGCGCTTGATCCTCGATGCGGTCGATGAGTGCGTGTACGCCGCCAGCGATCACGCGGCCCACGCGGTTCTTGAGAGTATCGGCCATGTCAGGCTCCTTCTGGAAGTCAGGGTTGAGAAAATGCTTGCGGTCAGCGCAGGCTTCGTGGCCCGGCGCAATGATCGCGTCGACCTTGCGCCGGGCCGGCCGGTCGGCGCAACCGGTGGCAAGCGGGGTCGGCAAGGGCGCGCTACGCAGCATCCGAGGAAAAATTCACCATGGCGGCGAACATGCTTCGATTCGCATCGACGTTTCCAGCGTGTTCCAGGTATGCAGCGGCGGCAGTTCGAGCAGCCGTTGACACTTCCGCGAATCTTGCCGCGTCCCAGCTTACGGCTTCGTTCAGGGCTGCGACAAAGGATTCCGGCCGAGAAAGCGGGATCTCCCAGCCGTACCCCTTTTCCTGCAAGCCTCGCCAGGGGGTGGCATCGCTGATCAGGATCGCACAACCCGCTGCCATGGCTTCGAGAATGACGTGCCCGAAGTTCTCGCCAAGCGTCGGAAACAGAAAGACATGGTATCTGCCCAGCATGGTGACGACATCCTTCGACTCGATGGGCCCCTTCTGGGTGACCTGCAAAGTCGTCGGCGCGGTCTCGATGATCGCCTGGCATTCATGCCAATAGGCCTGGTCTTCGAGCGGCCCCCAGATATCGAACGCGATGCTTCCGGAAGCCTCCGAGAGAACCTTGAGCGCGTAGTGCAGGTTCTTCTTGCGCGCCACTCTCGACAGGAAGGCCACCCGCAATTGGCCGGACTGTTTCTCCGGCAGGGGGTTGGCGACCCCCTGCGGGTTCGTTGAAAGATTGCCGGCCACGAAAAACCGACCCGGCCCACGCCTGCCATCCGAAGGCAACGGAAAATACGCCGAGATCTCCGATTGCTCACGCGGCGTCGAGGCGTGCCAGCAGACTCGATCGTAGCACCCCAGCAATCTCGCGACGGCCAGGTAGCACTGCTTCTTCCTTCGTTTCAGGCTCAATGCTCCGGGCGAGAATTCGCCACGCGGAGCGAGCAGCACCGGGGTCTTGTTCCGAAGCATTCCCAGTGCCAGCAGCACCTTGATCGTGTGACTGGAGAAAAAACTGTTGAGGTACACACACGACCAGTTCCCGGCAAGCAACTTCATCAGGTCGTTCCATGGCGGCAGGCCCGAGTCGGTATAAAACACATGACCCTTGCCAACCCTCACCCATTCTCCCAGTTTTATTCCCTCGTATCGCTGCAACTCACCCAAATCCTTCGCCGAAGTCACCACGTAAAAAGAAAAATCATCCCCCAGCATTTCGACGATGCTGGCAATGCTCTTGATCGGACCCCCTGCCTTGTAGCCCGGAAGGTAATAATCACTGAAGACAAGAATCCTGCATTTCATATTGCAAATGTCGTTTCCGTCAAGGGATCGAAGCAAAAGGATCGCACCGGCCTCACCTCCGGTAGCGCAGCATGACCGAACAGAACAACCAGGCAATCAGGAAGCTGGTCAGAAACTGGGCGAGTCGCAGATTCGTCAACTGGAAATTGAGAAGGACCATCAAGAAAACATAAAGGCTGAAAAAGGTTCTTCTCGACATCATGAACGAATATGAGGAACGAATGATCATTCCCAGGATGAACATGCCGATCACCACACCCAGCAAGCCGGCACTCGCGTAGCCAATACCGATGGTTTCCGGCGGTGTGGAGGAAGGGTACATCTTCCAGAACGGCGTTGGCGGGATCACGTTCCATCCCTCCATCAAACTTCGGATATAAACGCCATCATCGACGGGAGGCTTGTCAGGAAAGAAGGTGCTTGGTATTGGAGCGTACAGCAGATCGATGTATGAGCGCCCCCACCAGTAGTCGTTCTGATCGAAATACTTGATGATGAACATATAGGTATCGACATAACTCAATTGGGTGACGAAGATGTTAACGTTGTCCAGCACATCTGCGAACAGTTCGCCCGGACGATTCATATAATACTCGAGAGCATCCCCCTGCCTGAGCAGCAGAACGCTGACGAAATAAAATGCCACGAAAACAACCAATGCGACATGGGAGAGTCTGACCGAGTTTATTTTCCTGATGCTGTAGTGCCAGGTCAACAACAGCATCAGGAGCAAATGCAGAAGATGCTTCCTGCCTCCGAAAGCGGTATAACTGATCGCCGCGATAAGGAAAAAAAGTGCCAGACAGATTTTTTTTCCGATGCCATTGCCGTACTGAAATGAATAGGCCATCAAAAGTACGCTGAAGGCGAGCATGGCGTTGGCCGCGGTGGATAAATAGCCGAGGCCGGCGGTGAGACTGGTGCGGTCGCCCAGGTTCAGAAGTAAAAACTCCAAGCCGCCAACAAGCTGCACCTGCACGATCCACAGGGCCATGCCAAGCAGCAGAGCGATCACGGCAGCTCTCAGGACCGTGCCTTCCGACAGGGCAGATACCCTGGGCACACCGGCGGACGAAACCCAGCCAAAGGACAGACGTCCGGCAGTCAGATATCCCGCGAAAACGCACAAATACGCGACCCCTTGAACAAAGGTATATTTCAGGAACAAATCATTGAACTCGTGGTAGCGAATATGCTGAGCAACTGGAGGATACATGACCGAAGGGTCGAAGGAGAGAAGCAGCAGATACGGAACCGTCGTGACGAAGCTCAATATCGAATAGGTTCGCAGCGGGGCGAAGATCCCCTGGCCACGCTCAATCGCCCAGGGGATCAGCAGGAATCCGGTCATGACCACGATCGCCAGAAGCCTCTCAATCATTGCCGAGTCTTCGCACCACCCGTGCGGGATTACCCGCGACCACGACATGTGGGTCAATGGGTTTGGTCACCACGGAAGCGGCCGCAACGACGCTCCCTTCGCCAATGCTGCTGCAGTTTTCCATGATGATGGCGTGCGCGCCGATCCACACCCTTGCGCCGATTGTTTTCGGTATCCCCTTAGGAGCATAGCCTTATACACAACTC
>DIME01000184.1:20376-32999 GCA_002425405.1 Candidatus Accumulibacter vicinus
GAGTTGTGTATAAGGCTATGCCTTAGGAGTGGAGTGCGGGTCTATCCCGTGGGTGTGCGAGTAAATGGTCACGCCTTCCGAAATCAAAGCATGTTCCCTGATCAACACGCCGCCGGTATGATCGATTTTTACCCCTCGATTGATCTGCACCCGATCCTCAAGGAAGAGATTTCCGTCAATGGTCTCCGACACCAGGGTGGCGTCACGGCAGATCAGACAATGCTCACCGACAGCGACTTGCCTTGGGTTTTCGATCGATACGCCCATCTCGACAAGGGAATTCCGGCCCAGGCGCAATAAATGCAGCTTCCACCACCAGGTGTTTATTTTATTCCCGATCCTCCTCATCATCCGGAATGGCAGGCGTACAAGCGCGAGGAAGATACCGCTTCTCTGCAACAGGTAGGATATTGACATTCAGCCCATGCCTTTCCGGAGCGTCATGAGGAGCAAACCCAGAGATGCAGCCAATCTTGCACCCATGCCTATCGCCAACGCCCATGCGATGCCATTGATTCCGCCTGCGCTCCCGAATCCGGCAACGGCGATGCATACGGCCAAAATGGCCAGCCAGTTTGCCAGCAACTGGTGTCCAAACCGACGGGCAGCGTTCAGCATGCACCCTGTCAGGCCGGCAGCGTACCATAAGATACTGGCCAGCATGACGATCACGAAGCACGGCTGATACGCGATGTATGGCTCGCCATAAACAAATCCCAGCAATTGCTCGCCATAAAGAACCGATACGATCAGGCCACACACTCCGACACTCGAACCCAACAGAACCGCCGTCAGGCCAACGCGACAAAATTCGGACCGTTCCTTATTCGCAAAATGCCGGGCCATTCGCGGAGTTGCCGCATTTCCCAAGGCGCCGGCAACGGTCCCGCCGGCCACCATCAGATAAGCAATGGCGGAGAAGTATCCTAATTGTTCGAGGCCAAAAAAAAACTCGACTGCATAGCGGGTGATGTTCGGCGTCAATGAATCAAGCAGTGCAACGAAACCCAGCGGAAAAACGACCTTGAGCAAACCAGTGCATTGCGAAGAGCGGGTCGGATGTTCGGTTCCGGTAGCCAATAGATTTCGCAGGTTGCGTGCATCGAAAACGACCAGAATTGCCAGCCATACCGACAAGACAACCCCGAGCGATTCGGTCAGCGACCCGAGGTAGTAATAAGCCGGTACCAGCAGCAAGACCGTACTGACTCCCCGCAGGATTAATGACTTGGAGATCAGGTCATTGCGCTCGTTCTTCTGGAAGAATCCGTAACAGACATCACTGAGTGACTCCACCGATTTCACCAGTGAAACCATGATGATGGCGATCAGTACATCGCTTTCTGTCCTGTACAGGAAAAAGGCCGCAAATGAAATGATGACCAGTGCGGCGGTGCTGGAACAGACACGCAACATGAAATAATCTTGCGTGTCAAATTGATGTTTCTGATCGGTGGCAATGGCCACCCGCAAATTCATGCCAAGAAAAAGCATGACCGGCGCAGAAATGGCCAGGGCAAGCGAATAGATGCCGACGTCCCGAGCATTTCCCAGGCGGGCAATAATGATCAGCATCAACCATTGACACAACGCATAAACAATGTTGCCGACAAGACTCCATGAGAAGTTCTTCCGCAAGGAATTAGCCATTCACGCCCCGATCACAAGAAGGCCCGTGGGTCTTACCCAATTTAACAGGAGGGGCTTTCGACAAGCTCAGGCCGAACGGTGCAGGTCACTGATTTACTGGATCGCTCCACCTGCAACGCCAGCCTCCCGCAAAACGGCTTCGCCGAGTTCGGCAAACAGCGCCAGGGTTTTTTCGGCTTCTTCCGGATCGAGCCGGGTCAGCGCGTAGCCGACATGCACGATCACGTAGTCACCGACTGCGACATCTTCTACGAGTGCCAGCGAAACCTCCTTGCCCACTCCGGCCACATCGATCAGCGCCCGCTCGTCGGGCCGCAGTTCGACGATCCGGCAAGGCAGTGCAAGACACATGCTCAGCGCTCCTCTAATGGCCCAGCAGATGCTGCAGGGCGATCCAGGCCTGACCGACCGACAGTCCGCCATCGTTGGGCGGCACCTGGCGCGCTTCAACAAGTTTGATCCCTTGCGCACCGAGGCGAGCGCGCAAGCCTCGCACCAGCACCTGGTTGAGGAAACAGCCGCCGCTGCCGACCACCGCCTTTTCGCCAGGCGCCAGGACCCGCACCCAGTCGGCAATGGCGGCAGCCAGCGTGGCATGGAACAGCGCGGCGCCACGCTCGGCATTCTTTTCATCCGCGAGTACCGCCAGCAGGGGCAACAGGTCAAGGCGGCCCTGTGCGATCCGCCAGCCCTGATCGAGCGGCAGAATGTCGCCGTAACACTGCGCCAGGCCTTCCATGAACATCGCCGCCTGCCCTTCGTAAGCCATTACCGACCGGATGCCGAGCAGGCCGGCAGCGGCATCGAAAATCCGGCCCATGCTCGTCGTCGGCGGACACAAAATGTCGCTCGCCAGCATCTGCGCAACGGCCGGCGCAGCCTGCTGGCCGATAAAACGTTCGCTGATTTCGCGGTTGCGGCCGAGTTGGTGCAGCACGGCCGCCGCCATTCGCCACGGCTCGTTGGCGGCGCGGTCGCCACCCGGCAGCGCGAGCGGCGAAAGATGGCCAAGACGCTCGAAGCGGGCGCCGTCAACACGCAACAATTCGCCACCCCAGGCCGCGCCATCGGTCCCGAGGCCGACGCCGTCGAGCGACAGCGCCAGGTGTGCGCCCTGCATGCCGTGTTCGGCGAGCACTGCCGCAGCGTGCGCATGATGATGCTGGACGCCCAACAGCGGCAGGCGACGCTGTTGGGCAAAGTCGGCGGCAAAACGCGTCGAATGAAAATCCGGGTGCAGGTCGTGCGCCACGATCGCCGGTTCGGAGCCCAGCAGTTTCAGCAATTGCGCGACATTTTCCTCGAGGAAATCGCAAACGGCCGCATTGTCGAGGTCGCCGACATGTTGCGAAACGTAGGCCTCATCGCCACGGGTCACACAAATGGTGTTCTTGAACCAGGCGCCGACCGCCAGCACCGAAGGTCCGGAGACCGGCAACCTGATCGCGCGTGGCGTGTAACCGCGCGCGCGACGGATGAATTGCAGACCGCCGGTGGTAATCCGCGCGACGCTGTCGTCGCAACGCGTGACGATATCGCGGTCGTGCATCAGAAAAGCGTCGGCAATCCCGTAGAGACGCAGCAGGGCCTCGCTGTTGCCGATCACCAGCGGTTCGCCACCGGGGTTGGCGCTGGTCATGACCAGCGCGAGATCCTGCGAACGCTCCAGCCAGCCGACCCCTGCCGGGCGTTTGGCGGCCTCGTGGAAAAGCAGGAACTGCACCGGCGTGTACGGCAGCATGACACCCAGCCAGGCCAGGCCAGGGGCGACACCGGGCAGCGCGTCATCGCAACCGCCGCGTTTGCGGAGCAGAATCGCCGGGCGTGTCGGCAGCGCCATCAGACCCGGTTCGCCGACGCCGATCTGGACCAGCCGAGCGGCCGAAGCGGCGTTCGCCAGCATCACCACAAAGGGTTTCTCGTCGCGCTGCTTGCGCTCGCGCAGCAAGGCGACGGCGACCGCGTTGCGGGCGTCACAGGCCAGATGAAAACCGCCCAGTCCCTTGATAGCGACGATCTTTCCCTGGCGCAGCAGGGCCAGGGCGGTGGTGATCGGGTCATCGGGCAGGCGGTGTCCTTCGCCGTCGAGCAGAAACAGATGGGGCCCACATTTTGGGCAGCAATTGGCCTCGGCATGAAAACGCCGGTCCTCGGGCCGGCGGTATTCATACTGACAACGGTGACACATCACAAAGGGTTTGAGGCTGGTGCGCACACGGTCGTAGGGCAAGCTGCGGCTGATGGTGTAGCGTGGCCCGCAGTTGGTGCAATTGGTAAAGGCATAACGCCAGCGAGGGCTGCCGGGGTCGAACATCTCGGTCAGACAATCACGACAGACCGCCGTGTCGTGTCCGATCATCGTCGCGGCCCGACCGCTGCGGCTGTCGATGATCACGAAGCCTTCGCCGACACGCGCCGAGACCGTATCGCGGGCGCTCACCGAGCTGATCCGGGCCAGCGGTGGCGCGTCAAGTTCCAGACGCTCGATGAGACGCCGCACCTGTGCAGCGGCGCCGCGGACCTCGATTTCGACACCACGCGAATCGTTGCGTACCCAGCCCGCAAGACCCAGTTCCCTGGCCAGTCGCCAGACGAAAGGACGAAAACCGACGCCCTGAACGACACCGCTGACGCGGATGTGCTGACAAACGATGGACTCGGACATCTCAGCCTCCCGCTGCCAGCCGCGCTTCAAGTTCGGCGATGCGGCGCTGCAGCGACGCCATCGTCACCCGCTTCTGCTCCCGGCGTGCGCTGCAGCCGGCGCGTAGCCAGGCCAGCCACTGCTCGCAGCCCTCCCCCGTCGTTGCCGACAAGGGGATCACCTGCAATGCCGGATTGACCTGGCGGGCATAAGCGATCGCCAGATCGCTGTCGAAGGAAACATGGGGCAGCAGATCGACCTTGTTGAGCAGCATCAGTGAAGCCGCATGAAACATGTTCGGATATTTGAGCGGTTTGTCTTCGCCTTCGGTGACCGACAGGATCACCACCTTGCAGGCTTCACCGAGATCGAATGCGGCCGGACAGACGAGATTGCCGACATTCTCGATCAACAGCAGCGAGTCGTCGGCCGGAGCCAGTTCGTGCAAGGCATGGCCGACCATATGCGCGTCAAGATGGCAGCCCTTGCCGGTATTGATCTGCAGCGCGGCAACGCCGGTGGCGCGGATACGTTCGGCGTCGCGACTGGTCTGCTGATCGCCCTCGATGACGGCGATCGACAGTTGTCCCTTGAGTGCCTCGATGGTGCGGCAGAGCAGGCTGGTCTTTCCCGAGCCGGGGCTGGACACCAGATTGAGCGCGAAAATCCCCTGCTCGTCGAAGCGCCGGCGGTTCTCGGCTGCGTAGCCATCGTTCCTGGCAAGAATGTCGCGTTCGATCTGTATCAGCCGCGACGGCGTCGTTGCCGACCCCTGCGCAGCCGCCGAGGCATGCGCATGCGCGTGGGCAGCGTCGTGCTCATGGTCATGCGCATGAACGTGCCGCTGGCCATCGGCGTGGGAATGGACCTGCCCATGCCGAGCGCCGACGGCGCGGTAGCTCATCTTGAAAGGAACCTCCCCGGTGCCCTCGCCAGGCGGCGAAGCATATGCCGAGTCGGTTGCCGGTGTCTTCGCGTGCGCGGACCATGCCTTGCCATCGACGTGGATCTCGCCGGTGCCACAACCGCAAGTGGTACACATCTCTGTGCTGTCTCCTCATTGTTATTCGTTTATTCGACTTCCAGTTCCTTCACCCGCATCCCGGTCCCCCCGGTCGCTTGCACCGGGTGCCCGCCGCAGGCTGGACAAGGGTCGTACAGAGCCGCAAGCGGCACCGTCATATTGCAATTAAAGCATAAACCTTGGCCGGCGACCTGGATGATCTCGAGGGTGGCGCCTTCGGCGATGGTGCCGCGGCTGACGGCATCAAAACAGAAGCGCATCGCCTCGGCTTCGACGGCAGCCAGCGCACCGATTTCGAGTTGCACCAGGCGGACGCGCCGAAACGACTGTTCGCACGCAGCGTCCTCGACGATCTGCAACACCCCCATGGCCAGCGACATTTCATGCATCGACAATCCTCAATTCCGAGGGTACGCACGGATCGAGCGACAGGGCCAGGCGAGCCGCCCTGATCCGTGCGTCGTCGCGGGTCTGTGCCGGACAACTAGACATCTCGCGGAAAAATGCGCCTTGCGGATGAAAATTCCATTCGGTCGGCGCAATGATCTGATAGTGGTCGACGCAGTCAGCCGCGAGATCGATGCGATGAAGCAGGGTACCCCGTGCCGTTTCGACGCGTGCCAGACCGCAACCGGCCGCGACGGCCGTGGCATCGACGAGGGCCGACAGACGCGACGGGTCAGCGAGTCCTGCCGCCAGCCAGCGCAGTTCGAGCAGGCGCGCTGCCAGGCGGGCCTGGACGCGCTGGCCGTCGGCAAGCAGGAGGGCCACCCCAGGGTCGCCAGCGTGTCGAGCCAGAACCCCGGTTTCCGCGGCCTGACCGGCAAAAGTCGGCAGCGTGGCGAAATCCTCACGATCGATCAGCGGCGCCCACTCGGCGGCAGAAAGTTGCGGCAGCAGCGCAACCGCGGCGCTGGCCAGCCGGTCGTCAAACGGCGGGGCTTCCAGGTCGGCCAGCCAGTTCGAGAGATCGACAGAGAGTGCCGCGGCCGCCGCGGCATCGAGGACCGCCTGCAGACGCTTGCGCCAGGCGCCGAACTCCTCGATCCGGTTGGCTCGAAAGGGTTTCTCCAGCAGGGGTGGCCAGGCCATCAACAAATGGTACAGGTGTTCGACGATCGCCTCGATGGCAACCGCCAACCCCAGATCACGAGCGTCATCGAGTGCGGCTCGCTCAGCACGCGCCGCCTGGATGCACAAGCGTGCCGCAGCATCCTGGGCATGGCGGCAGAGACTGAAAACACGCGGAATGATCTCGGAAACCCGCGCCACCGGCAGCCCACGCAGGGCTTTGGCGAGCATCGGCCGGGTGGAAACGATCTCGGCCGAGACGATTTCTTTGCCGTCCCACGCCAGTGTCAACTGCAGAACGCCCTGTTCCACTGCCACGCTCCCGGAAGAACCCGTTGAAGAATACTCAAAGCCACTGAATCGATTTTGATTTTCATCAATCCGGGGCTAAACTCCCGCCTTCACAATATGCCCTCGCCGGTCTTGACCACTTCCCGGATCTCCCTCTGCATGCTCGAAGCTTCGAATCTGGAATGCGTACGCGGCGAACGTCGCCTGTTCGCCGGCGTCAGTTTTCGGCTCGCAGGCGGCGAGATGCTCTACCTGCAGGGGAAAAACGGTTCGGGAAAAACCAGCCTGCTGCGCATGCTCTGCGGTCTCACCCCGGCGGCCAGCGGCGACATTCGCTGGCGCGGCCGGCCGATCGGCAAACTCGGCGACGAGTTCCGCAGCGAACTGTGCTACCTTGGCCATCAGAACGCGATCAAGGAGGAACTGACGCCGCTGGAGAATATCCGGTCGTCGGCCACCCTGGCGCAGGAAACGCTCGACGCGGACGCCGCGCTCGACGCCCTCGAACAGCTCGGACTGCTTAGCCGCGCCGACCTTCCCTGCCGCTACCTTTCTCAAGGGCAGAAGCGCCGCGCCGCGCTCGCCCGTCTGGTGCATGAGAAGCGCGCGCTGTGGGTGCTCGATGAACCTTATGTGGCCCTCGACGCAGCCGCCGTCGAGCTGATCTCCGGCCTGATCGGCGCGCATCTGCAACGCGGCGGTCTGGCGGTCCTGACCACCCACCAGACGGTCGCCGTGCCGGCCGCGGCGCTGCGCGAGTTGTGGCTCGGCGCCGATGACGCAGCGCAATAGCGGTTGTCGTTGATGGTAGAATCGATCCGCGCCGTCATCGGTCGCGACCTGCGGCTGGCGATGCGGCGGCAGGCCGACATTGTTGCCGCGATGTTCTTTTTCATCATCGTCGTCAGTCTGTTCCCGCTTGGCGTCGGACCCGAAGCGGCGCAACTGCGCCGGCTGGCGCCCGGTGTGCTGTGGGTTGCCGCGCTGCTGGCGACGATGCTCTCGCTGCCACGCCTGTTTGCCGACGATCACCGCGACGGCACGCTCGAACAACTGGCGCTGGCGCCGCAGCCGCTGGCGCTGATCGTGCTCGGCAAGGTCATCGCGCACTGGCTGGTGGCCGGCCTGCCACTGGTCCTGCTGGCACCGTTGCTGGGTATCCAGTTCGACCTGGCCGGCGACGCGCTGGCGGTGCTGACCCTGTCGCTGCTGATCGGCACGCCGGCCCTGTCCGGGATCGGGGCGATCGGCGCGGCGCTGACGCTCGGCGTTCGCGGCGGCGGCGTGCTGCTGTCGCTGCTGGTCCTGCCGTTGTATATCCCGGTACTGATCTTCGGTGCCGGGTCAGTGGATGCGACGCTGAGCGGACTCGGACCGCAGGCCCATTTGTCGCTGCTTGGCGCGCTTGCGCTGGGCGGCGTGTTTTTTGCGCCGTGGCCGACTGCCGCGGCCCTGAGAGTCGCCCTGGAATAGATGAGCAAGCCCGTGATCAACTGGTTCAGATACGCCAGCCCACTGACCTTTTACCCGCTCGCGGGCAGGCTGATCCCCTGGTTCTGGACGCTCGCCGCGATCTTTGGCGTGCTCGGACTGACGATCGGCTTTCTGCTGGCGCCGACCGACGCGCAACAGGGCGAAGGGTATCGAATCATCTTCCTGCATGTCCCGGCGTCGTGGATGTCGATGTTCATCTACCTGGTGATGGCTTTCTGGGCCGCCATCGGGCTGGCCTTCAACTTCCGCCTGTCCGGGATGATGGCCTCGGCACTGGCGCCGACCGGTGCCCTTTTTGCCTTCCTCTCGCTATGGACCGGCGCACTGTGGGGCAAGCCGATGTGGGGCACCTGGTGGGTCTGGGATGCGCGCCTGACTTCCGAGCTGATCCTGCTCTTCCTCTACATCGGCTTCATTGCCCTGCAGGCTTCGATCGACGATCCACGCCGTGCCGACAAGGCCGGCGCGATCCTCGCGCTGGTCGGCGTGGTCAATGTTCCGATCATCTATTTTTCGGTCCAGTGGTGGAACACCCTGCATCAGGGCGCTTCGGTCAGCCTGACCAGAGCCCCCAGCATGGCCAGGCTGATGCTCTGGGGCATGCTGCTGTGCACCCTGGCATGCTGGATGTACAGCATCGCCATCGCCCTGATGCGTGTCCGCACCATCATGCTCGAGCGCGAGCGGCACACCGACTGGGTGCGCGAACTGCTCGCCGACAAGGAGTAGATCAATATGCCCGGCATGCACTGGAACAGTCTCGCCGACTTTCTGGCAATGGGCAACCACGGCCTCTATGTCTGGGGATCGCTGGCGGTGATGGCGCTGCTGATGCTGGCGGAACCGCTCCTGCTGCTGCAGGACCGGAAGAAACTCGTCACCCGTCTCAAGCAGCAATACCGTGCCGAGCGAACCGAAGCCCGACGCAAACGCGAAACCGCTTCCCGCAGGAGTCCGGATTGAAACCACGTCACCAACGCATGGCCCTGATTGTGGGCGGCCTGGCCATTCTCGGCCTGGTCGCCACGCTGGTGCTCAATGCCTTCCAGAGCAATCTGGTGTTCTTCTTCTCCCCCACGCAGGTGGCCGCCGGCGAAGCGCCCAGGGGCAAGAGCTTCCGTATCGGCGGCATGGTCAAGGAGGGATCGCTGCAGCGCCAGCCCGACGGCGTCACCCTGCGCTTCGTCGTCACCGACACCGACCGGGACATGACCGTCGCCTACAAGGGCATCCTGCCGGATCTCTTCCGCGAGGGAAAAGGCGTCGTCGCGCAGGGCAGGCTCGCCGAGGATGGCGTCTTTGCCGCCACCGAGGTGCTCGCCAAGCACGACGAGAACTACATGCCGCCGGAAGCCGCCAAAGCCGTCAGCGACGCCCACGAACGCGCGGCAAGCCATAAGGCAGCGGCGGAAGCCACCGCCAGGACCCTGAAACCGTAGGACGACGACCATGATCCCGGAAATCGGCCACTTCGCCCTCATCCTCGCGCTCTGCGTCGCCCTGACGCAGGGAACCCTGCCGCTGCTCGGTGCCCACTTCAACCGCCAGCCATGGATGGCCCTCGCCCGCCCGACGGCGATCGCGCAGGCACTGCTGCTGGTGACGGCTTTCGCCTGCCTGACCAGCGCCTTCGTCGACAACGATTTCTCGGTGCTCTATGTCGCACAGCACTCGAACACGCTGCTGCCGCTGCAGTACCGGGTCGCGGCCGTCTGGGGCGGGCACGAAGGCTCGCTGCTGCTGTGGATGCTGATGCTGGTGCTGTGGTCGCTGGCCGTGGCGCTGCTGTCGAAGCCCTTGCCCATCCCCCTGGTGGCGCGCGTGCTCGGCGTTCTCGGTCTGGTCAGCGCCGGTTTCCTGCTGTTCATCCTGCTCACCTCGAACCCCTTCGAGCGCCTGCTGCCGGCGGCCGAAGAAGGGCGCGACCTCAACCCGCTGCTGCAGGACCCCGGCCTGATCATTCACCCGCCGATGCTGTACATGGGCTACGTCGGTTTCTCGGTGGCTTTTGCCTTCGCCATCGCCGCGCTGCTCTCGGGTCAGCTCGACGCCGCCTGGGCACGCTGGTCGCGACCCTGGACCACGGCGGCGTGGATCTTTCTGACGCTTGGGATCGCGCTCGGATCGTGGTGGGCGTACTACGAACTCGGCTGGGGCGGCTGGTGGTTCTGGGACCCGGTGGAAAACGCTTCCTTCATGCCCTGGCTGGTCGGCACAGCGCTGCTGCACTCGCTGGCGGTGACCGAGAAACGCGGCAGTTTCAAGAACTGGACGGTGCTGCTGGCGATCTCGGCGTTCTCGCTGTCGCTGCTCGGAACCTTCCTGGTCCGTTCCGGCGTACTGACTTCGGTACATGCGTTCGCCACCGACCCGACCCGCGGCATCTTCATCCTCGTCTTCCTGGGAGCGGTGATCGGCAGCTCGCTGGCGCTGTTCGCCTGGCGGGCGCCGAAGGTCGGTCTCGGCGGACGCTTCGGCCTGCTCTCGCGCGAGTCGCTGCTGCTCACCAACAACGTGCTGCTGGTCGTCGCCTGCGCCTCGGTCCTGCTCGGCACGCTCTACCCGCTCCTGATCGACGCGCTCGGCGCCGGCAAGCTCTCGGTCGGCCCGCCCTACTTCGACGCGGTATTCGTGCCGCTGATGCTGCCGGCGCTGTTCCTGATCGGCGTGGCGCCCTTTGCGCGCTGGAAGCATGCCAGCGTCGGCGAACTCGCGCGCACGCTGCGCTGGGCTTTTCTCGCGGCGGCCCTGGTCGGCTGTGGCGCCCCTTTCCTGTTGGGCGAATGGCGGCCGCTGGTCGCCCTGAGCCTGCTGCTGTCGGCATGGATCGTTCTTTGCGCCCTGCTCAATGGGGTCGAACGCGTACAGGCGACGCGCGCCGGCCGCTCCTTCCTGGCTACCGCCCTGCGGCAGCCGCGCAGCTTCTTCGGCATGCATCTGGCGCATCTCGGCATTGCCGTCTTCGTCGTCGGCGTCACCCTGGTCGGTGCCTATCAGTCCGAGAAGGATGTCAAGATGGAAGTCGGCGACAGCGTCGGCGTCGGCGGCTACCGCTTCCGCTTCAACGGCGTTCGCCAGCAGCAGGGACCGAACTACCGCGCGCTGGTCGGCGACATCGACCTCCTCAAGGACGGCGTGCCGGTGCGCAAGATGTTCCCGGAGAAGCGTTTCTACGCCGCGTCATCGATGCCGATGACCGAAGCGGCGATCGATACCGGCTTCCTGCGCGACGTCTATGTCTCGCTCGGCGAGCCGATCGACAAGGCCAGACCGGAGGCCGCCTGGGCGGTGCGCGTCTACCACAAGCCCTTCGTCGACTGGATCTGGGGCGGTTGCGTGCTGATGAGCCTGGGCGGACTGCTGGCCATCAGCGACCGCCGCTACCGTGTCAGGGCGCGCGCCGGCGCGCACACCACCGCCGCCGCCGCAGCGCTCGCCCAGAAAGCGTAGGGGACGACCATGAACCGATTTCTCTGGCCGCTGATCGGCTTCGCCGTACTCCTCGCGCTGCTCGCCGTTGGACTTCGGCTCAACCCCCGCGAACTGCCTTCGCCGCTGGTCGGCAAACCGGCCCCGCCGTTCTCGCTGTCGCGCCTCGACGCGCCCGCGCAGTCGTTCTCGCCGCAGGACCTGCTCGGCAAGGTCTGGCTGCTCAATGTCTGGGCGTCGTGGTGCGTCTCCTGCCGGCAGGAACATCCCCTGCTGGTCGAACTGGCGAAGCGCCAGACGGTGCCGCTGATCGGCCTCAATTACAAGGAAGTGCGCGGCGACGGCGGCATCGACATCGACCGGCTGCCCCCCGGCGGCGAACAAAAAATGGTCATCGAACGCGCCTCCGGCTGGCTCGCCAGGCACGGCAACCCGTACACCCTGTCGGTGCTCGACGTGGATGGCCGCGCCGGCATCGACTACGGCGTCTATGGCGTACCGGAAACCTACGTCATCGACCGGGCAGGCATCATCCGCATGAAGCACACCGGCCCGATCACCCCCGAGGTCCTCTCCGGCAGAATCCTGCCGCTGCTTTCGGAACTGTCGAAATGAGAGGCTTGCTGATGCTTCTGCTGCTCGCCGTGTTCAAGCTGCACATGCCCCTCCTGCACGCCGGCGAAGCCCGGCCGCTGGCGGCAGACGAACTGACCGAAAAGCGCCTGATCGCGATTTCTTCCGAATTGCGCTGCCTGGTCTGCCAGAACGAGTCGCTCGCCGGCTCGCAGGCCGAACTCGCCAACGACCTGCGCCGCGAAATCCGCACGCTGATCCAGGACGGCCGGAGCGACGCTGAAATCATGGAATTCATGGTCAGCCGCTACGGCGACTTCGTCCGCTATCGGCCCCCGTTGAAAGGAACGACGCTGCTGCTGTGGTTCGGCCCCGGCCTGCTGTTCGTCGCCGGCCTGACGGCACTGCTGCTCTACCTGCGCCGACGCGACCGGGCGATCAGCGACC
>DIME01000184.1:33358-34997 GCA_002425405.1 Candidatus Accumulibacter vicinus
GCATGACCGCCTTCCTCATCGCCGCGGCCCTGCTGGTCGTCGCCGTCATCGCCCTCCTCCTGCCACCGCTGCTGCGCACGCCACGGTTTTCGGGCAGCACCGACCAGAGCGAAGCGAACCTCGCGATTTTTCGCGACCAGCTCGCCGAACTCGAACGCGAGCGCCGCGAAGGCTCGCTGGCCGAGGCCGATTTCGCCCAGGCGAAAAGCGAACTGCAACGCCGTCTGCTCGAAGAAGTGCCCACCCTGGCCGCGCCGGCGACTGCTGACGGCGGCCGTCACCAGACCGCGCTGGCCTTGCTGGTGCTCATCCCGCTCGCCGCCGCTGCCGGCTATGCCCTGCTCGGCGAACCGCGCGCGCTCGACCCGCTGCAGCGGCAGGCGCGCATCGCCCCCGCACAGATCGAGGCCATGCTCAACAGTCTCGTCGACAAGCTGCAGAAGAACCCCGACGACCACCCGGGCTGGGTGATGCTGGCCCGATCGTACAAGGTGCTCGAACGTTTCCCCGAAGCAGCGAAAGCCTACGAACGCGCCGCCCCCCTGGTCGACCAGGACCCGGCCCTGCTCGCCGACTACGCCGATGTCCTCGCGCAGACCCAGGGCGGCAGCCTGCAGGGCAGGCCGAGCGAACTGATCGAACGTGCCCTGCGGATCAACCCCAGGGAACCGCAAGCGCTGCTGCTGGCGGGCGCGGCCGCCACCGGCCGCCAGCAGTTCGCGGCCGCCGCCGACTACTGGTCGCGCCTCCTGGAACTGGTCGAACCCGGCTCCGAGGAAGCCGGCGCCCTCACCACCGCGATCGGCAAGGCACGCGAGTTCGCCAGCACCCAGGCCGGCGGCAGCGCAAAACCCGGCGCCAGCGCCGGCGCAGTCAGCGGCGAGGTGACGTTGAGCAGCAAGCTCGCCACTACGGTCCAGCCCGGCGACGTGCTGTTCGTCTTCGCGCGCGCCGAGGAAGGACCGCGCATGCCGCTCGCCGCCAAACGCGCCAGCGTCGCCGACCTGCCGCTGCGCTTCGAGTTCGACGATTCGATGGCCCTCGCCGGCGGCAAGAAGATTTCCGATTTCGCCACGATCCGCATCGAAGCGCGGGTCGCCAGAGCGGGCCAGGCGCAGAGCTCGAGCGGCGACCTCTTCGGCACCCTCAGCGGCGTCAAGCCCGGCAGCCGGAATCTGCGCGTGCTGATCGACCAGGTGCAACCCTGATGACGCTGACTTTCCGGATTGCCTGGAGACAGCAATGAATCGCTCACGCGCCATCGAACTGCTCACCTCCAGCAAACCCATGCTGGCGGCTCGCTACGGAGTGAAGGAACTTGCCCTGTTCGGATCAACCGCACGCGACGCAGCGCGGAGCGATAGTGATGTCGATGTGCTGGTCACCTTCGATGGTCCGGCGACATCCGAGCGCTACTTTGGCGTTCAGTTCTACCTCGAAGACCTGTTCGGCGTACCGATCGATCTCGTGACCGAAAAGGCCTTGCGCCCCGAGTTGCGTCCATTCGTCGAGAAGGAAGCCGTGCATGTCTGAGTTTTTAGTTCTTCGGACAGGGGTCAGCGAGTCTCCAGTCGGGCATTCAAACGGGGGTTGGAAGCCTGATTGGATTGACAAATCTTAACCAAAAATGGGAAATCCC
>DIME01000061.1:0-9191 GCA_002425405.1 Candidatus Accumulibacter vicinus
GTGTCGTCCTGATCGCGGCCGTCGAGGTTCTGCCCTTTCTTGCCGAGCACGCCGACGATCACGAAAGGGCTCTGGCGGATGCGGATGGTCTTGCCGAGCGGGTCGTCGCTGCCGAACAGATTGTCGACGGCGGTCTGGCCGATCAGCGCCACCCGCGTCGCCGCGCGCACATCTGAGTCGCCGAAGGGATAACCGCTGACGATCGTCCACGCGCGCGCATCGAGATACGGCGGCGTCGTGCCGACCACCGTCGCACTCCAGTTGTTCGCGCCATAGACCAGTTGCTGTGTGCCCTGCTGCACCGGTGCGACATTGCTGACGCCGTCGAGCTCGGCGATTGCTTCTGCGTCGGCGACGGTCAGCGTCGGGCCGCCGCCTCCCCCGCTGCGCAGGCCGCCGGCACTCGTCGAACCGGAAATCAGGATGTACAGATTGCTGCCCATGCTGCTGATGGTCTGCGCCACGGCGTACTGCGCGCCCTGGCCGATGGCCATCATCAGCACCACCGAACCCACGCCGATGACCATTCCGAGCATCGTCAGCATGCTGCGCATGCGGTTCGCGCCCATCGCCTGCCAGGCTTCGCCGAGCATCGCTTTCAGCATGCGGCGAGCACGCTGGTGGGCGTCGGCAGGTCACTGACCAGGCGTCCATCACGAAAACGCACCTGCCGTGCAGCGTGTGCGGCGATGTCCGGCTCGTGGGTCACCAGCACGATGCTGATCCCTTCGCGGTTGAGGGCTGCAAACAGCGCCATGATCTCTTCGCTGGTATGGCTGTCGAGGTTGCCGGTCGGTTCGTCGGCCAGAATCAGTTGCGGCGAGTTGATCAGCGCGCGTGCAATCGCCACGCGCTGCTGTTGTCCGCCCGAGATGCGGCTCGGCAGCGCGCCGGCGTAATCGCCGAGGCCGACCCGGGCCAGCTCATGCCGCGCACGCTGCCGCCGCTGCTCGCGCTCGATGCCGGCATAGACCAACGGCAGGGCGACATTGTCGGCCAGCGTCATCCGCGGCAGCAGGTTGAAACCCTGGAAGACGAAGCCGATGCTGCGGTTCCGGAGTCGCGCGAGTTCGTCCTTGCTCAACTGCGCGACCTTGCGGCCGACCAGAAAGTAGTCGCCGCTGCTCGGCGTATCGAGGCAGCCGAGCAGGTTCATGAAGGTCGACTTGCCCGACCCCGAGGGTCCCATGATCGCCACGAATTCACCCGCCTCGATGCAAAGATTGACGTCCCGCAACGCCGGGAAGAGTCCGGCCGCGGTTTCGTAGGACTTGCCGAGACCGACGACGCGAATGACCGCCTCGGTCATCAGAACAGTCTCATCCCCACACTGCTCGGCTTGCCGTTGCTGCTGGCGACATTCTCGCCGGTGACGACGATGTCGCCGACCTTGAGATCGCCGCCGAGCACTTCGGTGTTGCGATTGTCGGTAATCCCGAGCGATACGCTAAGCGCTTTGAGTTCGCCATTCTCGACGCGGTACACCGTGCCGCTGGCCGTGTCGCGTTTCCTGCCCTTGCCCTTGCTCTCCCCGCTGCTCTCGCTCGCCGTTTTCTGTCCGGCGGGCGTGCGCTCGCTGTCGCTGCTCTCGCTGGGTTTGAAACGCAGCGCCGCGTTGGGCACCAGCAGGACATCCTGGCGGCTGGCGACGCCGATGCTGACGTAGGCGGTCATGCCGGGCAGCAGGATCTGTTCGGGATTGGAGAGCGAAACGCGCACATTGTAGGTGACGACGTTCTGCTGCGTCGTCGGGTTGAGACGAATCTGCTGCACTTCACCCTGGAAACTGCGGTTCGGGAAGGCGTCGACGGTGAAACGCACCTTCTGTCCTTCGCGGATCTTGCCGATGTCGGCCTCGGCAAAGCTCGAATCGATACGCATCTCGGAGAGGTCCTGTGCGATCTTGATCAAGGTGGGTGTCTGCAGGCTGGCTGCGACCGTCTGCCCGAGGTCGACGACGCGGTCGACGACGACCCCCGACACCGGCGAGCGGATCGTCGTGTAATGGAGGTTGACCTGATCCTTGTCGGCGGCGGCTTTCGCCTGAGCGAGTTGCGCCTCGCTCGAGCGGCGCGTCTGGACGGCCTGTTCGAGTTCCTGCCGGGAGACATATTCCTGTTCAAACAGGGCTTTCATCCGCGCTTCGCTGGCGCGCGCCAGGTCGAGCGCGGCGGCGACGTTCTGCACGTTGGCCGCCGATTGACGGGCTTGTGCGGCGAGCAGCGAGTCGTCGAGTTCGAGCAGCGCCTGGCCTTTCTCGACCTTGTCGTTGAAGTCGACATAGAGCCTGGTGACCGTCCCGGAAACCTGCGTGCCGACATTGACCAGTACGATCGGGTTGAGCGTGCCGTTGGCCGAGACGGTCTGGGTGACATCCCCCCGTTCGATGGCCTGCAGCTTGTAGCGCTGTTCGAGCGACTGGCTGCTGCTCTGGCGATACCAGTACACACCGCCGGCCGCGAGGGCAAAGAGGAGAAGAGCGAAGAGGCTGCGCGCGTGCTTCATGGATTGCGGACTTTCTGCTTGCTGATCGAGAGCAGCAGCGTGCTGTCGAGGGCGCCGATGGCTCTGGCCAGGGTGGCGCGCGACACGTGCCAGTCGAGCATCGCCTGGATGCGTTGCAGGCGGGCGTTGGCGAGCGCACTCTGGGCGTTGAGGACGTCGAGGATGTTGCCGACACCGGCCTTGTAGCGTCCGAGGGCGACACGCTCGGAATGCTCGGCGCTGGCCAGCAGGTCGGCAGTGGTATGAATGGTCTGGGTGGCAGTGCTGAGGCTCTGATAGGCTTCCCAGACCTCGAGCGCGATCTGCTGGCGGACGTTGTCGCGGCGGGCGCTCTGAACCTCGGTCTGGGCGGCGGCGGCGCGAACCCGGTAAGTGGTGTTGAAGCCGGAGAAGATCGGCAGGTTGACCGTCAGTCCGATCGAGTTGCCGTTGGCCGAGGCACTGCCAAGGTCTGTCCACTGCGGGCCGGCGCTCAGCGAGAGCGTCGGCCGGCCGGTGGCGCGGGCGTAATCGACGCCGGCTTCGGCAGCCCGGAGTTCGGCTTCGGCGGCCCGGAGTTCGGGGCGGCGTGCGCGTGCTTCATCGATCAGTGCGGTGACGTCGCCGGTAAAGCTGGCGTCGGGGGTAACCGACGGGATCTCGTCGAGCAACAACCGCTGGCTGGCGTCGAGCCCCATGACATTGGCCAGGCGGCCGACAGCATTCTTGAGCACCCCTTCGGCGCGGATGCGGGTGAGCGTTGCCTGCGACCAGGCGGTCTGTGCCTGCAGACGGTCGGCAGGGGTGCCGGTGCCGACGCGGTAGCGGACTTCGGCGGCGGTGAGGCTCTCGCGGCTGGCATTTTCTGATTCACGGGCGGCGGTGACTGCAGCACGCGCGGCCTGGGTGTTGTAATAAGCCTGCACGGCATTGAGAAAGACGCTCTGGACGGTCGCGTCGAGCGTCGAGCTTGCGGCGCTCAGCACTTGCCGCGCGATTTCAAGATTTGCCGAACGCGCGCCGAAGTCATACAGCAGCCAGGAGAGCGTCAGCGAGGCGTTGCGCTGCCTGGCGGTCTGCGAGTCGATCCTGATCCGGCTGGTGCTGACCTGGCCATCGAGCGCCGGCAGGAAGTCGGACTGCGCGAGGCCGACCTGGGCCGCCTGGACGCGTGCGTACGACCAGGCCTCACGGGTTGTCGGGTTGCGGCACAGCGCAAGATCGACCACTTCGAGAATGCCATAGGCGGCGTCGGCTGGCAGCGGCTGACAGGATAGAGCGCTGCCCGCCAGCGCCGGGCGCGGCGGGGTGAAGGTGCGTGTGGCGAAGGGATCGCTGGTTTCCAGGGCCGGCAGCTGGGCCGCCAGCGCCGCCAGCAGGGTGGCGATGGCGAAGCGGCAGCAGTGAGCGGTAGGTCTGGCGCACTGGGCGCGGGTCGGCTGCGAAGTCGGTCGGGATGTGGAGTAAGCCATTTTTCGCTAGTATAGCCAGCTTGGCTGCGGTTTCGCGCGGACTGGCAGGGTGTTCTGTGGGAATTGATGTGTGAGCAAAAGCAAATGTTTCCGGCCAGGACGGTCAGCATCGTGAGTCGCTGACGCAACTTTGACATTCACAGGACCCGGACAATGCCCTGGATGGAGATGATCAGCCTGTTTGTTCTGCTGGCCGCCGGCTGGTTCTGGTACGACAGCTTCCAGGCACGCGAGGCCGGCATGCATGCCGCGCGTGCGGCATGTGCGGCAGAAGACTTGCTCCTGCTCGACGACACGGTCGCGCTCGCTTCGCTGCTCCCGGCGCGCGATGACCAAGGTCGGCTGCGCCTGCGGCGGGTCTACCATTTCGAGTACAGCGATACCGGTGACAATCGCCGGGATGGCCGGGTCACCCTGCTCGGCAGCGAGTTGCTGATGCTGCACTTGCCGCAGGCGCAACGGCCCTGGCGGCATCCGATGGCGCACGACAACGAGGACGGGGCGTAGATCCGGTATTGCCGATGACCGTCTGATCTGCTCCGGAGATCGGCCGAAAAGCCTTGCCCATCATGGCTTTCAAATGTACCGGCCGAGACTCCACAAAGGGATCCAGAATGGGTTCCATCGCTTGCCCACGGGATCAGGAATCCCGATAAAATGAGTTGGCTTGGGTCGGCCGGGGTCTCCTGGCCCATTCCGGCAAGCACTGCTGCCCAAATGCAGCTAAGCTTCGCCTGATCGAGGGCGGCGGTGACCCTGCCGGTACCGCTACGATGATTTTGTCATCGGTTGCTCCTGCGACCGGACAGCAAGCAGATAGCGAGAGGAAACCACCATGCGCAGCAAGATCGTGACTGCCGATGAAGCCATCGCACTGATCCGGGATGGCGATACTCTGGCCAGTACCGGTTTTGTCCAGACCGGCTTTGCCGAGGCCCTGTTGTCGGCACTGGAGCGTCGCTTCCTCACCACCGGCAGCCCGAAGAACCTGACCTTGTTCGCCGCCGCCGGCCAGGGCGACGGCAAGACCCTGGGGCTCAATCATCTGGGCCACGCCGGCCTGCTGCGCCGAGTGGTGGCGGGCCACTGGGCGCGCATGCCGAAGGTGGCGCAACTGGCACTCGGCAATCGCATCCAGGCCTATAACCTGCCCCAGGGAATCATCTGTCAGTTGTTCCGGGATCTGGCCGCCGGCAAACCGGGGTCGTTCTCCAAGGTCGGACTGCATACCTTCGTCGATCCCCGCTACGGCGGCGGCCGGATCAATGCCGCCACCACCCGGGACATCGTCAGTCTCGTCGAAGTCGCCGACGAAGAGTGGCTGTTCTACAAGGTCGGCAGAGTCAACGTCGCCTTCGTGCGCGGGACCACCGCCGATACCTTCGGCAACATCACGATGGAGCGGGAAGCATTGACCCTCAACAACCTCGCCATGGCGATGGCGGCCAAGAACAGTAACGGCATCGTGATCGCCCAGGTCGAAAGGATCGCCGAGCGCAGCGGGCTACCGCCGCGGCAGGTCAAGATTCCAGGGATTCTGGTCGATTGCGTGGTCGTGGCCGAACCCACCCAGCACATGCAGACACTGGTGACCCCGTACAACGCGGCTTACGCCGGCGAGTTCCGGGTTCCCCAGGCCAGCCTGGTGTCGACGCCACTGACCGATCGCAAGATCATCGCCCGCCGTGCCGCTTTCGAATTGCCGCCCAACGGCATCATCAATCTCGGGGTCGGCATGCCCGAAGGCGTGGCGACGGTCGCCAAGGAGGAGCGTATCTCGCACCTGCTGACCATGACCGTTGAATCCGGCCTGATCGGCGGAATTCCCGCCACCGGGGGTGACTTCGGGACCGGCGTCAACATGGATGCGGTCATCGACGAGAATCAGCAGTTCGACTTCTACGACGGGGGCGGCCTGGACATGGCGTGTCTTGGCATGGCCGAATGCGATGCTGCCGGCAATGTCAACGTCAGCCGGTTCGGCGGCCGCCTGACCGGCGCCGGCGGTTTCATCAACATCAGCCAGAACGCCCGCCTGGTGGTGTTCGCCGGCACCTTCACCGGCAATGGTCTGAAGGTCGAGGTCAATGACGGCAAGCTGCGAATTGTCCAGGAGGGCCGGCAGCGGAAGTTCCTCAAGAAAGTCGAGCAGATCACCTTCAATGGCCAGTACGCCTATGATCGCGACAAGCCGGTCTATTACGTCACCGAACGTTGCGTCTTCCGCCGGGTCAGGGGCGGGCTGGCCTTGATCGAGGTGGCGCCCGGCATCGACGTCGACCGGGACATTCTGCCGAACATGGATTTCGAGCCGATCGTCGGTGAATACGGCGAGATGGATGCCCGCATCTTCAATGCCAACCCGATGGGTCTGGAGGCTGAACTGCTCAACCTGTCCTTGCCGGAGCGGGTCATTTACGATCCCGAGCGCAACATCCTGTTTCTCAACTTCGAGGGCATGCATGTCCGGGTGGTCGAAGATGTGCAGGCGATCTGGGACATTTGCGAGCTGCGCTGCCGGGCGGCCGGCAAACGGGTCGGCGTGATCATCAACTACGATCGCTTTCGCATCAACCAGGACATGTACGACGCCTATGCCGAAATGGACCGCTACTTCCTGGCCAACTATTTCAGTCAGATCACTCGCTACGCCACCAGCGCCTTCCTGCGCGCCAAGCTGGGCGAGGCTTTCTCGGCACGCAGCATCGCGCCGCACATCTTCGAACGCCGCGAGGAAGCGCAGGCCTTCCTGGCCGGACGTGGCGGTGACGCCAGCGGCCCGACCTGAATCCGCTCGGCACCCCGGCGTGACCGGCCAACTGGATCGTCGTCAGCCGGATGAACCGCCTTGGCCGGGCAGCTCATCATGCCACCGGCGTCAACAGCAGACGGAAAACCGCGCAAGCGGAGCCGCACGCATAGTAAGATGGCGGCCCGCCAACCTTCGACTTGTCAGGAAGTGACCATGCTCAAGCTGTTCATCGGCAACAAAAATTACTCTTCGTGGTCGATGCGCGCCGGAGTGCTCATCGGGCAGGCCGGCATCGCCTGCGAAGAAGTCGTCGTGCGCTTCGATTCCTTCGCGGCCGGTTCAAACTTCAGACAGACCATGGCGACCATCAGCCCCACGGGCAAGGTACCGGTCCTGGTGGACGGCGGGGTCGGTAACGGACTGGTCGTCTGGGATACCCTGGCGATTGCCGAATATCTGGCCGAAAAGTTCCCGGAGAAAGCCTTGTGGCCACGAGACTGGGCGGCGCGGGCGCAGGCTCGCAGCCTATGTGCCGAGATGCATTCCGGCTTTACGGGTTTGCGCTCCCATTGCCCGATGAACATCGAGGCTTCACTCCCCGAAGCTGGCCAGCTCGTCTGGCGCGACCAGCCGGCGGTGCGCGCCGATGTCGAACGGATCGTGGGCATGTGGTGTGACCTGCTGCGTAAAGGAGGCGGGCCAATGCTCTTTGGGGAGTTTTCGATTGCCGACGCCTACTTCGCCCCGGTGGTGATGCGACTGAAAACCTATGCCTTGCCCGTCCCGGCGGAGGTGACCGCGTACATGGCCCGCGTGTGTACCTTGCCGGGTGTGCAGGCGTGGGTTGATGGTGCGTTGTCCGAAAAAGACTTCCTCGATTTCGAAGAACCCTATCGCCTGCAGCGCTGAACAGCGTACTGCGGCATGACCGACAGCCATACCATAATGTGTGCGCTCGATGGCAGCAATCCGGGGGACGAGTCGGTTCAGCGGGTCCCGTTAGCTTGCGGGGTCAAGCCGCCAAAATATTGCGCGACCTCTTCCCGCCGCTTCCCAACTCGGATCTTCTTTCATCATCTCAAGGGGCTGGCCTCGCCGGTCAGTTGCGCGACGAGGGCGGTGAGACCGACCCAGCCGTCGGCGGGGAAAGCGGGATCCGGGAGGACGACAAGCGAGGACCAGCGCGAAGGGTCGGGCGGGGTGACGAGGTCGAGATCGGCGTACGAGGCTGCGGAAAAGAGCAGGTTGAGCGTGGAAAACTCCGCCACCGGGCCGCTCACCGTGTAGTCGTAGCGCCAGCGGTCAAAGCCAGGGACGGCATCGAACAGATCACTCGCCACATAGCGGACCTCCACCGCCCCCACACTGCCGGCCCAGACGGCACCCGCCAAAGCCAAAGCACGACCGATTCTGTACTGCATCCGCTTTCTCTCCCCATATAAATACAGACCAAACTCCCGCGCTGGGCACGTCCTGTTCCCGATGGCGTGTCGCACGCCTACAGACGCCCTACTTTGCAAAAACCTTATCATGTTCAAAAGCCCTGTCCATCCCCCCCAAGGGGGATTTTGCGGGCGGGAATGTTTCGCCGTTGCCAAGACGAGGACACGGACGACTCCCCGGCGGTGACTCCCACAAGAAAAAGATGAGCGCAGACCGCAACGATCAGGACCGTTAGAAACCCTTCGGGGCACGGCTTGACGTCGTCCATGAAATCGACAACCGGGCGCAGAGGCTGACTGGAGTCTTTCAGGGGCTGCGCGAGGTACTGGGCTTTTCCTCCGGGGGTCTTCCTGGAAATCGATGTGCCGCGCCTGATACTTCGGGAGGGCTTTGCCTTCGACTGTGCGGACATTGATCCTGCTCCGGAGGCGGGCTGATGCAGGCGGCTGGATGTCCTGACCGTCCTGGTCCTGCTACCTGCTCATCGAGTTCCAGAGCAGCGTCGACAAGTACATGGCCCTGCGCATGATGGTCTATGGGGGACTGCTCTATCAGGACCTGATCAAGCGCGGTGAGGTCCTGGCTGACGGCCGCCTGCCGCCGGTCCTGCCCATCGTCCTCTACAACGGTAGCCAGCGCTGGTCGGCGGTGACCGACGTGTTCGACCTGATCCCGCCGGTACCGGGGCTGGTCGAGCAGTTCAAGCCGCGGCTGAAATATCTGTTGATCGACGAGAACGCCTGGACCGACAGCGAGTTGGCCTCGCTCAAGAACCTCGTCGCGGCCGTCTTCCGGATCGAACACCCGGCCTCGCCGGACGCCATCGTCGGATTGCTGAGTCTGCTCCACGAGTGGCTGGCCGAGCGGCCCGACCTGCGCCGGATGTTCGCGCTCTGGATCCGCGCGACATTGATGCGCAAGGCGGAATACCGTATCGTGTTGCCTCAGATTGATGATCTACAGGAGCTCAATGTCATGTTGGCGGAACGACTCGAGGAATGGGCGCAGGCCTACAAGGCGGAGGGGAAGGCCGAGGGGAA
>DIME01000061.1:9490-16813 GCA_002425405.1 Candidatus Accumulibacter vicinus
GAGGGGAAGGCCGAGGGGAAAGCCGAAGGTGAAGCGCTGGCGCTGCAAAAGCTGCTCAAGCGGCGCTTTGGTGCCGTCTCTGCGGAGGTTCTGGCGAAGATCTCCGCGGCTTCCCTCGAGCAGATTGATGCGTGGCTGGATCAGGTGCTCGATGCCCGGAGTCTGGATGACATCTTCGGACCAACCACAGCCTGAAGCTGCGCGTCGCTCCCCAATAGCGTTTCGATCCATTCCTTCACCAGCCCCAGCCCGACGATCGGTCATGTTGCAGGGCCGAGCACTCCGGACCGGCCCATAGGTACCGCTTACATCGCTACGCGTCCGCAGTACGCGGTTGGTCACCCGGCAGGCGGACTGGAGACGGTTTGGCAAGTGTCAGCCGTCCGACGATTTCACACGAAAGGACCGTGCGCCGTCAGCCTGAAGTTCCCAAGCGCCCAGGCGGACTCATGGCGAAGGCGGTAAGGGTCTGCGCAACGGGGACGGGGGGAAGGTAAGGAGAGAAACATGCGCACCATCGGCCACCGCAAAGAGCGTCCGATCAGCTTCTCGGCTTCCGCCGCCTTCTTGGCTGAGGGGGCTCGTTTCAACGATGAAATTCACCGTCTCCCGACGGGCCAGTCGACCTGTATCCCGAAGGGTGTCTTCCACTTCAAGACCCATGAAGACGCCAATCACCACCAAGCGGAATGTCTGGTCCGATGCATGGCCGCCGCCGCGCTGGCGCGCCGCTGATGGAAGAGTACAGCCGACCGGCCACCCTGGCCGACCTCAAGGCCCTGGTCGCTTCGCTGAATCGGCAAGGCACCGAGTACCTCCTGATTGGCGGCTACGCGCTGTTTGCCCACGGCTACCATCTCGCCACCACGGACATTGACGTGCTGGTCCCCGCGACCCGCCAAGCCGGAGAACGCATCAAGGAGCCCCTGATGGTATTGCCGGACCAGTCCGCGACGGACATCGATCCCGCTTGGTTCAAGGAAGGCGAGAACATCCGTGTGGCCGATGCCTTCGTCGTGGATATCATGCTCAACGCCTGCGGCGAGACCTACGAGACGCTGGCGCAGTTTGCCGAGACGATTGATCTGGATGGCCTGCCAATCCGTACGATCAATCTCGAGGGACTGCTGCGGACAAACGTGGCCGATCGCATCATCCTGGAGCGGGCGCTGGAGGCACTCCAAAAGCGTTTCCCAGACAGGGCGGCCGGTCGCGAGCATGAAATTTGATCGATCTCCTGTTTACGCTGCCGGTCTACGTTTTGATTTTTTCCGTCATCTGGTGGTTGATCAACAAGTATCGCTATGGCCGCTGGGAGTACATCTTTATCTTTGCTCTGGGGCAAGCGCTTGGCGATGGCAACCAGACGTTTTTGCATGCTCCGACGCTTCTTCTGTTCATTCCCTACGTGATGATCAATTATCACGCCATCAATCTGGCGCCCTACCTGGTCATTGAACGACATTTGCCGGAGAAACGATCCGATAGCCGCTGGAAACTGCCGATCGCGGTACTGTCGATGGTGCTCACATACCTCGTGGGCGGCACGGTTATCGTGGGGTTGTCGCAGGCTCTGGGTTTTGCGAACTGACGGGCGCTGATGCTGGCCTGCCCGGCGGATCCGCGGAGTACGTCCTCAAGGCATCGAGACGGGGGCGGCTCCTGCCGCGCCTCCTCCCCGACGCGTGTCAACCGCGAGCAGGGCGCCATAGGCCAGCGTCAGACTGCACGGACCATTGCTCGCCGCCTGTGCAAGCTGGAAGTGGGCAAAGCGTGGGGCAGGCCCCTGTTCCTGCCGAAAACGCTGCTGCGGATCCCAGGTTCCACGGTTCTCGAGCGACCAGCGGACGATGATTCGCTGATCGTCGAGGTTATTCCAGACCACGGCGAATGCCTCTCCCGTGTCCTCGCAGACATGGACCCCGGCTCCGGAAAGAATCTCGAGCAGGGCACGCAACTGGCTGTCTGACAGCGCCGTACGGTAGGCGCCCAGCACCTCAAAGTCGGCAAGAATCTCGTGCATCCGCACGTACAGCCCGCGTTTCGCTTCGCTGCCGCAGCGGAAGGCCTTGAGCAGTTTGATCAGGGTCGGGATTCTGGCATCGTCGTGATTCTGCAGATTTCCCTGCCGGGCTTCCAGCGTGACCTCTAGAACGCTGACCGGCGCCGTTGGCGGCAGGCAGAGGGTCAAACGGCCACTCTCCTGATCCTGACGCGAATCTATCCGCACGCGCTGGCCGTCGCAGGTCACCCGGGCTTGCACCGGCACGCTGAGGGCATGGAAGATCAAGGTGTAGCTGCGGGCGGCGGGAACGACGCTGAGGTCGCCGCACGAGGGTCCGACGCGCAGTCGCGGCGCGCCACCCGAGCACTGTTGCCACAGCGCCGTCACCACCTTGGCTCCGTGCCGATAGCCGTTGCTCTCTCCGTCGTCTTCATACAACTCGAAACGGTTATCTGCTCCCGGAAAGACGTGCACGGTGAGAGCGCGCGGGTGGTCAACCCCGCTGGCCGCTGGCTCATCAGCCAGCACGACGATGGCGCCGGCGCGTGCAAAGACGGGGATTTCGTCGAGTCCGCCATAAAAGCTGTGCCATGCCGCCCCGGAGTAGTGCTGCCCGGTGAAAAAATTGTACCAGTCGCCTGCCGGTAGCCAGATGACCTGCCGGCCAAGACGCGTATCCCGATCAGACGGGGAAGTAAACGGCGCAGCAATCAGCTCGCTGCCGAATGCGTACTGGCCGGGACAACGGTACGCCTCGGGCGCTTCCGGGTACAGGTGATACATCGGTCGCAGCAGGGCGCCGCCGCCCTGGTGTTCCTGCCAGGCGATGCTGTACAGATAGGGGATCAAGGCATGACGCAACTGCATGGCCGATCGGGCAACCGCCAAGGTCTGCGCGTCCCAGCCCCAGGGCCGACGTTCGTGGAACGGATTCTGGGTGCTGTGCAGGCGCAGGATCGGGCTGAATACGCCGAACTGCAGCCAGCGAACATAGAGTTCGGCGTCTTCGATGCCTTCCATGTGCCCGCCGATATCGTGGCTCCACCAGCCGAAGGCGACGTTGGCCGCCGTTGCCGTGAAATGAACCTGGAAGGCCAGCGAGCGCCACGAAACCACGGTGTCTCCCGAAAAGCCGACCGGGTAGCGATGACTGCCGAGTCCGCCCCAGCGCGAAAATGCGAATGAACGCCTTGCGGGATTGCGGCCCAGGTCCAGGAAGTGCAGGTGGTTGAGCCACCACAGCGGATCGAGGTCGGAACCGGCCGTTCTCTTGCCCTGCTGCCAGTCCATCCACCAGAAATCGACACCCTCCGCTTCCAGGGGATGGTGCAGGATTTCGAAGTAGGCTTGCGTGAAGGCAGGATCGGTGATGGCGAAGACGATTGGTTCGCCGGTTGCCGGATCGCTGCCGAGCCGCCGAGCCATGAGCGGATAAGCCGCCTCGTGCGGCCAGACGCCGTCCGCGGGATGCAGATTGAGTGCAGTCTTCAGCCCCTGCGCGTGCAGATCGGCGAGCAGCGCAGGGGGGTTGGGGAAAAGATCCTGGTTCCAGGTGTAGCCGGTCCATCCACGAGAGGCATTGCCGGTACGGGTGATGTGCCAGTCCATGTCGATGACGCATACTGACAAGGGTAGCGCATGCGCTTGAAAGTCGCGCATCAGGTCAAGCAGTTCGTCCTGGCGATAGGGCCAGTAACGACTCCACCAATTGCCCAATGCCCAGCGCGGAAGCAGTGGAACGGCACCGCTCAAGCGCCGATAATCGCGCAGGCACACGGTGAAATCGCGGCCGTAACCAAAGAAATAGAGATCGATACGACGGGCCCGCTGGTCGCGAGCGGCAATCCACCCATTTTCCAGCAGCGGCGCATCCGAGTCGTCCACGACGGTCCAGCCGCTGCTCGATAGCAGCCCCGGATCGAGGGGAATCGGGCCGTCAGTCTTGTCCAGCGTACGCGCCGTCCCCCCCAGGTTGCCGATATCGTGGTCGCCGTAGTGCCAGGTCAGGCCTGATTCGAGCAGCGTCACCTGCAGTCCGTGGGCAGTAAAGCCCAAACGCAGATCGTAACGCAGGTGCAGATGCTCGGTCATGATCTCGACCGCCTCGCCGTTGTGCAACACCTCGAAACAGGGCACCGCTTGGCGGCGATGCCAGAAGGTGCGGCTGGGTCGATCTTCGAAGTGCCCGTCTGCCGCGAACTCGAGGCGCAACAGTCGAGAGGTCAACACCGTGAAGCGGGCTCGGGTTACGGCCACCACGGCCTTTGGGTCAGCCACCGGGTCGAGTTGAACGCGCAGGTTCATCGTTTCTCGCAGACCAGACTGGCCAATAGCAAGGCAGGCAGTACCGGATTGTGGAAGAAGGCTTTTCTCATGAATGTCTGGAAAAGTTGTTAAACTCTGGTTGTTGAACTCTGCCGACTGCATTCAACGCATTTTCGCATTTCCAACTGATGGTGCATGGCCGATGTCGTTTCCTCTTCATCCATTCCGTTGCTGCCTACCGATCTTCCTGCTCCTCTCGGCTTGTGCGACTGTCGAGCCTCCTCCTGCATCCGGAGTTTCCGGGAAAACCCACGTAACGCAAGAGCAACCCGCGCGACCACCGACGTCTTCCGTTCGCCAGGAGAATGCAAAAACCACTCCTTTCGTTGATGACGAGGCCCGCAGGACAGTCTATTTTTCCTTCGACGGCACGACGATTGGCAGCGAAGGGGATGAGATACTGCGCCAGAACGCCATGAAACTCAAAGAGAATCCGCAATTGGTCGTCATCCTGGTGGGCCATACCGATAATCTGGGCAGCGCCGCTTACAACCTTGCGGTGGCGGACCGGCGGACTGAGGCAGTGAGCGACCGGCTGCGCGCGCTTGGCGTCGCCAGAAACCAGATTCGCCGCCAGCCTGTTGGCAGCGAAAAAAACAGCAAACTGAAATGTGACAGCGAAGCCTGCCGTCGCACGATGCGACGAGTCGAACTGGTCTATGAGTGGCGCTGACGATGGATTTCCGGAAGTGTCCCGGGCAGCAGTCTTGCTGTCTTGTTCGGGGAGCGCGCCATTACCTTGGTCGCTCCAGATTCGTCGGCCCGGACGGCTCCAGCGCGGTCGCCCCGGCTGCAATCGTTGGTTCAGCTTGGCTCCACGAACGTCGGAGAATCGCTCCGAACCGAATTGACTGCGCGGCATACCGGGTAGGCGATCATGTTGCCAGCTTCGGCCGGGCGCAGCAGAGCCTGCAAACTGCCCACGTCGGTATTGGTTGAGTCCAGCCACGCACTGTAGTCGTTGGCGCCCAGGATCACGGGCATCCGATCGTGAATCGGCATCATCACAGGGTTGGCGTCGGTCGTGATGATGCAGCACGTGTGAACCTCTTCGCCGACGGGTGACAGCCAACGCTCGGCAAGCCCGGCAAACCCGAACAGATCACCTTCATCTTGTGGGCGAATGAAGTACGGCTGGCCACCGTGACGATCGCCACGCTGTTCATGCAGCCAACCGGGATGCCATTGCCGGCGCCGAAGAGGATCGACTCGTTGGCCTTCCAGCGGATCGACAGCGCCACCTTCTCCGGCAGGTACGAGGTCAGTGCATTGGCGTCGTCGAGCAGTTCGTCGGTGGTGGGAACGAGCGCCATCAGTTTCTTCAGGCGCAGCGTGGCGAGGCCGAGCACCGGCTTGGTGGGGAGGGCCGTGGCCGCCTCGCCCTGCCAGTACTCATTTGGTTCTCCAAAAGCAAGAACCCGCGCGAGGCGGGTTCGAGGGGCACAAAAAAGCCGCCCGGAGGCGGCTTGGGTGGGGGACGATCGGCGGGTCGTTTTAGAACGGGGCGTGGCTCAACGGAGATCAATCTATTGGGCTAGGGGCCAACGCATAGATTCGGCACCGTAAGCCGCGTGAAGAGATGAGGCGACGCTACGGCGCTGGACGGGTAGTGCCCTAGAGCCTGCTGGAACTCGGAATGGGTGAACGCCGCCCGAAAATGGGCCACTGACTCCCATACTGCGTAGTTCATGAATACCGTGCTTCCGGCAATGCCTTGGTGCAACTGGGTTGAGATGTAGCCTGGCTGCTGCTTCATCCAGTTGGCGTCGGCTTCCCACGCTTTCAGGAGGGCGGGAATGTCTTCTTCTGCGACTTCGAAGATGTTCACCAAGACAACGGGTGAGACGTCTGTGTTGATCTGCTGAAAGATCGGAACATTCTGATCAAGTGGTTTGATCTGAAGCATCTGGCATCTCCCTGGATATCGGTCTGCCGGACGAGAAAAGGAACTGAACGACCGGCGCTATGGATTAGGAAAGCCAGTTTCCAGCAGGCTTTCCCATGTACGGTTGGTTCGGCCGGCAGCCATTCTAGCCATGGCAGAAGACGTCCAGCTTGTTGCCATCGAGGTCGCGAAAATAGCCAGCGTAGAAGCCTTCACCGCGCGGACCGGCCGGGCCTTCGTCCTTGCCGCCCAATTCGAGCGCCTTGGCGTAAACTCGGTCAACCTTCTCGCGCGAATCGACGACCAAGGCCACCATGACGCCGTTGCCCACCGTGGCGGGGTTTCCGTCAAACGGCGTCATGACGCAAAGACTCGGTTTGTTCGGAGCCACTCCCCAGGCAATGCCCCGAGGGAATTCCCACAACCGTTTGGCTCCGACTTCGGTCAGCAGCTCGTCATAGAAGGCGGCCGCCCTGGGCAGGTCGTTAGTTCCAAGCGTCACGTAGCCAATCATTTGATTCTCCTCTCGTGGTCAAGAGTCTGTAGTTTAAATCACTTCCCCTTGTCACAGGATCTCGATGGCCCGTTGGGCATATCCCAGCGGCCATTGGTCGCCAGACCGTTAGCGTGCGGATTCACGATGCCGATCGGCAGCATGGCCCAATACGACGAGCGTGCGCGCTTTGAAAATAACCCTATTTTCCTCATTTAAATGACCAAGATCTGTTGCAAACTGAGCGCTGGTGAGGGTTTCCGGCGCAAAGGGAGGGTCACCCAATGGGTGGTTGGATTTTGAGCGAAAAGAGCTGGTCAAGGCGGCGGATAGTGCCTTGCAGGAGAGGGAACAAACGGCGCTGGAGATGCGGGTTGCGACGCCTAGCGGGCGATTTCACGTTCGCTAGGACGAAGGGGGAAGCGCCACGGCCCTGGGGCAGTTGCCGTTCTTTGCCGAGTTCCTCGAAGTCTCGGGTCTATTCGCCCGCTGGCGGGACGGGTGCCCGATGGCGTACACCAGCCCCAACGCACCGGAAGTCGTTGACGTTCTCGGCACCTGGCTATTGTCGATCCTGGATGGCCAGCGGCGCTATGCGCACGTGACCGGACTGCG
>DIME01000059.1 GCA_002425405.1 Candidatus Accumulibacter vicinus
GCCTGAGCGGCATTGCCACCGGTGATCAGGGGATTTTCGTTCGCCGTGAGGTTTTCGAGCGCCTCGGTGGCTATCCAGAACTGCCATTGATGGAGGACATCGCCTTGTCCAGGCAGCTCAAGCGAATCGCTCGACCGGTCTGCCTGCGCGAACGGGTACTGACCTCCGGACGACGTTGGCAGAAGCACGGCGTTCTGCGAACGATTCTGCTGATGTGGCGCCTGCGCGCGAGTTATTTTTTGGGCGCCGACCCGCAGCAATTGGCGATTCGCTATGGCTATCTGCCTCGCCAGCGCTGAGTTGCCCGGTATCGCCGTCTTTGCCCGCGCGCCACAGGCTGGTGCCGCCAAGACCCGCCTGATTCCTGTCCTCGGTGCGGCTGCCGCAGCCCGCCTGCAACGCCGGCTGACGCTGCAGGTGCTGGCGGTCGCGCAGCGTGCAGCGCTCGGCAGGGTGACGCTTTGGGGAGCGCCGGACGACCAGCAGCGCTTCTTTCGCGCCGTGCAACGCGCTTGCGGCGTCGATCTGCGCAGCCAGTCGGGCTCTGACCTTGGCGCACGCATGGCAGCGGCCTTTGTGGCGCAGGCCGGACCATTGCTGCTGATCGGCAGCGATTGTCCGGCGCTGCAGCCGGCACATCTTGTGGCGGCCGCCCAGGTCCTGCTCGACGAGCACCCGCACGGCAAGGATGCGGTGTTCATCCCCGCCGAAGATGGCGGTTACGTGCTCGTTGGCCTGCGTTGTCCGCAGCCACCACTTTTCGAGGCCATCGAGTGGGGGAGCGAGCGGGTCATGGCACAAACGCGGCACCGCCTGTCCGGGTTGGGGCTGAGCTGGGCCGAGCTGCCCCGGCTGTGGGACGTCGATCGGCCAGCCGACCTGCTGCGCCTGGCCACGCTGGAAGGATTCATCGAATGGAACCGATGAAGCCCGGACGCCGGCGGGCCGCACTGGCGCTGCTGAGCACCCCGCTCATCGGTGTTGTCGGCGGTTTTTCGGTGCTGCCGGCACGTGCCGATGCCTGGCGCGTCGCGCTGCCGAGGTTTTCTGGCGGGCTACCGGGAAATCATTTGCCGAAGGAATGGCTGCACCAGACCTTGCCCTCGGTCGAACGGCCGAACCGTTTCGATCTGCTGACCGATGATGGCGTCACGGTGTTGCGGGTGATCTCCGATCGCTCGGCGTCGAGCCTGGCAATCGCACAGCGCATCGACCCGGCAGCGACGCCCTTGCTCAGATGGCGCTGGCGGGTTTCCAACGCGGTTGCGGGCTCGGATCTGCGGCGCAAGGCCGGTGATGATTACGCCGCGCGTGTCTATGTTCTGTTCGACCTGCCCGCCGAGCGGCTCAGCGTCGGTGACCGCATGAAGATCGCTGCAGCGCGTGTCCTGTACGGCGCCGATCTACCGGCAGCAGCCCTATGCTACGTATGGGGTACGGCACAGGCTGCCGGCGAGTCGGGATGGAATGCCTATAGCGACCGCCTGCGGATGATCGTCGTCGATTCCGGCAACGCCCATGCCGGACAGTGGCGGGCGGTCGTTCGCGATGTTGCCGCCGATTTTCGTGCCGCCTTCGGCGATCCGCTGCCGGCGATCTCGGGGGTCGCTCTCGCCGCCGACACCGATAACACCGGCGAGCGAGTCGAGGCACGCTTCAGCGATCTGTGGTTCGAGGCGCGGCCATGAATGGGAAGAATCAATGAAGCTCTCCGGGACCGGCGATCGCCAGGGTCGCGGCTGATCACCGATGAGCGCGCAAGGCCGGAGCCCGTCCTGCATCAGGATGGGGCTCCGGCCCGTCGTTGCTGCAGCAGCTTACTGCGTCTGCTGAATGCCGGCGACCACCCAACCGGAATGGCCGTCGCGAGGCTTGACCAAGTGCCAGATCTCGTCGAAAGGCTCTGCGGCAGCGTCCTGGTCTTCGCGGATCAAACCGTTGAAGCGCGTGCTGACGATATAGCGGTCTGGCTCTTCTGCGACATCGAGCACAACTGCCTCGACACTGACGACATCGGTTTCCTGCTTGGCATGGCCACGCTCGCGAATGTTCAGGCTGATCTCGGCAAACATTTCCGGCGTAGTGAATGCACGGATGTCGTCGAGATTGCCGGCATCGTTGGCGGCTTGCAGACGAATGAAGCTGACCTTGGCGTTGCGCACGAAACCGGCAAGGTCGAAGTCGGCCGGGATGTGACCGGCGACGGCGGCGGGTGCACTACTGCCACTGGCGGTTGGCAGGGAAAGTGCATGGCCGCCGGCCGGCACGCCGTTGGCTCCGGCCGCCGCGTACTGCAGGCCGCCGCCAGCGGGTTCGCGGGCCGCAGCGCGGCGACGCATGACCAGACCGATCACCACCAGCACGGCCATGACCAATAGGCCGATCATCAACATTGACGCGAGTTCCTCGCCAAAGCCGAAGTGTGAAGCCAGCGCGGCCAAGCCCAGGCCGGCGGCGAGTCCGGCCAGTGGCCCCATCCACGAACGCTTGGGTTGGGCCGCTTGCGCGGCGGCCGATTGCGCCGCGCCTGTTGCCTGCGTCGGAGCGGCGGTGGCTTTGTCGGGCATGGTCGACTGACGTTGCATGCCAGTGGACTGACCGCCGCCGAAGCGTTTGCTGGCGGCTTCCGCATCGCCGAGCACAAGTGTGCAGCCCAATGCCAGAACGGCGGTGAGCATAGAGAAGGTTTTCATGGTTGTCTCCTGTGAGTAGTGAAACAGAGGGTGAGCATAGACGCTCGAAGATCAATAAAAAAGAAGAATTATCCGTAACGACACTTCGTATAAAGCTGATGATCAGGGAGTCGCCGACGCGACTTCCACATTAAAAACTTCATTGTGCGCTCCTTCGCTGATGGCGATGATCGCCGGGTGGGTCAGCCGGCGATCGTTGGTGATGGCGAAGATCTGTTCGCTGATGGCATCGATTCGCCCGACGATGTCGACGTGATACTGTTCGCAAACGTAGGCGGTGATGGCGGTCGGGGCGACGAAGAGCCCGGCGCCGGCCTGGCCGAAAGCCTTGAGCAACGCGCTGTCGTCGAATTCCCCGACGATGCGCGGGTGCAGCCGCTGCGCTTCCAGCCATTGTTCGAGCCGCGGACGAATCGCGACATCCTCACCTGGCATCAGGAAGGGCGCACCGTCGAGCAGCGCCGGGAAGTCGCCGTTCAAGGTCTTGATTCGTGCTGCCGCGCCGAAAACCGTCAGTGTGCTCTCGCCGAGCAGATGGCTGTAGCCGCGGACATTGAGATTGGCCGGCATCGGCCGATCAGCGATCACCATGTCAAGATGATGGATGGCCAGCTCCGCGAGCAGCGAGCTCAGGCGGCCTTCGCGGCAGATCAGCCGCACCGGTTCCGGCAGTTGCAGCGCCGGTTCGACCAGCCGGTGCGCAACCGCTTTAACCACCGAATCAGCGATGCCAACGGCAAAAGGCAGGCTCTTCCTTGTACTCTGGTCGCGCGCCGCGTCGAGCAGTTCATCGCCGAGAGCGAAGATTTCTTCGGCGTAGCCGATAATGCGCCGGCCGGCGTCGGTCAGTTCCAGACCGCGTCCGGCGCGGCGGAAGAGCGCGACGCCGAGACTTTCCTCCAGCTCGCGCAGCTGGCCGCTGATCGATTGCGGCGTGAGATGCAACTGTTCGCCGGCGCGGGCGATGGAGCCTGATTTGGCGACTGCCCAGAAGTAGCGCAGATGCTTGTAATTGAGCATGGCCATGCTTCCAAAACCATCCAATAAAATCGATGTGTTGTTAAATTATATTCGATTTGTTGGATTCTTTTTCCTGCGCTACATTTCCCCTCGCTGTCTAACACTCAACTTTCCAGGAGTCCTCTCATGCAGATATTTATCCAGGCCCGAGGCTTTGATCTCAGCGCAGGTTTGCGCGAGCATGTCGAGCGTCGCATTCACTTCGCGCTCGATTGGGCCAACCAGCACGTGCGCAAGGTATCGATCCGTCTCTCCGATCTCAATGGTCCTCGCGGTGGAGAAGACAAGTGCTGCAGCATTCAGGTAGCGGTTCTCGGCGCCGCCGACGTGCTGATCGAGGATATCGAGCCCGACCTCTATGTCGCCATCGACCGCGCCACCGACCGCGCTGGAAGGACGCTGGCGCGCCAGGTGGCGCGCCAGCGCGAATATCGCCATGACAGTCCGCGTGATGGACGAGCGAAGAATGCGGCCATTGTCGAAGAAGCCGACAGCACGAAGGCTGCTTCCTCTTCGTTGATCACCCGTAGCAAGTGACACGGCCAACAGTTCTCAAGGGAATCGGATCATGAAACGGATCATGCTGCTTATCGGCACCAACTTGGCGATCATGCTCGTCCTGGGCATCGTCAGCACACTCACTGGTGCGCACAAGTTCTTTTCGGGCAGCGGCCTCGATCTTGGCAAGCTGCTGTTTTTCGCACTGCTGATGGGTTTCGGTGGCTCGTTCATTTCATTGTGGCTGTCGAAGACCATCGCCAAGTGGAGCACCGGCGCACACGTTATCGACACCCCGGCCAATTCCACCGAACTGTGGCTGGTCGACACCGTTCGCCGTTTTGCCGAAAAAGCCGGCCTGCCGATGCCCGAGGTGGCCATCTACGAGGGTGAGCCAAATGCTTTTGCCACCGGTGCCAGCCGCAACAGCTCGCTGGTCGCGGTATCCACCGGTCTCCTGCAGAGCATGACGCGTAGCGAGGCAGAGGCAGTGATCGCCCACGAAGTCGCGCATATTGCCAATGGCGACATGGTCACGCTGACGCTGATACAGGGGGTGGTGAACACCTTCGTCATCTTCATTGCCCGCGTCGTCGGCTGGCTGGTCGACTCGGCCCTGCGCAAGGGCGGCGACGAGCAGTCGGGGCCGGGCATCGGCTACACGATCACCGTCGTCGTCTGCGACATCGTCTTCGGCATTCTGGCCAGCATCATCGTCATGTATTTCTCGCGGCAGCGCGAATTCCGCGCCGATGCCGGTGCCGCGCAACTGATGGGGTCGCCCCGGCCGATGGCGGCGGCGTTGCGCCGACTCGGCGGCATCGAAGCCGGCGAACTGCCGCAGAACGTCGCCACCGCCGGCATCAACGCTCGCCCTGGCTGGATGGCCCTGTTTTCCAGCCACCCGCCGATCGAGGAGCGCATCGCAGCGCTGGAAAGCCGATCCTGACCCACCAGGCAGACCATGCCAACCATCAGCAAGCAATCAGAGGGAAATGCCGTGAAGGATATCGCCAGTTGCCAACGTTTCCAGGAGCAGTGTTTCACTGAGGAACGTGAACTTTTCGAGCAGTCTGTCTGCGGCCGGAGCAGCCTCAAGGCGCTGATCGTCGCCTGTGCCGACTCGCGCGTTGATCTGGCACTGCTCACGGGCGCCGAACCCGGCGACATGGTTATCGTGCGCAACGTTGCCAATCTCGTGCCGCCGTATGCGCTCGGCAGCAGTTTCGCCAGCGCCCGGGCGGTGCTGGAACTCGCCGTCCTGTCTTTGAAGGTTGAGCACATCATCATTCTTGGCCATGCCCGGTGCGGTGGCATCCACGTCCTGATTGGCTGGTATTTCGACCTCGAAGTTGGCGCCCTGCTGCACTACAATCCTGCTCGCAACACCGTCGAGGAAGCACGTTCGAGTCAGCAACCCACCTTTGGAGTGAGCGCGTGAGCCCGGTCGAAACCTTCGCCACCGGCCCGATGTGGGTCGGCTTCATTGTCTTCGTCCTGGCCATGCTGGCGCTCGACCTGTTCGTCCTCGGCGGACGCCAGGCGCATCGCGTGCCGGTCAGGGAGGCGCTGGCCTGGGTGCTGACCTGGGCGACCCTGGCCATGGCCTTCGCTGGCCTCATGTGGTGGTATCTGGATGGCGCGCTTGGCCGCGAGATTGCCAACCGCAAGACCCTGGAGTTCCTTGCCGGCTATCTGATCGAACAATCGCTGTCGGTCGACAACATGTTCGTTTTCGTGATGATCTTCGGCTACTTCGCGGTGCCTCCCGAGTTGCAGCGTCGGGTGCTGCTGTATGGCGTACTCGGCGCGATCGTCATGCGCGCGACGATGATCCTCGCCGGTGTCTGGCTGGTTTCGCAGTTTTCCTGGCTGCTCTACGTCTTCGGTGCCTTCCTGGTCGTCACCGGCATCAAGATGCTGATCTTCGCCGACCATCAACCCGATCTCGAAAAGAACCCGCTGCTGCGCTGGTTGCGCGGACACCTGCGCATCACCAGCAGTTTTCACGGCGAGCGTTTCTTTCTGCGCCAGGATGGCATTCTCTGGGCGACACCGATGTTCCTCGTGCTGGTGCTGATCGAGGCCAGCGACGTGGTCTTCGCGGTGGACAGCATCCCGGCCATCTTTGCCGTCACTACCGACCCGTTCATCGTCTTCACCTCGAACATTTTTGCCATCATGGGCCTGCGCGCGCTCTATTTTCTGCTCGCCGACATGGCCGACCGCTTTCATCTGCTCAAGTACGGCCTCGCCATCGTGCTCGTTTTCGTCGGCGGCAAGATGCTCGTGGCGCCCTGGTTCCACCTGCCGATCCAGTGGTCCCTGGGCATCGTCGCCGGCGTCATTCTTGTTTCGGTCGCCGCAAGCCTGGCCTTGACGCAGGCAAGAGCGAGCGCGACCAGTGCCGGAGATTGATTGTGAGCGGAAGAAGTATGCCGAAGCCGGCAGGCGAGTGAACGTGACACCAAGGCCGCGCCTCGTCACGCTGCATTTCGAAAATGGCGAGGCGTCCCGAGTCGAGTCGGTCAATGACTAACTGATCGCACTCGGGAAATTGTTCGGGATCGGTCATCTGTTGGGTGGCCGCAAGTTTGAGCCTGGCCTGAGTGCGGACAGACAGGCCCATTCATGCCGATGGCGGTCGGCTAAACGCAGTGCGGAACGAAAAAATTCACAACCTCTGAGACCTCCCCCGGAGCCCTGCAACGCCTAAAAATCCGTGCCCGGGCGACGACGGTCAAAGCGATCGCCGGCTACCCACATCAATACCTGGCGCACGGCTGTCTCATCGCGTGCCGCCAGCGCCACGCCTAGCTGCCCAATCAGCCCGCTCAACTCCTCCGCGTCGAGACAAGGCTCGTCGCCTTTCATGATTTTGGGGTGCAAGGTGCCCTCGGCGTTACTGCTGGCAATGAGCAGCTCCTCGTAGAGTTTTTCGCCGGGACGCAGGCCGGTGATGGCAATCTCGATGTCGCCTTCGGGGTTGTCCTCATCACGCACCGAATGGCCAGCCAGCCGGATCATGTTGTGGGCCAGGTCGAAGATTTTGACCGGCTCGCCCATGTCAAGCAGGAAGACCTCACCGCCAAGCGCCAGGCTGCCGGCCTGGATGACCAGTTCCACGGCTTCATGAATCGACATGAAATAGCGCGTCACTTCGGCGTGCGTGACGGTCACCGGACCGCCCTGGGCAATCTGGTCCTTGAACAGCGGAATCACCGAGCCACTGGAACCCAGGACGTTGCCGAAGCGCACCGCACAGAATTGCTGACCACTGCCTTGCACGCTGGCCTGCCGGGCGATGCCCTGGACGACCAGTTCTGCCCAGCGTTTGCTGGCCCCCATGATGTTGGTTGGGCGCACGGCCTTGTCGGTCGAAATCAGCACAAAGGTTTGTACGCCGGCAGCAAATGCCGCCTGCGCCAGAGTCAAGGTGCCGAGCACGTTGTTGCGGGCACCTTCGAGGGGATTTGCCTCGACCAGCGGTACATGCTTGTAAGCGGCGGCATGGTAAATGGTTTGCACCCGATGTTCGGCCAGCAGCCCCGACACCAGTGCGGCATCGCCGACCGATCCCAGGCTGGCGATGATCCTGCAATCCGCGATGGAACGTAGCAGGCGATCGATCTGGTACAGGGCATGCTCGCTCGTTTCCAGCAGAACCATCCGGGCCGGGGCGAGAGCGGCGATCTGCAGACACAGCTCGGAGCCGATCGAGCCTCCTGCGCCGCTCACCAGCACGCTCTTGCCGGTGATGCAACGTCCGAGCAGGCTTGGGTCGGCGCCGACTGGGTCGCGCCCCAGCAGGTCGCCAATATCCACTTCGCGAACCATGTTCACCAGGTGCCGGCCGGTGGCAATGTCGGTCAGTGCAGGAAGAATGCGTACCCGTACCGGGTGTTCTTCGAGAAACGACACGACCTCACGCCGCCGGGCACTGGAGGCAGAAGGCAGGGTGACGATCACATCGTGAATATCGAAACGCTCGACCAACGCCGGCAGGTGCTCGGGGGGATACACCCGCAGACCGCCTATGTCCTTGCCTTGCAGGGCGGCATCGTCATCCAGGAAACCGGCGGGGAAGAGATCCCGCCCACGTCGCAGTGAAGCGGCCAGTTGCCGACCGGCTTCGCCGGCACCGTAGATCAGCACCTGTCGGCCGGCAAAACGAGTGCGCAGTGGGAACCAGAGCAACCAGCGTGCCGAAAAACGGGAACCACCAACCAGCACCATGCCAATCAGCCAGTATAGCAGCGGCACGGCCCGGGGTACGCCTTCGAGTCCGGTCATCTGGGTCATGAAGGCCAGCACCGCCCACGACGACGCTGCCAGCGACATCCCCTTGAACACCGACCACAGCGCTTGTTCGCCCAGATAGCGAATGACCGAGCGATACAACCCCATCTTGAGGAAGACGGGCATCGCCAGCAGTGGTGCGACGGCCATCAATACCAGTTGCGAGCGGTTGGGGACGAACCACTCGCCCAAACGCAAGGCATACGACGCCCAGACAGCGAATATCAGCAGCACCGCATCGGCAAGCAGCATCAGACCCTGCTTGCCCCGGCGTGGCAAGAGTATCAGTGTGCTCGAAATATGCTCGGGAACGAGTCTATGCATCATTCATTCTGACTGGCTGCCAAGGCCGGGAGGGGGACACGCAGCCTGCGGCTTCATCTCGGCAGGTCATTCTGCCCGAGTAGAAAAGGGCGCGGGGAGAATCCGAGATCACGCGCTGCATCGGTATGATCGAAAACCAGGTCCCGATTCATTCGTTCAGCCATGCCGCCTGACCAGTGCCGGTATCTGGGCAACAATCGCAAGAGTGCCACCACCGACTGGAATGCCGCCAGTGGGATTGCAAATAGTCGCGGTTGAAGATGAAGTGCGGCAAAGACGCGCTTCACCATCTCCCGGTAAGGCAGAGTCTCGCCGCCGGAAATGTTGTATGCCCGGTTTGTTGCGGCAGCACAGTGCAATCCCGCCAGGCACGCCAATGCGACATCTTCGGCATGAACCGGCTGGCGAGCCCCGATTGCCTCGCCCAGCAGTGGAAAGAAACCGAAGCGTTGGATGAAGCGGGCCAGCTCCGCAATGTTCTTGTCCTGCCCGCGACCGTAGATCAGGGTTGGCCGCAGGATTACCCATTCCACCCCGTGATCTTCAGCCCAGGTCTGCAGGCGTGCCTCGGCCTCGGCCAGGCGATGGGCCACGGCGCGTTCCTGCAGATCGGAGGAATCATCTTTTGTGAAGCGACTGGTCGAAGACAGTGCGACCACGCGCCGTGCTCCGTGCGCCGACAGCAAGGCGAAATGTTCGGGCAATACCCAGATGGGTGCCACACAAATCCATAAGGGTAAACTTCTTGTCTCAGGCAGAGGCTTGGAGTTTGGAGGTGAGGGTAAATCCGCGCTCGACAGGCATCTCCACTCCACCCCCTCAGCCACTTGTCCGGTCTGCCGTCGCGAGAAGGCGGCGACGCGCCAACCGGCCTGCGTCAGCAGAGGCAACAAGCATTCACCCACCAGGCTGGTGGCGCCGAGGACACCCATCTGGTACGCATCAGCCACGGCCTATTCCCATTCTGACCAGAGCGTAGCGGATGCCATGGTAGCTGGCAACCATGATGAACCGCATCCATACCCCCGCCACGACCAGCCCCCAGAGAAGGCCGGGGTACTGATGATGATAGAACTTGCGATAAAACCGCAACATGCCATGATGCTTGTGCCATTCGACAAACAGCGGACGGTTGCGGCCACACGCCCCCCGGACATGAACGACCTTTGCATCGGGAACGAACATCACTTTCCAACCCCGTTGTGCAAAGCGCATGCACCAGTCGAGATCCTCGCAATGGAGAAAGTACCCTTCGTCCCACAGCCCCACGTCATTGATCGCCGCACGTTTGACCAACATGCAGGCACCGGAAATCGCCTCGACAGCCGCCGGCTGACCAGGCAATGGCTCGGCGTGCTGCAGAAAATCCGAAAATGTCTCAGGGAAGAAGCGGGCCAGGCGAGACAGGCCAAAAGCTCGCAGGAAAGCTCGCTGGGGGGTGGGGAAGGAGCGTCGGCCTCCAGCCTGTTCAGACCCATCGGGATTGCACAGGAATCCCCCGACCATTCCAATCGTTGGTGAAGAATCCAGCACCTCAAGCATGCGCAGCAGTCCACTGTCGCTCAGAACACTGTCTGGATTGAGGAACAGCAAGCGGTTGGCCGAGGAGGCTCTGGTACCAACATTGCAAGCAAAGGCAAATCCCAGATTGCTGTTGTTGAGTAGAACAGTGAGTTTGTCGCTTGGGAAGACACTTGCGAGGTATTCGAGGCTGCCATCTGTTGAGCCGTTATCCACCACAATTGCCCGCGCGGCATTCGCGAGGAGCACGGAGGACACGCAGTCGGTCAACAGTTTGCCTGCGTTGTAATTGACGATGATGACATCGCAATCAAGAGGGGATGCCGTTGGCGTCAAGAGGGCCTCCATGGATTGCTTTCTCGGCATTGTTATCATCTGGTGCAGTCCAGCAAGAGCGAGATCCTGGCTTTCAGCATCACTGCGATCATGACGAGGAGGCGGTCCCCCGTGGTGGATGAAAAAACCAATTAATTGGCAACTTCGCCGCTCCGCATACTGTGTTGGGACCTCCAGAGTGGTAGACTCACGGATCTTGCTACTAATGGCTTGTCTCAATTGGAATTTTTTGTATGAAACGCAAAGGGATCATTCTTGCTGGTGGCTCCGGCACCCGGCTTCACCCCGCCACCTTGGCCATTAGCAAGCAGTTGCTGCCGGTATTCGACAAGCCAATGATCTATTATCCGCTCAGTACCCTCATGCTGGCGGGAATACGCGATATTCTGATCATCTCGACACCACAGGATACGCCACGCTTCGAACAACTGCTTGGCGACGGCTCGCGCTGGGGCATCCACCTTCAATATGCCGTTCAGTTCAGTCCCGACGGCCTGGCGCAAGCGTTCATCATCGGGGAGTCGTTCATTGGTGATGATCTGTCGGCCCTGGTGTTGGGCGACAACATTTTCTACGGCCATGACTTCCACCACCTTCTGGCGAATGCCATGACCCGTGATGAGGGGGCAAGTGTTTTCGCCTACCATGTGAAAGACCCCGAGCGATACGGTGTGGCCGAGTTTGATGCATACGGGAAAGTGCTGTCGCTTGAAGAAAAGCCCAAACAAGCGAAATCCAATTACGCCGTCACCGGCCTTTATTTCTACGACCAACAAGTGGTCGAACTGGCCAGGAACCTGCAACCCTCGCCGCGCGGCGAGCTGGAAATCACTGATCTTAACCGCCTCTATCTGACGCAGGGGAAACTCAAGGTCGAAATCATGGGACGGGGCTATGCCTGGCTGGACACCGGCACCCACGAATCGCTGCTCGATGCCAGTCAGTTTATCGCAACACTGGAAAATCGCCAAGGACTGAAGGTGGCCTGCCCAGAAGAAATCGCTTATCGACAACGATGGATAGATGCCAAGCAACTTGTCAACCTGGCGCAGCCGATGGCCAAGAACGGCTACGGTCAATACCTGCTTGGTCTGCTGGAAGAACGAAGTGCGAGTCGACCTGGGGTCGAAGCATGCTCTCGGTCCAACTGAAAAAGAACACGATACCCCTTGATCTTGCCGGAAGAAAATGAAAGCCATAGCACTTGCCATCCCCGATCTTGTTCTTGTCGAGCCCAAGGTATTTGGCGACGATCGAGGGTTTTTCCTTGAAAGTTTCAACGAGGCGAAATTTCAGAGCGCAGTCGCCAGTGTGAGATTTGTACAAGACAACCACTCTCGTTCGGCCAAGAATGTCCTGCGCGGTCTGCACTACCAGATTCAACGGCCGCAGGGCAAGCTCGTGCGGGTTGTCGCTGGCGAGGTGTTTGACGTTGCAGTGGATCTTCGAAGGAGTTCTCCCACTTTCGGGAAATGGGAGGGAATCATCCTGAGTGCAGAAAACAAGAGGCAACTGTGGATTCCCGCAGGTTTCGCCCACGGCTTCGTCGTCCTGAGTGATACCGCTGATTTTCTCTATAAGGCGACCGATTACTGGGCGCCGGAGCACGAGCGTTGCATCCTTTGGAATGACCACAACCTGGCAATCAACTGGCCCATCGATGGCGATCCCGTGGTCTCTGCGAAGGATGCGGAAGGTACCGCATTCCAGGTTGCAGAGGTCTATGCCTGATGCGGAATTTCTCGATCTCCCCAAGGGAAATGGCGGCCAGTTTATGGCGCAACCGCACCTTGGTAAAGGCTCTGGTACAACGTGAGGTTGTCGGCCGTTACCGTGGTTCGCTGATGGGCATCTTATGGTCACTCTTCAACCCGATTTTCATGCTGATAGTATACACATTTGTTTTCAGCGTCGTGTTCAAGGCTCGCTGGAACGTGGGGAGTGATTCAAAAACCGAATTTGCTCTGGTGTTGTTTGCGGGCCTGATCGTTTTCAACATGTTTGCAGAATGCGTCAACCGAGCTCCCGGCCTGATTCTCGGCAATGCGAACTACGTCAAGAAAGTCGTATTCCCTTTGGAGATACTTCCCTGGGCGGCCTTGGGGGCAACTCTCTTTCACGGCATGGTCAGCCTATTTGTCTGGCTGGTCGCTTATGCGATATTTTTTGGGATGCCTCAGGTAACGGTGCTGTTGTTTCCATTGGTCATTATTCCGCTGCTGCTATTTATTATGGGCTTGACCTGGGGATTGGCATCGCTGGGAGTCTACCTGCGCGACATCTCGCAATTCGTCGGTATCGTCACGACCGTGCTGATGTTCCTTTCGCCTGTCTTTTACCCCGCCAGCGCGCTGCCGCAAGAGTACGGCTACCTCCTCAGCTTGAACCCGCTCACGCCTGCAATCGAGCAGGTTCGCGAGGTGCTATTCTGGGGCAGAGTGCCTGATCTGAAGGCCATGTGCGTGTATCTACTGAGTGCTGGAATCGTCGCCTGGCTGGGTTTCGCCTGGTTTCAGAAGACGCGCAAGGGGTTTGCCGATGTCCTCTGATCTCCAGGACAGGCAGCCCCCGCGACGACCTTCGAACCAAGAGCACTGTGACGAGGGTAAAGGTGTGCCAGCTTGCGCTGATTATGCTATCCGCGTCGACAACCTCTCCAAGTGTTACCAGGTTTACGAGAAGCCGCATGACCGTCTAAAGCAGTCGATTTGTCCATGGCTGCAAAGACTCCTGGGCAAGCCCATCAAACAATATTATCGTGAATATTGGGCCTTGAAGGATGTTGCATTTGAGGTGAAGCGGGGTGAAACCGTCGGCATTATCGGACGCAATGGCGCAGGCAAGTCGACTCTGCTTCAGCTGGTTTGTGGCACCCTGGCTCCGACGACCGGAACGATCAAGGTAAAGGGGCGGGTTGCCGCCTTGCTTGAACTGGGCGCCGGCTTTAATCCGGAGTTCACCGGCCGCGAAAACGTTTACATGAATGCCTCGATTCTTGGTCTCTCGACAAGGCAAATCGAAGCCAGGTTTGAACAGATCGTTGCCTTTGCGGATATTGGCGAATTTATCAACCAACCGGTCAAGACCTATTCAAGCGGGATGTACGTGCGGTTGGCGTTCGCGGTGATCGCGCATGTGGATGCGGATGTGTTGATTATTGACGAGGCGTTGGCTGTGGGGGATGCCTTCTTTACGCAAAAATGCATGCGCTTCATCCGTCAATACCAGGAAAGCGGCGGCACGATTCTCTTTGTCAGTCATGACATGGGCGCCGTGACGAATATATGCCAATCTGCGGTGATCTTGTTCGGGGGAGGGCAGAACAAGGCCATTACGGGACCCGCGGAAACCTTGTGCAAACAGTACCTGAGTCAAATTTACGATGATCCGACCCGCCATCAGGCTGTCGTTGAACAGCGCATGGTGCAGATCCCAGCGCCGTCGCGAGAGAATGACCGGGCACCACAGGTTCTCAAGGGAACAGCTCCGGAAGCCAATATCTATTCCGTGTCAGCCTATCGCGAGGATACGGAGGCTTTTGGTGTTGGCGGCGCAACGATTGTCAATGCGGGTTTTTTTGATGAGGATGAAAAGCGACTCGTGATACTCACAGGCGGGCAGCCGGTTTGTTTTGTCGTGAGGGTGCGGGCGAATCAAGATATTTCATACCTGGCAGTGGGGTTGATGCTGAAAGACCGACTCGGGCAATATCTTTACACAGAAGGGACAGATCCCACTTTCCGCCACCTGCAGCCCAGTCTCTCGGCAAGGGATACGGTCGATGTCAGGTTTCGTTTCACCATGCCAATATTGATCCGCGGTCAATATACGATGAACATAGCTGTCGCCGAAGGTCGGGGTGACGATCATATCCAGCATCACTGGGCTCATGATGCGATGATAATTGAATCGATTTCCGGCCCGGTCGTCCATGGCATTGGCGGATTCCTGAATACAGATATTGCAATGAATTTTTTGCCGCAACTGCAGGCGGTCGTGCCGTGAGCATCATCAGCACTGGTTATGGTGACTTCCGGATCATTGATGCCGATAGCGTGATCTCGCGATCACTGAGTCTGTATGGCGAGTGGGCCCAAAACGAGATCGATATACTCGTCAATTTCATTCAGACCGGTTTTGTAGTGGTGGATGCCGGTGCGTTTATCGGGACGCATGCGCGTGCCTTTTCGGCGATTGTTGGAAAGTCCGGAAGGGTCATTGCATTCGAGCCTCGCCAGGATATTGCAGAGGTTCTCAACCAGAATGCCAGACTGGCCCCGGTGAACAATATCACGGTAATCAGAGGCGCACTCGGAGCAGCAGAAAGTCGGCTAACAGTACCCATTCTTGATCTTGAAAGCAGTCATAACTTCGGTGCTTCCACACTGGCTGCCTTGGATGACGACGGAGACGATAGCAAAGAAATCGTCTCCGTCCGGCCCTTGGATGATTACCTGCTTGAGCGTCTCGATTTTCTCAAGATCGATGTCGAAGGAATGGAACTGGCGGTCCTGGAGGGCGCTCGACAAACCATCAGGCGATGTCAGCCAGTCATCTTTGCGGAGTCCAACTCGCTTGCAGCGAGCGCACCAATCTTCGAGTGGTGTGCTCAAGAAAAATATAGAGTTTTTGGTGTGCTAAGTTCAGCATATAATCAAGGAAATTTTGCTGGTAATCAGGTAAACATTTTTGGGTCGTCTATGGAAGCAGGATTGCTGCTGATTCCCATGACTTCGTATACAAGTTTTGAGAACGTTCTGGCAAAAAATAATCTCCCGCCGCTAGAAACGGTCGATGATCTGGCTCTGCTGTTGCTCCATAAACCACAGTATCTACTTGATGTACTTGCGCATTGTTCGGCTGGCGTGCGGCTCTCGCTTACCTACCCATCGCCGCTTGGTGCTCTGCTTGCCCAGAACACCGAGTACGCAAATATATTGGAACGTCTGAAAGCGACAGAGCGCGCCAAAGAGATCGCTGAGCGAATGGCCTATGAACGGCAGGCCGAGTTGGCCGCAATTCGGGGTAGCATTTTCTGGCGCGTTGGCGAAAAGCTTCGTTTGGTACCTGAGAACAAGGCCAAAGCGGATGGATAAGGTGCACTTTGGCATTGATTCCCTGGTCTTTCGAGACCAGACCATCTTTGGCTTTGGTTGGTTGTTCCACGCGCTCGAAGAGGTCGCAACGCTGAGTTTGCGCCTGGTCTCCGCAGATTGCCAAGAGGTGTACGACATCTCCGTCGAGCATGGAAAGCCGAGATCCGATGTGCAGGACTCCTATTTTGCCTCGCCCCACTCGCTCAACTCAGGGTTTGTGGTGTACGGTGGGTGTGCCAAGAGAATCGATCAGATCACTCGACTTTCACTGGTGGGCAATTTGGCGAGCGGCGATCGCTTTGAAGTGACCGTCTCTTCTGCTTGTCTGACAAACCTGGACGCCCCGAACGCATGCTGGAGCCATGCCCTGCTTTTGCATCGCACCAAGAGTTTTCTCCGGCGTGGATGGAGTTTGATCAAGCAAGGACAGTTTGCGGCGCTCAGCGACAAGGCCAGGCGCCATTTGAGAGCAAACCACAGAGGCTCTGAAGTCAGCGTGGATGCCATCGTTCATGGACTGACACTCGGCGGCCCTGGGAAAAGCGTGCTCGTCATCGATCATGATCTTGGCGGAGGCGCAAATCAATACCGGGACGGGTTGGTTGCGGACAGATTGAGTCGGGGAGCCACGGTTCTGGTCTTGAGTTATCAAGTGGCGACCCTTAATCATATGCTTTTGATATACGGCCGGCAGCCCGGCCGTCGATATTCTATTCCGGGCCTGAGCTTCGTGCACGACCTGGCGCACAGGATTCGATTCGACGAAGTGATCTACAATACTGCAGTGTCTTTCGTTAGACCAGAGGAAATTCCAGACCTGATCATTGCGCTCAAGGCCCATCATAATCCTTTTGTAACCATGCTTCTGCATGACTTTTTCACGGTGTGCCCATCGCATTTTCTGCTCAATCATCAGGGGGTATTCTGCAATCTGCCAGAGGGAAAAGAATGTCGGGAGTGCCTCCAGAAAAATCAGCAGGGATTTGCGACGCTTTTTCAGTTGAAAAATATCGAGCATTGGCGCGCATCCTGGGGCAAGGCTCTGAGTGCGGCGGACCGAATCGTTACGTTCTCGAATAGTTCACTGCAGTTGTTGTCCCGCGCCTACCCGCAACTGGATCTTTCGCATGCAGAGACATTACCGCATAAGGTCGCACATTTCCTGAGCGAACCGCTGCTGCCGAGCGATGTCACAGCCCTGCGCATTGGTGTCGTTGGCCATATTGCCTATCATAAGGGGGCGAAGATTGTACAGGATCTGGCGCGAGAAATTGCACGCCGCGATACCAGCATTCAGATCGTAGTCTTTGGTACGCTGGATGCCAACTGCCCTGAGCGGATCGTGACGGTAACCGGTTCCTACAAACAGGCCCAACTCCCGGAATTGATCCGTGACCACGGAGTCAATACGTTCCTGTTTCCTTCCATTTGCCCCGAGACTTTTTCCTATGTTGTCCAGGAATTGATGGAACTCCATTGTCCAGTCGCCTGCTTTGATCTGGGTGCGCCGGCCGAGCGCTTGCGCAACTACTCAAAAGGACTGATATTACGGGAACAGGGCGCAAGCGTGGTGCTCGACGCACTGATCGAGTTCCATCGGAAAATATATTCACTACCGACTACCCGTGCGATTGCCGCCGAGGATGCTGCTTGATGCTTGTTTATACTTCCGTAACTAAAAGCTATATTCCAAAGGCTCGTGTTCTCGCCCGTTCTGTCAAGCGATTTCATCCCGATTGGAGTTTTCAGCTGGTTTTGTCGGATAATCTCCCAACTAGATTTGATCTGGCAAACGAGCCCTTCGATGGCGTCCTTACCATCGACCAGCTCGGCATCCCCGGATGGAAGTCCTGGGCTTTTGGCCATTCCATTGTGGAATTGTGCACGGCGGTAAAGGGCATCGCCGGGCTGTTGTTTGCTGCCCGTCCCGGAGTAAACAAGGTGATGTACCTCGATCCTGACATCAAGGTATTCAATTCCCTGTCGCCGCTTGACGAACTGCTTGATCAGTACGAAGTGTTATTAACCCCGCACCTGTTGGTTGCAGAAGAGCAAACCCAGGCAATCATGGATAACGAAATATCAGCCTTGAAACACGGGGTCTACAATCTCGGATTTTTCGCCGCGCGTGCAGGTGGGCAAGGCCGTGAATTCATGGATTGGTGGGCAAAGCGACTGTTGCTGTTCTGCATTGATGACATCCCCGGCGGCCTGTTTACTGATCAGCGCTGGTGCGACCTGGCACCGTGCTTCTTTGATCGCTTACATACGCTACGTGATCCTGGGTTCAATGTGGCCACTTGGAACCTGGCGCATCGGCCAATCACCAAGGATGTCCAGTGGACATACTGTGCCGGAGGTGTGCCACTTCGGTTCTATCACTTTACCGGCTATGATAGTGGCGCTGGTCTGGGTATGCTCATGCGTTATGCTGCAAGTCAGCGGGTGGCGCATGAGCTTTGGAATGGGTATGCTGCTGATCTGAAGCAGGCCGATAACAGCAATCCGATCTACAGGCACTGGAGATACGGAAGCTTCAGTAATGGTGAGTTGATCCCATTGCAGGCAAGACGCATTTATCGCAAACGTGGCGATCTGAGAGCCGCCTTCCCTGATCCTTATCTGGCTGAGAAGCATGACTGTTTCCTGTCCTGGTGGAAAGCCAACGGGCAAACCGCCAGCAGCGAGTTGCCAGCCAAAAGGGGATTTCGGCATCGCATCATCAATCTCTTGCCACCTCGCGTTGCCTTCATTGCCCGGCAGGCAAAGCAGAGGCTGGCGCTTGGGCGTCCGCCTCGGCCTTGATCGGGCGGATGCGGTCAGCCACCAGGGTCAGCGGTGTTGCGTTTGCCTGATCGCTGCCAACAGATCATGGATAAATCGCACGCCATACTGCCTCGCTTGGTCGGGATGATGCTTTTATCCATCAAGCGCCAGATTTCACGCACCGTTGCAATGCGGGTGGATTGAAGCGAACGCCGTTTCCGCCACATGTCCGGGATACCCTTGAGCGCATCCCGTTTGGCGCGCAGCATCGTGAGTCCCTGGCCGCGCCATGAGAACACCAGCAGGGCGACCAGATTCATCGCCAGATGCAAGGGCAGGAACGCCCAGAACAGTATCCATGGCATGTTTTTCACGTAGGTCCACACCAGATTGCGATGCCCGTGATACACGGCAAAATCGCTGTGCTGCCCACTGGTCGTACCCGAGCCGACATGATGGGCCACCGATGCCGATACATAGAGGCAGCGATATCCCGCCAGCCGTAAACGGAAACCGAGGTCGAGATCCTCCAGGTAGCAAAAAAAGTCCTCATCAAAACCTCCTGCCTCGACCAATGCGCTTCGCCGATAAAGCGCCGCCGCCGCGCAGGGAGAGAACGCTTCCCGCACCTGTTCCGAAACAGAGGTGACCGGTGCCCCATGCCCTCGCCGCCAGACCAAGCCGCTGACGTGATAAGCATCACCGGCCCCATCCAATATGGCCGGATCGGCGGCGGCAACCAGCTTGCTACCGAATATTTCAAAAGCCGGATAATCGCGCGTTGCCAACAGTAATGCTTCCAGCCAGCGCGGCTCGACGAAAGCATCCGGATTGAGCAAGGCGATCCATTCAGACTCGGCTGACGCCTCTTCGATCGCCAGATTGTTGCCGCGCGCAAAACCGAGGTTGCGGTCCTGTGCCAGCAAACGCACCGAAGGAAATCTCCGTACAAGGTCAAGTGATCCGTCGGAACTCGCGTTATCCACAAGAAGGATCTCATGCGGTGCTACCGTCTGAGCCAGCAGCGCCGAAAGACACCGGTCAAGGAATCGTTCGCCATTCCAGTTGACAATGATCACGGTTACCTTGGGCCATATTACATTCATCGGATCATTCAATGTGGCCCTTACAAGATTCAAAAAAACTCTCCTAGCTTACGTGAATGTCAGGCGCACATGCTGGAAAAATGAGATTTCTGCCGCCCGCCAAACCCTTCGGAGCGAACCGAGCGAACCCGGTAGAGTGACGGACCTCTGTAGGCATATGTTAACGCATCGAACTCCCGGTGCACCGCACCGGTATGACGCGATGGAGGGTGTCTTCAGCGTAGTGTTAGAATTCGCTCAGGATGAATTGGAACCCCGAGCAATACCTGACATTCGCTGATGCCAGGCAAAGACCCGCGCTGGATCTCCTGGCCCGACTTGACTTCAGGTCGGCAAGCCGCATCGTCGATCTCGGCTGTGGGGCCGGCAACGTCACGCAGCTATTGGCCGAACGTTGGCCGGGTGCGCAGATCATTGGCGTCGACAGCGATTCGGCGATGCTTGCCAATGCCGCTGCCACGGCGCCGACGATTGACTGGCGGCTGGCGGAAATTGCCAGCGGGCAGTCTGATTTCCCTCCCGGCCTGATCTTCTCGAACGCAGCACTGCCTTGGCTAGAATGCCTCGACCCGCCGGCAGTCGAGCGCTTTCTGGCGGTCTATCGAGAGCGGCTGCGTGCCGCCACGCTGTTCCCGTTCAACCGTCTCTTCTTCATCGCGCAGAGCTGAGCCGCGATGGAGGCCCTTGACTACTCGCTGCTGGCCGGCTTGGCCGTGGCCGCTCTGTTTGCTGGCTTGATCGATGCAGTGGTTGGTGGCGGTGGGCTGATCCAGATCCCGGCGTTGTTCAACGCGATGCCGCAGGAAATGCCGGCGACTCTCTTCGGGACCAACAAGTTTTCAAGCGTATTCGGCACCAGCAATGCAGCCTTGCGCTACGCATGCCGTATCGAGATGCCCTGGCGAACGACACTGCCGGCCGCTCTGGCTGCGTTTGCCTGCGCCTATGCCGGCGCGATGGCCGTCACCTGGCTGCCTGCGGCGATGTTGCGTCCGCTGATCCTGGTGTTGCTCGTCGGAGCGGCCGCTTACACTTTCGTTCGGCGCGATTTTGGGGCGATTCATCAGCCCCGGCACAAAGGCGGACAGGAGCTCGCGTATGCCCTGATTTTGGGTGGCGCGATCGGTTTCTACGATGGCTTTTTTGGACCCGGGACCGGCAGTTTCCTGATCTTTCTGTTTGTCCGCCTTTTCGGATTTGATTTTCTGCATGCCTCGGCAGCGTCGAAAGTGGTCAATGTTGCCACCAACATCGCAGCACTGGGCTTTTTCATCCCGCATGGCCACTTTCTACCGTTGCTGGCATTGGTGATGGCCGGCTGCAACGTGCTCGGTTCGCTCCTCGGCACACATCTTGCGATACGCCATGGCAGCGGTTTCATCCGGAAGGGGTTCTTGTGCGTGGTGACCGTCCTGATTATCAAATTCGCGATAGACACTATTCCATTCAAATTTCCATTCAAATGGCTATAGGAAGCTGCCCTTGCCGCGCAGGGTCCCCGAAGCGCTGAACGGAACCGTTGCGACGCCGTATTTGCGTGCGACACGCTGGTACAGCTCGCGCGCCGAAACCACCTTCGGGTTGCGCATCTCCCTGGCCTGTGCCAGTTGCAGAAAACGAATGCCTCGTCTTGCCAGTACAGGATCCCAGCCTTTCCGTTCCAGCAGGGTAAAAATCGCTTTCGTGGCATTGACCAGAAACTGCAGATTGGGTACCCGTTCCGCGGCTTCCATCAACAACTTCACCGAGCCTTCGACATCGCCGCGGCGGGCGGCCAGAACGCCGCGGTTATTGAGTTCGACGATTTCCCGACCGACCTGCGCGAGCAGCGCCTGACCGTCTGCGGCCTTGCCGGTTTTGGCATAGATGCTCTGGACCTGGGCGATCATGATGCGGTTTTCATGGTTTTCGGCGGCGATCCTGCGAGCAATTTCGCGTGCATTTTCTTCGTCGCCAGTGACCAGACAGGCGTGTGCCAGGTCGAGCGCCAGTTTTTCCGAAACCGCCGCACTACGGCCTTCGTCTTTCAAGGCTTCATGCAGGATGAGTGCCTTCTCCACTGCCCGCTTGGCCTTGGCGGGTTCGCCCTCCTTGTTTGCACACAGGCTTTCCATGACCAGCGCAGCAAATTCGCCTTGCTGGTTGCCTCGCCAGTCACGGCGGAGTTCTTCGGTGACCAGCCGGGCAGCAGTGGTATGACCACGGTCGAGCATCACCCGCGAAAGATTGGTGTAGTCGTCAATGTCCCTCAGTGACGAGTTGCGGCGACGCTGGAGCACCTTGCCGTAGGCTCTTTCGGCGGCCTGGAGATCCTGGTTACGTGCCGCCACGTCGCCAACCATGCGTTGTCGTGTCGAATTGTTGGGTGAAATCATCGCCGCGCGCTGCAACACTTCCTGGGCTTCCGGAAGCTTGCCCACCTCCTCCTGCACTTCGGCGAGAAAATCGTAGGCCGCAATAAATTCCGGGAAGTCGTCGATAAGTGATTGCCCGAATGCTTCGGCCTCGGACATTTGTTGTTGTCCTCGCAGTGCCATGGCCAGGCCCATGCGGGCCCAGGGAACGGCCCGTTGTGCCAGTACCTGCTGGTAGACGCGCTGCGCTTCAGCATGGCTGCCCAACGTATTGAGGATCTCTCCCTTGAACCGCAGTGCATCAAACCGAAAGCCGCTATCCTGTCTGATCAGACGTTCACAGGTCACCAGCGCTTCAACGTAAGCACCGTTGTCGAGATGCTCGTAGAGTTTCGCGAAGAAGCGTTTCTTGTAGAGCGCGCGCGCCAGACGTACGTTCAATTCGTGGGCGGTAAAGGGCTTGATCAGGTAGTCATCCGGCGCCAGTTCGGCCACCGAGACAACGTTGTGATAGGCGCGTTCACTGGTGATCACGATGAATACGGTAGACCGTGGCAGGAGATGTTGCTCGCGCAACTCTTCGAGCAGTTGCTGACTGTCGCGCTCGTCCTCGAGCAGATAATCGGAGAGGATGATGTCGAAACGGTGCGCCCTGAGTTGCCGGAAGACGTCGGCCGAGGTGCCGGCATTGTCTATCAGGCCAACACCCATCGCCGAAAGCATCATGCGCAGCGAAGTGCGGGCGTTCGGATAGCGATCAATCAGCAGAGCCCGCTTGCTCGACATTTCCTTGCCGAGGGTTTGCTGCAGGTTTGCAGTCGTATCGGGGATCTTCATGGCTTGAACCTTACCTGACCGTGGTCTGGCGATCAAGCCGTCAGAGGGGTTCCTGCTGGCCGCCAGCTCCCGCAGGGGCTGGCGGCAGCACCCTCCTCCTTCAGGGGAGCGAACGGCGAATCAGGTGGTCGAAGGCGCTGAGCGCGGCTTTCGAGCCTTCACCCATGGCGATGACGATCTGCTTGTAAGGAACCGTGGTGACGTCACCGGCGGCGAAGACGCCCGGCAGCGAGGTTTCGCAGCGCGCATCGATCTCGATCTCGCCGTGCCGAGAAAGGGCGATGGTGCCCCTGAGCCACTCGCTGTTGGGGAGCAGGCCGATCTGCACAAACACCCCTTCGAGGTCGATGCGCTGCGACTCACCGCTGGCACGATCGGTGTACAAGAGGCCGTTGACCTTCTGGCCATCGCCGGTGACTTCGGTGCTCAAGGCCTGGGTGATCACCTTCACGTTGGGCAGACTGAAGAGCTTTTTCTGCAATATGGCGTCGGCACGCAAAATGGCTTCGAATTCGAGGAGGGTGACCTGGCCGACGACACCGGCGAGGTCGATCGCCGCTTCAACGCCGGAGTTGCCGCCACCGA